>CANHTA010000127.1 GCA_947463135.1 Gemmatimonadota bacterium
GTCGAGAATGTCCTTCTGAGCGGCCGCAGCTTCGGTTTTGCCGGACTCATCGCGCTTGGTCACACTCAGCTTGCTGGACAGGCCGCGAACCTGGCGGAGCTCCGCATCCACGGCATCGGCGAATTTCGATGCCTCCACGATCTGTGCCAGGGCGCGGTCTTTGTCAGCGCTCGCGTCCTGCATCCGCATCTGCAGGGAGTCGCGCTCCGCGCTTATGCTGGCCAGCGCCGCCGACAGGGAATCGTTGCGTGCCAGAGCGGCCTTATCAGAACAGGCACTCAACGCCACGACGAGCACAGCCGCACGCGCAGCCACGCTGGGGAAACGGAAAACCGGAGAGCTCATGGCACTGGAGGCGAGAGGAAGACGAGCAAAAAACGTACTGAACGTTCACATGATACAACAGGGTGCGCTTGGGCTACGGCGTCCATTCACGGACTGCGTAGAGCAGTGTCGCCGCTGTTTCATACACCACATCGGCAAAAGCAAGCCGCCGCTCCCGTGGCCGATCGAGTTGACTCACGGCATACAGGCGCGAAGGGGCCGGCGCACAGCGTGTGGGGAGCCCTGCGCGCTCCAACGCGCCGCATGCACGCTTTGAGTGGAGCGGCGACGTAACAACTAACACCTGCCGCCACCCATGGGTACGCGCCATGGCGGTAAAGGCGAGTGCTTCATCACGCGTACTGTGTACATCCCGCACAAAACGGAGTTCCACACCGGGGGCCATCAGCTGCGCGAGCGCACGCTGATCGCGCTCGGAGTCCGCCACTGAGGGGTTGGCGTCGTCTTCAACCACCGAGAGGGCCACCGTGGGAATGCCGAGCTCACGTGCCTGCTGAAAGCCGCTGATGAGGCGTTCCAGTGCGGCGCCGGTGACCAGCCCTTCCGAGGTCACACGGCCGGAGAGGACGACCACGGCGTCTGGCGTACCGATGTCGCGTGCTGCGACGGATGGGCGGTTATCGCGCCGGATGAATGGATGCACCAGCATCGAAACCAGTGGCGTGTAGGACACCAGCATGAGCAGCACGGTGAGGCTTCCCGCTACCAGCCACAGCCAGTGACCACGGGCCGTGGTGGCCAGCAGCGCGCCGCCCAGCATGAGCAGCAGGTGCGCCGTAAACCACGGAACACCGGCCGCCGACCACACGCCAAGCAGGGCCGCGGTCTGCATGATGGCCAGCCCCACCACCGCTCCCGCTGCCCGGATCACCCACACGGGAGCGCGGCCACCCACCTCCGCGCCGCGCCCCCGGAATGCCAGATCACTCACGCGCAATCACCGCCGTGCGTTGACATGGCGCTCACTGCTTATCCTGCGTAACGCGCTGACCCTTTGGGGGCGTCTGGTATTTATCAAACCAGCTGCGCAGATACAGTTGCGTCCGGACGAAGTTGGATGGCGTGGAGCTGGTGCCGTGCCATTCGTTGTTAAAGCGGATCATGGCGGTTGGCACCTTTCGTACCTTCAAGGCCTCGTAAAATTCCTCGGTCTGGCTGATCGGCGTGCGCAAATCATTCACGCCGGTCATCAACAGCGTTGGCGTTTTCACGTTGCCAACGTACATCAGCGGGGAACGCTTGAGGTGCTCGCTGGGATCATCCCACGGATACTTCGCGAAGTTGTAGTACCAGCTCGATCCGTCAGTGGTCCCTACAAAGCTGAGCCAGTTGATCACCGGACACATCGACGCGGCTGCGGCAAAGCGGTCGGTGTGGCCCACGGTCCACGCCGTCAAGACGCCGCCGCCGGAGCAGCCGAACACATAGAGCCGGTTGCTGTCCACGAAGCCGCGATTGATCACCGTGTCCACGCCGGCCATGAGATCGTTGTAGTCCTTGCCGGGATAGGCGTTCTTAATGGCATTGCCGAAGGCAGAGCCATAGCCCGTTGAACCACGCGGGTTCGTGTACAGCATCACAAAGCCGTTTGAGGCATGATCCTGTCGCGCGAAACTGAACCCCACGTTGTACATCGAATGCGGGCCACCGTGAATCTCCAGCATGAGCGGATACTTCTTGGTGGCGTCAAATCCGGCCGGCTTCACAATCCACCCTTGAATGCGTTGGCCGTCAACCGACGTGTACCAAACTTCCTCGGTGGTGGCGAGCGTCTTCCCCGCCAACACATCGCCATTCACATCGGTGAGCTGTTTGATGGCTGGCATACGCACATCGAATGCCACGATGTCGTTGGGCTTGGTGGGCGAGCTGGCCACCCCCACCGCCATGAAATTCTTGTTGAGGTCGCTCACGGTCAGCACGTGCGCCCCTTTGGTCACCTGGCGGACGTCACCCTTCAGTGACACGAAGTACAGGTTGCGCGACCCTTCGTTCTCCACGTTGAAGTAGACGCCGCTCGCATCCGGCGCCCACATCATCCCACTGGGTGAACGATCCAGTTTTTCCGTGAGCGCGCGCGCGTTCCGGCCGTCGGCATCCATCACGTACAGCGTGGCGTCCTTCCATGTGGCGTCGGTGCTGTCATAGCCGGTGTAGGCGATGTGGCGGCCATCTGGCGAGGGAACCGGCGAGTTGTCCGGCCCATTGCGCGACGTAAGCGCGGTGACGGTGCCTGTTGCAAGGTCCACCTTGTAGATGTCGCTCTGCCGCCACGCGTACTCCGCGTCAGCGGTGCGTAACGACGTGAACAGGAAGCTCTTACCGTCGGGCATCCATGTGGTGCCATTCGCTGCCCACTCCCCGCTGGTGACCTGCGCGGGTGTCCCCCCATCGGCGGGTACCGTAAACAGCTGACGCAGTCCGTCTTCAAGGAATCCCTGCCGATCGGCCCGGTACTTCACCTTCGTGACGACGCGCGGTGGCTCGGTCCACTTGGCGCCACGGGGCGGCGTGGGCATGGCAATGCGCCACGTGTCGGTGCCGCGCACCAGCATGCCAAAGCCGAGGGTCTTGCCGTCGGGCGACCACTCCACGTCACCCGGTGCCTCGGTGAGACGCGTGATTTGGGTGGTGGACCCTTCGGCATCCATGTAGCGCACCCAGATCTGCGCTCCTCCCGGCTCGCCGGGCGCGACAAACGAAATGCGCGAACCGTCGGGTGACCACTTGGCATCGGCGCCTTTCACGAGGAAACGGTTCTTCGTTCCGTCGGCATTCATGATCCAAATGGAAGATTCCCGCCGGTCATTCAGCTGATCCATCCACGTGCGCGTGTAGAGGATCTGCCGGCCGTCGGGTGACAGACTTGGCGCGGCCACATCTTCCCAGTTGAAATAGTCCGCGATGGTGAGGCGATCTTTGGGCAACGCCGGTTGCGCCAACATGGGGGTGGGCAACACGGCACAGCAGAGCGGCGCGGCCAGCAGTATGGCGCGCGCAGCACGGATGATCGGACCGGTCATGAACTCCTCCGTCGGGACGGTATGAAAAGAAAAACGCCCCCAATGCTGGGGGCGAACCGGCCACTTGGCAACACGGAGATGCCGTTATCGGGTAAGTGAGTCGGCCAGAGCCAGCAGCGAGTCCCGCATGGAGGCACCTGTGCTGTCCACCAATCGGCGAACGCCTTTCCACTGCCGGATGAGCGGCGAGCGTGCGGTGATGCGGGTTTCAACCACGCGACGCTTGGAGGTGCTGGCGTGCACCATGCGACCATCGCCCACGTAAATGCCGATGTGCGAGATGCGCTTCCCACGACCGAAGGTGAGCAGGTCGCCCGGCTTCATGGCCGCGAGATCTTTTGGCACTTCACGACCCACCGTTGCCTGCTTTTGCGCCGTGCGCGGGAGCATGACATCAATGGCCCCCATGACGTACTTCACCAAGCCGCTGCAGTCGAGTGCCGAGTTGGGCTTGGTACCACCCAACTTGTACCGGGTCCCGATCTGACCGCGTGCCTTGACCACGATGGAATCGCGCAGGCTCTGCGCCGAGGCACTCCACGCCGCAAAGGGCTTCCGCGACTCCAGCTGCTCAACCGACTGCCCGTCCGCACGCGGAGCGATCGCGATGAACGCGATGCACGCACTGAGCGAGAGCAGGTGGCGGGCACATGGGAGCATGAGACGCGGAGCGCGGGGGGAGCCGATGGGGAATCCGAAAGCTAGCTCAACCTTGGCCGTTGCGCTACCGGATGCCCAAAGACTTATGCGTTTGGACGGAGAGGCGCCATTGCGGGTGGGCCATGCAATAGGCGAGGGCGGCCTGCGTGTTGGCCGCGGCCTGGGGGCCGTCCATCGGCTGCAGCAGAAAATGCCGGAAATCGAGCCCCGCAAAGCGCTCGGGCAGAGCGGAGGGCTGGGGATAGACCAGTTTGAGCTCGTCGCCCGAGGTGAGCACCAGCGGCGCCTCGGCCTTGGGGCTGACGCAGATCCAGTCGAGCCCCTCGGGGGCGTGCTGGGTGCCGTTGGTTTCCACGGCAATCTCAAAGCCCTGCGCGTGCAGGGCGGCAACGGCGGCGTCGTCGAGCTGGAGCAGCGGCTCGCCTCCGGTGCACACCACAAACGGGCGCACATGAGCCGGGGCGTCAGCCGGCCAGCGGCTCCGGATGAATGCCGCCAGTGCTGCCGCCGTGGAAAACTTCCCACCGTCAGGGCCCACCCCGACAAAATCCGTATCACAAAAGGTGCAGATGGCCGACGCGCGATCGGCCTCGCGCCCGCTCCAGAGATTGCACCCCGAGAAGCGGCAGAACACCGCGGCGCGTCCCGCCTGCACCCCCTCCCCTTGGAGGGTGTAGAAACACTCACGAACCGTATACGCCATGGGTTAGGCTCCGGTGGCGTACGCGATCGGATCGGCCACGCCGGCGTCGGCAAACCCACGCCGACGAAGCTGGCAGGCATCGCAGCGCCCGCACGCGGTGCCGTCGGGGGCGGGGTCGTAGCAGCTGGTGGTGATCGCATAGTCCACCCCGAGCTCGTGGCCAAGGCGAATAATCTCGGCCTTACTCAAATGCTGCAGCGGGGCGTGAATGGTCAGCCGTTGAGTGCCCTCCACCCCCGCTCGCGTGGCCAGGTTGGCCATCTGCTCAAACGCCGCCACGTATTCCGGTCGGCAATCGGGGTAGCCGGAGTAATCGAGCGCATTCACCCCGATGAAAATGGCCTGCGCGTTGAGCGTCTCCGCCCACGCCAGCGCGAACGACAGGAAGATCGTATTGCGGGCCGGCACGTAGGTCACGGGAATCTCGTCGGTCGGATGCGCCACGTCGCGGTCTTTGGGAACGGCCACATCGCCGGTGAGCGCCGACCCGCCCCAGAGCCGGAGGTCAATGTCGACCACGACATGGTTTGCCACACCATGGGCCGATGCCACACGCCGTGCGGCCTCGATTTCCACGGCATGCCGTTGGCCGTACCGGAACGTCATCGCGTACGGGGTAAATCCCTCACGACGCGCCACCGCGAGCACCGTGGTGGAGTCAAGGCCGCCCGAGAGCAGGACGACGGCGGGGCGAGGCTGCATGGGGGCGTCCGACGACGCAGACCGGATGGGAAGGGCAGTCATTTCGGAAAGATAGCCGATTAGCTTGCCACCATGACCGACTTGCTGATGGATCCGCAGGTGTGGCTGTCCCTGCTCACGCTGTCGGTGCTCGAGATCGTGCTCGGCATCGACAACATCATCTTCATCTCAATTCTGGCCGCGAAGCTGGCCCCAGCCGATCAGCCGAAAGCCCGCCGCTTCGGGTTGATGGGGGCGTTTCTCTCGCGTGTCGCCCTGCTGTTGTCGATTACGTGGGTGATGCGGCTCACGGCGCCTCTCATGACCGTGCTCGGCAAAGCGGTGTCAGGGCGCGACCTGATTCTGATGGTGGGTGGCCTGTTCTTGATCGGAAAGGCCACCATGGAAATTCACAGTAAGCTTGAAGGGCCCGAGGAGTCTGCCACCACATCCAAGGGGGGGCAGTCGCTGTGGGGCACGGTGGCGCAGATTGCCATTCTGGATATCGTCTTCTCACTGGACTCGGTAATCACCGCCATTGGCATGGCGGACAGCGTGGTCATCATGATTGCGGCCAATGTGATCGCGCTCTTGGTCATGCTGCTGGCGGCGTCGCCGATCAGTGATTTTGTTGACCGGCACCCCACGGTGAAAATGCTGGCGCTCGCATTTTTGGTGCTGATCGGAACGAACCTCGTGGCCGAAGGTATGGGACAGCATATCTCGAAGGGATACACCTACATGGCCATGGCCTTCTCGGTCATCGTGGAAATGCTGAACATCCGGGCGCGTCGGAAGTCCGATGTGGTGAAGTTGCACGGGGGGCCGCCCGCCTTACCGCCGGAACACGACCACTCCCGCACCACGTCGGTCTCGTCATAGCGCACTGGCGCCTCGCGGGTGATCCCCCGAGGCGCCGCTTCGTGCGTTAGCTTTGCGCGCTGCTGCGGTGTGCGTTGGGCATTGGCATGTGTTGGTGATCTCGCGCCGGGCCAGTCGCTATTGGCCGTGCGGTGTGTCCTCGATTTCTCTGTGGAGTCGTCCCGTGGTGAAACAGTCCGCTCGCCCTCAGGGTATGTCTGCCGTACGCCGCACGTGGGCAACAACGGGTGTGATGCTGCTGCTGTCGGTGTGGTGTGCGCCGCTGTCGGCCCAGACGCCACCCGTGGGTACGCCCCCCACCGACACGGCCCGTTTGGCTGCGCCGGGAGCGGCGGCGGGCATGTCGGCCGATCCGCTGCGCGGGAACCCATCCACCATGAGTTCGTTGGGGTCGCAGGCCCGTACCATGCAAGACGGGTTCGAGCGGAATCATCGGATGGGGCTGCGCTTTTACAATGGCGGGGCTGACGCCTTTTGCGAGGTGCCCCTTGGCCGCATCTGCTACTGGAACAACAACGGCGACGTGCCGCCGCCGGCCGAGCGGAATGACGCCAAGATTGAGCGCGAGCAGCTGCTGGATCTTCTGGCACAAGCGCAATCCGCCGACCCCAAGGACGATTGGGTGAGCGGTATGCGGGTGCGCTATGCCATTGAGTCTGAGCAGCGCGACGTGGCGATTAAGGCCGCGCGGCAGTGTCAGGGAACGCTCTGGTGGTGTCAGGCCCTGGAAGGATTGGCGTTGCATCATGCCAATCAGCACCTCGACGCGTCGGCCGCGTTTACCCGCGCGCTGGCCTCGATGCCGGCGGCGCAGCGCTGCACCTGGACCGACCTCACCTGGTGGCTCGATCCCTCCACACACGCGGCGTATAAGACAACGCCCTGTGCCGACCGCAGCGCGGAGAATCTCCGCGTGCTCCGTCTGGCCCAGCCGCTATGGATGCTTCCCGCCAACGATATTCAGAATGAACTCTACGCGCGACGCACCATGTCGCGTGTGCACTCCTTGGCGCGCATCCCTTACGACTTGCAGTGGGGCGACGATCTGCTCGAGTCGCAGATCCGCTACGGCTGGCCCACCGCGTGGTCGGTGCAGAACGGCGGGGTGGCTGATCCACGGCCCCCCTCGGTGATCGGCCATGAGCCTACGCCCAGCTATGATTTTATGGCCGTGGTAGAGGCGATTGCGAATCCGCTCAGCGCCACCCCCGGTGACTGGGAGCCGCGGCGACAAAAGGCGAGAATGCGCTACGCCCCGCGGTACGCCACGGGCTTTGGTGCCTTGCCATACCAGTTTGCGCGATTCCTGCGCGGCGACACCACCGTGGTAGCCGGTGGGTACCGTCTGATGCGCGAGTTGGAGATGGGGCGCGCCCCGTACACGGCCGCTCTCACACTCGATGCGTTCGATGGTCGCGATCCCATGCAGGCCCGGCGCGACAGCGCGCAGGCCAACGGCGCCCTGTTGTTGCCTCTGGCCAAACCGGCACTTGCCAGTCTTGAGGTGCTCGCGCCCGTTGGCAAGCGCGCCGCACGGGTGCGCACGGTGTTGACGCCACTCCCGGCGGGAACACGACTTTCCGAGTACCTCCTGTTGCAGCGCGGTGACGTGTCCGCCACCCCCATGTTGGAGCGCAACGCGCTGCAGGCCTATGGTAGCAACGAGATTGAAGGCGGTACCAGCTTCGGCATTTACTGGGAGATGTATCGCCAGGCCTCTCCCGGGCAGCCGCTGCAGATCAGTCTTCGCGCCACGCGGCTAGGCGCGGGCTTCTTGCAGAAGCTCGGCAGTTCGGTTGGGCTATCCAAGACGGTGACCCCCGTCTCCATTAAGTACAACGATAATGGTCGCCCCGATGGCGGGCCCGGACGCAGCCTTAACATCAACTTCCCGCAGGTGCCGGCTGGCGACTACCGGTTCACGCTGGTGGTTTCGGGGGCCGGCCTCACCGACAGCACCACGCAGGTGATTCGCGTGCGAGGCGCGAAGTAGCCGCGCTCGCCTTCCCGATTCCGACTGACGGCGTGCGGCTTACGGCCGTTTGCCTCGCACCACCATCATGCCCACGGGGCTTCCGTAGTCGTCATTCCCGGCAGGGAGCCCCGGTGGCGCAATCCACGAACCGCCGTCGGTGCGCACCGTAATGCGGTGAATGCCCGGGGCGAGCTTGAGTTCGGCTCTCCACCGGCCATTGGGGCTGCGGTGCATGTGCGTCACGTTCCAC
>CANHTA010000128.1 GCA_947463135.1 Gemmatimonadota bacterium
CGACGAGATCTACAATCTCGCGGCGCAAAGCTTCGTGCAAACCTCGTGGGCCCAGCCCGTCCTCACCGGCGAGTTCACGGCGCTCGGGGTTACCCGCATGCTGGAAGCCATGCGGAAAGCTGCACCAAAGGCCCGGTTCTACCAGGCCAGTTCAAGCGAACAGTTCGGTAAGGTGGTTGAAGTGCCGCAGCGTGAGTCCACCCCGTTCTATCCGCGCTCGCCCTACGGGGTGGCCAAGCTGTACGGGCATTGGATCACGGTGAACTATCGCGAGAGCTTTAATCTCTTTGCGGTCTCAGGCATCCTGTTTAACCACGAGTCGCCGCGCCGCGGGCTCGAGTTCGTGACGCGTAAAATCACCGACGGCGTTGCCCGCATTAAGCTTGGCTTGCAGCAGGAGTTGCGCCTCGGCAACCTGGATGCCCGTCGCGACTGGGGCTTCGCCGGCGATTATGTCGAGGCGATGTGGCGTATGCTGCAGCTCGACGAGCCCGAGGATTTCGTGATCGGAACCGGCGAGACGTATTCGGTGCGCGACTTCTGCGACGCGGCGTTCCGTGCCGTTGATCTCGACTACCGCGACTTTGTGGTGCAGGACGAGAAGTTCTTCCGGCCGGCTGAAGTGGACCTGCTTGTCGCCGACCCCGCCAGGGCGATCGAACGACTCGGCTGGACGCCACGGGTCTCGTTCGCTGAATTGGTGCGCATGATGGTGGCGGCGGACCTCGAGCGTTACGCGTCCCCTCGGTGAGGGCGGCGTGAAGCGGGTGCTCGTCACCGGTGCCGCCGGGTTTGTCGGCACGTACCTCTTGGAGGCCCTCCAGCAAGAGGCGGTGGACATCTTCGCGCTGGCGACGGAGGCACAGCCGGGAGGCAACCGCGCGGAGGCAACGTGGCTCGTCGGCGATTTGCGCGATGAACGGTACGTTGCCGCCGCCGTCGCCGCGTCGCAACCTGATACGGTAATCCACCTCGCCGCCATCTCCCACGTCCCATCGGCAACCGCCGATCCCGGGATGGCGTGGGATGTGAACGTCACGGCCACCGCTCGCCTGTTACACGAACTGGGACACTGGCGGGACCGACAGCGCATTGATCCGACCGTCCTCATCGTGGGCAGCGCAGAGCAGTACGGCCGACACGAATCGCACGAGATCCCCCTTCGCGAGGACGCCGTACAAGCCCCGCGTACGGTGTATGCCGCGACGAAGGCCGCGCAGGAAGTCCTCGCACTGCAGTGTTGGCGCGCCACGGGCCTCAACGTGATCGTCGCCCGGAGCTTTAACCATAGCGGACGTGGACAACCCGCGCGCTTTCTCCTCCCGGCACTCGCCGCTCGCGCCGTCTCGCTACGGGGGGCGCCAGCTGGGACAATGATGCCGGTGGGTAATCGGTCGCCAGTACGCGATTTTCTGCATGTCCGTGACGTGGTTGCTGCATATATTTCCCTCTGTCAGCGGGGGACGCCTGGCGAGGCGTACAACGTGGCGAGTGGCACCGGATGGTCGGTGCAGCAGATTCTCGAGCGGGTACTGGCGCGTGCCGGTGTGCAGGCGACACCCGTCGAAGATCCGGCACTGGTCCGCCCCGTTGATGTCCCCGTGCTGATTGGGGACGCAAGCAAATTACGGCGTGCAACCGGATGGTCCGCGACGCGCGCTTTTGACGATATCATCGACGAACTTCTCCATGCCGCGACGCTCTGACCTGCACCGAATCCTCGTCATCGGCTCTGGACCGATTGTGATCGGACAGGCTGCTGAATTTGACTATTCCGGAACCCAGGCCACCAAGGCGCTCCGTGAAGAGGGGTACGAGGTCATCCTCGTGAATTCGAATCCGGCCACGATTATGACCGATCCGGAGTTCGCCGATCGAACGTACGTGGAACCGGTCACGGTTGAATTCGTCGAACAGGTAATCGCGAAGGAGCGCCCGGACGCGGTTCTCCCCACCATGGGGGGACAGACGGCGCTCAATGTCGCGCTCGCGCTCTCCGATAGCGGGGTGCTGGCGAAGTACGGGTGTGAGTTGATCGGTGCGAACGCCCGCGCCATCCGCGTGGCGGAAGACCGGAAGTTGTTTGGTGAGGCGATGACGAAAATCGGCCTCACGTGCCCCTCCGGTCGCACCGTCACCACGCTGGAGGAGGCCATCGCTGGCGTCGAGCAAACGGGATTCCCAGCCATCATTCGTCCCTCTTTCACGCTCGGTGGTACCGGGGGTGGTATCGCGTACAATCGCGAGGAGTTCGAAACGATGGTGCGGCGTGGACTCGACTTGTCGCCCGTCGGGTCAGTGCTCATCGAGCGGTCTCTGCTGGGATGGAAAGAGTACGAGCTCGAAGTGATGCGTGATTGCGCCGATAACGTGGTCATCGTCTGCTCCATCGAGAACCTCGATCCGATGGGGGTGCATACCGGTGACTCCATTACCGTGGCGCCGGCCATGACGCTCTCCGATCGTGAGTATCAGCTCATGCGCGACGCCGCCATCGCCATCATTCGCGAAATTGGCGTCGATGCGGGTGGCTGCAACATTCAGTTCGCCGTCAACCCGGCAAATGGCGAACTGATTGTGATCGAGATGAATCCACGGGTGTCCCGTTCATCCGCGCTTGCCTCGAAAGCTACGGGCTTCCCCATCGCACGGATCGGCGCCAAGCTCGCGGTGGGATACACGCTCGATGAAGTACCCAACGACATCACGAAGACGACCCCCGCGAGCTTTGAGCCCGTACTCGATTACGTCATCGTCAAATGTCCGCGGTTTGCATTTGAGAAGTTCACAACGTCTGACCCCGTCCTCACCACGCAGATGAAGTCGGTTGGCGAGTCGATGGCCATCGGTCGGACGTTCAAAGAAGCGTTTCAGAAGGCGTTGCGTGCATTGGAAACCGGGCGTGCGGGCTGGACCATTGGCGAGCGACTCGTGGATGATCGGCTCACCGACGGATCTCGCGAGGAGCTCCGCGGCGCGCTTCGCCGTCCGACGCCGGAACGCATCTATCAGCTGAAACGCGCCATGCTCATGGGCATGGAAACGGCCGAGTTACACGAGATCACCGGCATTGATCCGTGGTTCCTCGATCAGCTCCACGAGCTCATCGTCGCCGAGGCATCGTTTCAGGCCGAGCACACCATCGACGCGGATAACATGCGTCGGATGAAGCGGATGGGGTTCTCGGACCGTCAGCTGGGGGCGCTCCGTGGTGTCTCCGAGCACGAGGCCCGCGCCTTGCGCTGGTCACTCGACGTGCGCCCGTCGTACAAGATGATCGATACCTGTGCCGGCGAGTTTCCCTCGAGCACTCCCTACCTGTACGGGTGCTACGACGAAGAAAGTGAGGCCGCCACCACCGGTCGTCAAAAGGTGATTATCCTGGGATCCGGTCCCAACCGGATCGGGCAGGGCGTTGAATTTGATTACTGCTGCGTTCGCGCCGTGCTCGCGCTGCGCGAGCAGGGGTACGAAACCATTATGGTCAATTCGAACCCCGAAACGGTGTCCACCGATTTCGATATCTCAGACAAGCTCTACTTTGAGCCGCTGACGCTCGAAGATGTTCTCGAAATCGTACACCGGGAGAATCCGCTCGGCGTCATTGTTCAACTCGGTGGACAGACACCGCTCAAGCTCACGCGTCCGCTTGAGGCAGCGGGGGTCCGCATTCTGGGAACGTCGCCCGACGCGATTGATATCGCTGAGGATCGGCGACGCTTCGAAGCCATCGTGCGCGAACTCGGCATTGCCCAACCGGCCAATGGAACGGCCACCAGTGTTGATGAAGCGGTCAACATTGCCGATCGGATTGGGTATCCGGTATTGGTGCGGCCATCCTATGTGCTGGGAGGGCGGGCCATGGAGATTGTGCACGATGCCGCCTCCCTGCGTGATTATTTCGAACGTGCCGCACGGGTGAGTGAGGATCGACCGGTCCTGGTCGACAAGTTCCTCGAAGATGCATTCGAAGCCGATGTGGATGCGCTCTCCGATGGGACCAATGTGGTGATTGGATCGGTGATGGAGCACATCGAGAGCGCGGGTATCCACTCCGGCGACTCTGCCTGTGTTCTGCCTCCATACCTCATTCCGCAGGCGGCGGCGGATCAGATGCGCGCGCATACGGTCGCGTTCGCCAAGCGGCTTGGCGTCATCGGCCTGATCAATGTGCAGTACGCCTACAAGGACGGGGTGGTGTACGTGATCGAAGTCAATCCGCGGGCCTCGCGAACTGTGCCGTTTGTGTCGAAAGCCATCGGCGTCTCGCTCGCATCCGTCGCGGCGCGACTTATGCTAGGTGAGTCTCTCGCGCAGATTGGCTTTACTCAGGAAATCATTCCGCCCTTCTACAGCGTGAAGGAAGCGGTGTTTCCGTTTAATAAGTTCCGGGAGTTCGACCCGGTGCTCGGCCCTGAGATGCGCTCCACTGGAGAGGTCATGGGTATCGACGAGGATTTCGGCACGGCCTTCATGAAGTCGCAGTTAGCGGCCGACAATGCGCTCCCTCGGACGGGCGCCGTGTTTCTCACGGTCAACGATGCCGACAAACCCAGCGCTGGTACCTTGGCCAGGCGTTTTCATCAGCTGGGGTTCACGCTGTACTCCACCAGTGGCACCGCGGCATATCTGCGGGCGCAGGGTATTCCGGTGCAGTCGGTGCTGAAAGTCAGCGAGGGGCGCCCCCACGGCGTGGATATGATCTTGAACGGGCAGATTCAGCTGCTCGTGAACACGCCGTTGGGTAAGCACGCTCAGGTTGATGATGAGCGCTTGCGACAGGCCGCTATCAGTAACCGGGTGCCCTACACGACCACGTTGTCGGCAGCCAACGCGGCCGCCGAGGCAATCGCCGCGCGGCAGTCCCGCGAGCCGGGTGTTCGTTCGTTGCAGGAGTGGCACGTCTTGCTTGCTGCCTCATTAAAGGTTACATCCGCCGCGGCGGGGCCGGCGTGAGTATACCGGGCATGGTTGGCTCAGCAGGGCAAGCGCACGTCGCGCCAGGAGTCGTGCTGGGCGATGGAGCCCTCGTGCACGAGTCGGCCTACGTCGACGCCGGTGCGGTCATCGGTGCCGGTACCCGCATCTGGCATTTCAGCCATGTCATGGGTGGGGCGCACATTGGTGCGCGCTGTTCTCTAGGGCAGAACGTCGTGGTGATGAACAGCGTCACTGTCGGCGATAACGCAAAGATTCAAAACAATGTGTCGTTGTACGAAGGCGTGGAATTGGAAGCCGACGTCTTTTGCGGCCCATCGATGGTCTTCACCAACGTCTACAATCCGCGTAGTGCCGTTTCGCGGAAGAACGAGTACCGTCGCACGTGGGTCCGGCGCGGGGCGACCATCGGTGCCAATGCCACCATCGTGTGCGGGGTCACGATCGGACGTTTTGCGTTCGTCGGCGCCGGTGCGGTGGTCAATCGCGATGTGCCTGACTATGCGCTGATGGCAGGCGTGCCCGCGCGGCGCATCGGTTGGATGTCGGAAGACGGACACAAGTTGGAATCGTTGAGCTTGGCCGGTGCTGAGGGCGAGGTCGAGGTACTTCGCTGTCCCGGTACCGACGTGCGGTACGAGCGCCGCGGCGAGCTCGTGACCCGTATTGATCCGGAAACATGACCGCTACGGTCGTGCCCGCCGGGCACCGCATTCGCGTCGCGCTCGTCGGCTGTGGACGGATTAGCAAGAACCACTTCGACGCGCTGGCGAAGCTTCCGGGGCTACAGCTCGTCTCCGTCTGTGATGTGGTGGCCGAGCGAGCGCAAAGCGCTGGCGCCGATCATGCGGTGCCGTGGTTCACCAATTACGAACAGATGTTAACGGACATCCCCAGCGATGCCGTCATCATTGCCACCCCGTCCGGGTTGCATCCGCAACATGGGATCCTCGCGGCGAAAGCTGGTCGGCACGTCATTTCCGAGAAGCCCATGGCGATCTCGCTGGCCGCGGCCGATGCGCTGGTGCAGGCATGCGATGATCACCAGGTTCAACTGTTTGTGGTCAAGCAAAATCGACTGAATCCGCCGGTCGTGCTGCTCAAGCGCGCGATCGACCGGGGGCGCTTTGGCCGCATCTACATGGCCAACTGTACTGTGCGCTGGCAGCGGCCGCAGGAGTACTACGACCAAGCGCCCTGGCGTGGCACATGGGAGTTCGATGGTGGGGCCTTTATGAATCAGGCGTCGCATTACGTTGACCTGATGCAGTGGTTGGTGGGGCCCGTGGAAAGTGTCATGGCGAAAACCGCCACGCTGGCGCGCCGGATTGAGGCAGAGGACAGCGGGGCCGCGGTCCTGAAGTTCCGCTCTGGTGCTATTGGCGTCATTGAAGTCTCGATGCTCACCTTTCCACGGAACCTGGAGGGTTCTATGACGATCCTTGGCGAGAAGGGGAGCGTCAAAATCGGTGGAACAGCGGTGAACAAGGTTGAGCATTGGGCCTTTGCCGACTACGACGATGATGACAAGCTCGTCGAGCAGGCAAACACCAGCCCTCCCAGTGTGTACGGGTTCGGCCACGAAGGCTACTACCGAAACGTCGAAGCCGTGTTGCGCGGAGATGCGCGCCCGGACACCGATGGTCGGGCAGGCCGGAAGTCGCTTGAACTCATTCTCGGTATTTACGAATCCGCGAAAACGGGGCGCGACGTCCCGTTGCCGTTGCGCGTCAACATCTGACCATCTTCGTCATGGCCGTTCCTCTCCTCGATCTGAAGGCGCAGCACGCGACGATTCGCGACGATGTGGTGGCCGCTGTCATGGACATCGTCGATCAGCAGGCGTTTATCCTTGGCGATCCCGTCGGGCAGCTTGAATGCAGCGTAGCTGGCCTCTCTCAGGTGAAGTACGCCGTGGGGTGTGCCAATGGCACCGACGCCCTGCTCCTCGCGTTGCGTGCGCTGGATGTCGGTCACGGCGACGAAGTGGTGACCACCCCGTTTACGTTTTTTGCAACCGCCGGCGCGATCCATAACGTCGGGGCGCGCCCCGTGTTCGGTGATATTGATCCGCGCACCTTTAACATTGCGCCAGACACCGTGCGTGCATCGATCTCCGACCGAACCAAGGCGGTCATCGCGGTTGATCTGTTCGGGCAGATGGCGCCAATTGAAGAGGTCATCGCCGCAGCCCAGGGACGACCGGTTATTGAGGACGCCGCGCAGTCTATTGGTGCCAGCCGTCTGGTGAACGGGGCCACGGTAATGGCGGGACAGGCAGCGGCCATTGGCACGTTCAGCTTTTTCCCCTCGAAGAATCTCGGGGGGTATGGTGATGGCGGCATGATGGTGACGCAGGATGAGTCGCTGTTCGAGGCCCTCATGAAGCTGCGGACACACGGAAGCCGCCGGACGTACTTCCATGAAATCGTGGGCTACAACAGCCGGCTCGATGCGCTGCAGGCCGCGGTGCTGCGGGCAAAGTTGCCCCATCTCGCCGCATGGAGTGAGGCCCGCCGGCGCAATGCGGCGTACTACGATGCGGCCTTTGCCGACCTGACTGATGTCGTGACGCCCTACATCGATCCGGCCAATACGTCGATCTACAATCAGTATACGCTTCGGGTCCCCGAGCGTGATGCCCTGCAGGCGCACCTCAAGGCGCACGAGATCGGCAGTTCCGTGTATTATCCCTTGCCGCTGCATCTCCAACCCTGTTTTGCGTATCTCGGGTACGAAGAGGGCCAGTGTCCCGAGTCGGAACGGGCGGCACGTGAGGTGCTCTCGCTTCCAGTGTTTCCCGAGCTCACGACTGCTCAACGCGATGACGTGATTGCGGCGGTGCGTACCTTTTTTGGACATTGAGGCATTCCCATGGTTGATTCCCCGTCGATGAAAGACCACCTGCTCGCCAAGATTCACGACCGAACCGCCGTGATCGGGGTGATTGGGTTAGGCTATGTCGGGCTCCCGCTCGCCATGGAATTCGTACATGCGGGGTTCCACGTGATTGGCTACGACGTCAGTCAACGCGTAGTCGATTCGCTGATGGCTGGGCGTTCGCACATTCAGGACATTCCGAACCACGTCGTGCAGGAGGCGGTAGCGGATGGCCGGTTTGTGGCGACGGCGATGGAGGCACGCATCGGGGAGTGCGACGCGATTTCGATAGCAGTCCCCACGCCGCTGTCCAAAACGCGCGACCCGGACATGGCCTACGTGCTAGCCGCGGGCGACGCCATCGCCCGACAGACGCATCCCGGTATGTGCGTCGTGCTGGAGAGTACCACGTATCCCGGCACCACGCGTGAACTCCTTCAACCCCGTCTCGAGGCCATGGGCCTCACGGTGGGCAAGGATGTCTTTGTGGCGTTCAGTCCGGAGCGCGTTGATCCGGGAAATCCCGTCTACAAAACCAAGAACACCCCAAAGGTGGTGGGAGGCATCACGCCGGCCTGTGTGGAAGTGGCCAGCGCCCTGTATGCCAGCTGCATCGACGTGGTCGTGCCGGTGTCATCCCCCGAAGCGGCCGAGCTCGTGAAGCTGCTCGAGAACACCTTCCGGGCCG
>CANHTA010000129.1 GCA_947463135.1 Gemmatimonadota bacterium
GCGTCGGTGGCCAATATGCTCTCCACGCTGCGCGTGATGAACGCCACCAAGTTCACCAGCACCGGCGACATCATCTTCATTGGCACCGTGCAGGAAGAGCTCGGCCTCAAGGGGATGGAATACTGGCTGCAACACAACCCCAAGCCCGATCTGCTCATCGTGCCCGATGGAGCGTACGGCAGTGTCTCCTACGGCGCGCTTGGTATTTACTGGACCAAGTTCGTGTTCACCCATCCCGGGGCGCACACGCTGTCGTCGCGTGGTATTCCCACGCCGGTGAAAGCGGTGGCCAAAGCCATTGACCGGTTGTACCAACTCCAATTCGACGCGCTGCCAAATGGTGCGGTGATGAACATCGGACAGATTCACGGCGGCACCATCTTCAACGCCGTGCCGCAGGAGTTGTACTTCACCGTTGACCTGCGCAGCTCAGACCCCGCGCTGCTGGACTCGCTCGATCGCACCATCACCCGTATCACGCAGGAAGTGGCGGCGGAACAGAAAGTTGGCCTGCGCGTGGAGATTGAACAAAAGAGCGGCGCCGGCGGCACGGAAAAGCAGCTCGAAGGGGCACGCGCTCATCCCCTCGTGCAAACCGCCATCGACATCAATCGTGCGCTTGGCATAAGCCCCGGCATGCCCGGTGCCTCGGAAGCTGTGGCCACTGGTGCAACCGACGCCAATCCCGGCGTGGTGCGCAAAATTCCGAGCATCGCCATTGGCGGCTCCAAGGCCAGCGGAGCGCATCAACTCACCGAGTACGCCATCGCGTCAACAGCGCTTCCCTCCACCAAGCTGCTCTATCTGCTCACCGCCACCTTTGCCAATGGCATCAAGATTGTGCCGCCGGCCAAGATCGTGCCGTGAGCGCCAAAGCAGCACAATTGTGATGGAAAACGCGGCGCTGCACGCTGACACACGAGAAACTGCGCACGATTCGGTGCTCACCCGTTGCGTTGCAGCGCCCGCTAAGGGATGTTCCATTGGTTAGGACTTATGTGTACACCCCCGTCCGTCGCCAGTGTGACGTGATGTGTGCGATGGACGGCGGCGATCTCACGCGCGCGGCTGTGCTCTCTTTCAGGAGATTTGCGTATGCCCGCTACTGTCCCGACCCCCGCGCCAACGCCCACGGCGATCCCCACGTCAACCGAGTACCACAAGGCGTTGCGGCTGCTGTATGTCGCCAACACCATCTCCGACGCGCAGTGGAGCATGTTGCGCGCGCATTGCCTCGCCCCCGACTACACGCTCACCACTGTTGAACTCGCGGCGGCAGCAGGTTTTGACAAGCCGGGCGCGGTGAATCTCAACTATGGCCGGTTTGGCGCCAAGTTGGCGGGGCGGTTGCTGTACAACGTGCCGCCAAAGGAGCCACAGGCGTCGGTGTTTGCCACCTTCACCGAAGGAAGCGCAGACGCCCCGCAAACACGCTGGACGCTGCGCCCCGAAATTGTGGCTGCCGTGAAGCTGCTGAACTGGTTCCCGCGCCTCGCCAAGCACAAAACAGCGTAAGGCGCGGGTCACCGCTTAGCGAAACGGGAGCGGGCCGCTGCCGTTTCGCAATTCGCGCACCATGCGATCGTCACCGGTGAGCTCCCAGTACACCATGGATACCGGGATCATCCCCACCGCGTTCACCTCGTCGAAGAAACGCTTCATGGTGAACGCGGTGCCAAGTTGGCGCGCCCGTTCCGCCATCGTCTCCTCCATCAGTCGTCCGCCGGTCACGTAGCTGGCCCCATAGCCCGGCTGCCGCAGATACAGGTGCTGCTCAAAGCCCAGCAGCGGATCCCGGCGCATCCAACCGCGTGGCGTCCAGTTCACATGGAGATCGGCCGCCGACGCCATGGTGAGCGTGTTGTTGTGCGCGTAGAGATTGCCCAGCCCACGCGCCGCACGGGCCGCGAGCATGGTCCACACAATTTCCCGCGAACGCGGTGACGCATCGTACAGCCCCGCCTGCATCATCCACTCTTCCATCGACGTGGCCATCCCTTCGGCGCGGCTCATCCACACGTTGTACAGCAGCGGCGTGCGACGGATGGCATTCGCGTGCGGATGCTCACGGAACCGGCCGTTGTCCCACCAATGCCACAGGTGCGTCCACAGTGTGCGCGGATCACGATGCGTCGCTTGCGAGAAGAAATTGCGCGTGGCCTCGGGGGAGTACGACTGGAACCGCTCGCGCAGGGCGCGCTCCATCCACGGCTCCACCGTCACAATCTCTTTGTCGCGGAAGAACTGCATATACCGCGGCAGCGCCTCGGCTTGCATCGCCGCAAACTCGGCTGCTGAACCAGCCACCGGCATCGGCGGGAGCGACGCGTTGCGCGTTTCCTCCAACCGCAGTGAGGCGTGCGCGCGCGCCAGTTCGCGGCGCGTAATGGTGACCTCGTCCTCCCACGTAAGCGGCACCAGCAGCACGTTCTTCAGGAACCAGGTGTACTGCTGCGTGCCAATACCCGACGGCCCTGTTTTCCGCGGCGCCTCGGTGCGGAGCCACGCGGTAAAGGCAACGGTGGCATCGTTGGCGCTGGCAATGGCGCGCGTGAGGGCGCTGTCCGTTGGGTTGTGCGTGCGGGCGAGCGTGGCCAGGGTGCCCAGTGCCTCGTGTTGCTCCTCGAAGGTCTTCACGGCGCCCACCCACAAATCCTTCGCGTTGCCCGCAGCCAGATTGGTGCGCGCCGCACGAAGCAGCGGGGCAATGCTGCTTAACTGCGCCGTGAGACGACCAGACTCGCTGGCGTTGAGCGACCGCGACGTATCGAGCACCGTGCGGGGCCAAATGGGATACTGCCACAGCCGCACGGCACCGTGAATCGTGGGGCCTTCTTCGGCAGGGGTATCGCTCTCTTCCGTTCGCACGGAGGCGTAATAGGCGGGGTCGCGCGCAAATGGCTGCAGCACCGTGAGGTGGTACTGCATGCCATTCATTTCCGCGCGCACCAAATGCCAGTCCACCTGCTCGGGTACACGCCACCCGGTGGTATCAATGGCGCGCAGTTTGGCCTGCAGGGCGCGCAGCGCGGTGAGGCGCCGGGCATTGGTGGCCGGTGTGTAGTCGGGAATGCCGTTGCGCCGCGGTGGCTCCTCAAAGGCGCGCCACTCGGCGAACAGGGCCAGCAGTTGTGGGTAGCTACGGCTTGGGGCCGCCACCGACGCAGGTTGCGCCTGCGCCGTGGTGACCGGGGCCACGGGGATCGGGATGGCCGCGAGGGCCACGAGGGCCGCCACTGCGGCCGAACGAAGGCAGGAGAAGGGCATGCGCGAATGTACGCGGAAACACGCGCGCATGCACGGGAGCCGTTAGAACGCCGCCATGCGGGTCACCTTGATGGCCACCGACCGTTCGTTGCGCACGTTGGTGAGCGTGTTCTGCCGCTCGGTATACACCAGGAACACATCGCTCAGCGGCGCGTAGCGCCAGGCAAGCCGAGCGTTGGTCACGAAGCTGCGCGTCTGGGTGTTGTACTGCACGAAGGTGCTGCCGAAGAGCGTGGTGGAGTACGCATACTTGAGGCGCACGCCGGCGAGGTCGGCGGCAAAGGCCCCACTGGGCAGCGCGACGTCGTTGTGCTGATAGGTGCCTTCGAAGCTCATGTCGTAACGCGGACGCCACGTGAGTCCGCCGCTGAGCGTGGTGTTGGTGCCGTTGTAGAACTCACCCACCTGAATGCTGGCGTTGCCATACACCGGATAGCGTTGGGTGGAGGTGTACGTGGCCCTCGCATTGCGGAAATTGTAGCGGCCCACGGGAATCGAGCGCCCCGGGAAGGGGGTGAACGCGCGATCCAAACGATCGAACCAGTCACTCACTTGAAACTTGAGTTCCCCGTCGGGCTGAAAGAAGACGTCCAGTGCGGCCGTGAACTGATGCGACTGCGCGGAGCCGTTGAGATCCGTATACACATCGGCCTCAACGTACGGGTTGAGCTCCTGAATGCCCCTGAGTTTCGGACGCGCGTGAATGCCCGTGGTGGCATAGGTCTGCTGAAAGCCGCGCCGATTCACGAAGCCGATGCCCGGGTCAAAGTTGTCGGACACACGCTTGTACATCGCCGAGGTATTCCAGAGCCTGCCGCGATACGCTGCGGACACGCGACCGGCACTCCCGTTGGAGCTGGCGGTGTCGGCATCGCTCACCGCCAGGTACGAATTGATGATGAGGTTGCCAAGCAAACGGATGTTCGCGTCTACGCCATACGAGCGATTGTAGCTGTCGCTGCTGTCGGTGGCCTGCCGGTTGGCGGCGAGGATGCCGATGTCGGAGTTGCCGAAGATATTTCGCCGTACGCGCGCCACCGCAAAGTTCTCGGTGGGGCTCGCGCCGGCGCGCTGTGTCTGCATATCAAGCAGCCCCACTTCCCACCCGGCTACGCGACCGGTGAGACGACCGCCGCCGGCGATGGGAATGGGCAGGCCGTCTTTCGTGAGTCCGATTTGGCGCGAGTTAAACAGCGTGAAGTCGCTGAGCGAGGCGCCCATACGGTAATTGCGCTCGGCAACATCGCCCAGCGTGAACGATCCGGAGTTCTCAATGAAAAACTCGCGACGTTCGGGGAAGAGAATGCCGAAGCGCGTAAGGTTGACCACCTGCTGATCCACTTCCACCTGCGAGAAGTCGGTGTTCACCGTGAGATCGAGCGTGAGCGATGGCGTGACGCCGTACTTGAGATCGGCGCCGATGTCCGCCTTGCTCCCCACAGAACTGCTGGGGACCTGCGCGCCCACGGAGTTCCCGGCCAGCGCGTAGGGTTTGATCTGCAGGTTACGCCCCTGCTTGAGCCCCGTGATGCCGTCCATGGTGCCGGCCTTGGACATGCGATGCAGGCGATACTGCCGCTCCAGGGGCGCCCAATACGACGTTTCATTCACGCGACGTACACGACGGATGAAGTTGACGCCCCACGTTTGCGGATCGCGTGAGGCATCGAAGCGCAGCGTTTTCAGCGGAATCACCATCTCCACTGTCCAGCTGGAATCCTGCTGACGCGTGCGCACGGTGGAAATGCCGTCCCACGCATCAACGATATTGCGCGAGTCGTTAAATGTTTGCTCATCGCGCACCGCGCCCTTCGGGTTCACGAGAAACAGAAACGAATTCCGTTTGTCGTTGAACGTGTCAAACACCACGCCAAAGATGTCGCTGTTCGACGACACGAAATCACGCTCAAGCCCCACCGTAATCGCCTTCGCCGGCTCCGGGTCGTAGTTGACGCTGGCCACATACAGGTTGTCGGCGTCATAGAGCACCCGCACCGCAGTACGGAACCGCGCCGGAGCCCCAGTGCTCGGCAGCTGCTGCACGAAATCGGTAAGCACCGGAGCAGTAGCCCACGCAGGGTCATCAAGGGTGCCGTCGATGACCATGGGGCTCGAAGTACGGGTAGCGCGGAACGATGGCCGGGCAACCAGCTCCGGATTCACCGGCGCGCTCGAGCGGTTCACGCTTGGCCCCTGCGCCCGAGCGGATGGAGCGAGGGCACAAGCCAGTAGCAGCGCCGCGGCTGAAATTCGCTGCGGGGGGGAGAGAAGAGTCATACCCCACTCTACGCAGAGGATAGAGCAGATGCTGGGACGAAACGCTCCTAGATAGGGACTCAAAACACAAAACCCACCACCCACTGCCTCAAACCAACAGCAACCAGCCCATAGCCCGTCTACTGCCCAACGGGCTGTGGGCTGCGGGCTATTGGTTTGAGGTTTTGCGTTTTGGGTCTTGGGTACTGGGTTTTTACCCAAAACACAAAACCCACCACCCACTGCCTCAAGCCAACAGCAACCAGCCCATAGCCCGCTGTTGACAGCCTACTGCTGTGGGCTGCGGGCTATTGGTTTGAGGTTTTGCGTTTTGGGTCTTGGGTACTGGGTTTACGGGCGGGCGGAATGGCCGCCAGCTGCTCTCCATGCTTTGTACTGCTCGGGCATACACACCGAGCACGGATGGTATCCAGCCGCAACAGCAGTCGCCTCATCAGCAAAGAATACCCGCTGCTGTGCGTACAACGCGCCATGCGCCAGCGCCCTCCGGGCGAGCTTGCAGTCGAGACGGCCGTAGCGGCGTTCTTTGCGGTAGCCGCCGATAGTGCCTTTTGTGGTGCTGGTAATGCGGGAGCCGTCGGGTCCGACCAGCATATAGAGCTTTTCCGTTTCCATTGGGAGAAAGCTAGCGGGTTGAGGGGTGGGGGCTGCACCGGGGCGTCGTTGGCAAAAAATCTGTCTATGGTTACCATAAGCTGACTACTTTTGACCGATGGGGATATCAAAATGGACAAGACCCAGCTGGCAGCGAAGTCGTGGTGACCAAGCACGGTCGTCCCGTGGTGCGGGTGGGACCCGCCACGTTTTCGCCCGCATCGCCGGTGGGATACCTGCGGGGTACCATCGTTCGGCACGGTGATCTCATGGCCCCCGACGATGAGAGCTGGGCCGCCTCGACAACCGATCCGCTACAGGCACGCGGGAAGTGAGCCCGGCCAGAAAGACGGCCGCTCGGGTGACGGACCGTCGGTGCGCTCACCAGGCCCACCCTCCGGTTGATTGAGCGGTCAACTCGAACTCGCCGCCGATCCGTCGCGGTGGCTGCAGCGCGCGGTGCCGGCGCCGGGTCTTCACAGTCTGCCGCTTACCCGCGATGTACTGATTGAAAGCACGCGACTGGCCGGAACACCACATGGTGATTCCGCCGATCGCATGCTGATCGCTCAGGCACAGCTAACCGGCCGGCTGTGATGATTACCGTAGCCCCTGTCCTCGCCCCGCTCCTTTTGCTCGTGGCGATGCACTGGTCGGCGCAGTTCCTGGCTCGGCAGTCCAGCCGACTCTTTGGACGGCGCGTGCAGCTGTACCTGTTCGGACTACCGGGCACCCTCGTGCACGAGGGCAGTCATGTGATGGCGTGTGTGTTGTTCCGCCATCGTGTGCATCGCGTGAAGTGGTTTGACGCGCAGGCCACCGATGGGGCGCTGGGCTCGGTGGAGCACTCCTACAATCCCGCCAGCGCGTACCAGCGCGTGGGTACCATTGCCATCGGCCTCGCACCGCTCGTGGTTGGCGCCGCCGTCATCCTGTTTGCCGCGCAGCAGCTGCTGGGGCTCACGCCCCCGGCCACATGGAGCAGAGCGGCGTGGAGTGTGTCCACGTGGCACCTTTACGAAGCCCCGTGGTGGCGCTGGGCGCTGTTCGCCTACGTGAGCATTTCGGTAGGTGGCTCCATGCATCTGAGCGCGTCGGATGTGCGAGGCACGTGGCGCGGCTTCGTGACGCTGGCCACCTGGAGCGTCGCCGCGTTGTGTGCGACGGCGATGGTGTGGTGGCTGTTGCAGCAGGTGGCACCCACCGTGTGGGACAGCCGTGTGGTGCCGCCCGTCCGCAACGCGCTGCACCACCTCACGCAACTCAGCGAGTCGCTCTCCATGGCGATGCTGCTAGCCATGGTCATCAACACGCTGGGCGCGCTGCTGCTGATGCTGCCGCTTACGTTTTCGCGGCGGCGAGCGCGCGCTCGATAGCCGGTATCATATCGCTTGGCACCGTGGTGGGATCGAAACGCTCGATGACCTGTCCATCACGGCCAATCAGAAACTTTGTGAAGTTCCACTTGATTGACGTGGTGCCCAGCAGGCCGGGCTTTTCGCTCTTCATCCACTGCCAGAGCGCGTCGGCGTCGTCGCCGTTTACGTTGAGCTTCGCCGTGAGCGGGAAGGTGACGTCGTAATGCGTGCTGCAGAATTGCACGATGGTGTCTGCGGTACCCGGCTCTTGCCCGCCGAACTGATTGCACGGGCAGCCGAGTACGGTGAGTCCCTGTGCGTGGTAGCTGCGGTACAGCGCTTCGAGGCCGGCGTATTGCGGCGTGAGTCCGCACTGACTCGCCACATTCACCACCAGCGTCACACCGCCGGCGAGCGTTGATAACGGCATCGGCTCGCCGGTAATCGACGTGACGGTGAAATCTGACAGCGTGCTCACGGCCGCACCGCCGTAGCAGTGAAGGGCACGCTCACCATGCTCGGTCCCCACAACATCTCAATCGCGCCGCGCGTGGGGCTGATCGAGCGCACCACCATCGTGAACTCCTCCACGTGACTCGGCGTGGCGGTCATCTGCATGGGCACGCGTCCGACATCGTTGGCGGCCGTGTACACGGTGCCCCACTGTCCCACCTGTTTGTTCACAATAAGCCACGTGCCGGTGCGCGTGTGCTGCACGAACAACGTGTAGGCACCCGGCGGAACCACGACGTCACCCATGGTGAGCGTGCGCGACGTGAACAGGTGCGTGGCGTCGTTGGCGCCGGTGCGCCACACGGTATCGAACGGCACCAGCGTGCCGCCCCACACCGTGCGCTCGCGCACCGACGGACGACCGTAGTCGA
>CANHTA010000130.1 GCA_947463135.1 Gemmatimonadota bacterium
CCCAGCACCAATGGGATACCAACGGAAACAAACGGTTCCAGCCTGACACGGATACCAACCGATGCGAACCGATAACAACGGATCACCCTCGTTGCGCGACCAGCTCGGCGGCTCGGCGGCGGTTCCATTCAAGAATTGAACAACCCCGCGGCTCATGATGACGGTGCCGTGTACCCCGGAACCAATCCGTTTATGTCCGTTGCTATCAATTCCTATCCGTGTCCCGCAGGAACCGTCTGTTTCCATTTTTATCCAAGCCACCCCGGCACCAACGGGATCGATCAGATACGAACCGATAACAACAGACCACCGTCGTTGCACAACCAGCTCAGAAACAGGTAGTGACCAAGAGCGGACCAGAGCGCCGCCTGCGCCCTAGCTCGCCGTCATTCCAGCTCCTTCCCCTGCGTATTCGGAATCACCGACCACGTGAGCGCCGCCATCAAATACGCCGCACCCGCCACCGCGAACGCCGTCTGAAATCCGCGTGACGTAGCCAAAGAACCCACCGTAAACGGTGCCGCCGCACTCGCAATACGACCAATGTTGTACGTAAACCCCTGCGCCGACGCGCGGATCTGCGTAGGGTACATCTCGGCCGTGACCGCGCCAAACCCACTAAAAAAGCCCGTGCCGAAAAAGGCCACGAAGGGGCCGAGCAACAGCAGCAACAACGGGTTCGACAACGAGCCGTACAGCGGCAGCAACACACTCGCCCCAAGCAGATACACCACGTACACCCGCTTGCGACTCATCACGTCAGTGATATACCCGAAGGAGACGTAGCCCAGCCACATGCCCAGCTGCATGAAGACCACAAGCTTCGACATCGTGGCGGTGCTGAGGCCGATGCCACCCTGCGTGGCGGGCAGCGAGAGGTACGCCGGGATCCACCCGTTCATCCCCCACCAGCCGAACAGCGTGCAGGCGTTCATGAACGTCACCGCCGCCGTGCGCTTCAACATCGCGCCGCGGAAGATGTCGAACACCGAATGCACACGAGGCGCGTTCGGCCGCGTTGCCGCACCCGACCGCTCGGCGTCGAGACGTGCCGCGTGCAACGCCTTCCAGGCGTCCGGCTCTTCCACGTGGCGACGCACCCAGAGCGTGAAGAACGCCGGCAGGATGCCGATGAAGAACACCGCGCGCCATCCGTACGCCGGCAGCACGAACCCCACCACGGTAGCGGCCACCGCGAACCCGATCGCCCACGCGCTCTGCATGAACGCGAGCGCGCGCCCACGCGACTTGGCAGGCCAACTCTCCGACACCAACGCGGCGCCGCTGGCCCACTCGCCACCCATGCCGAGCCCCAGCAGCGCGCGGAAGAAGGCGAACTGCCAGAACGTGTTCGACAAACCACAGGCGGCGGTGAACACCGAATACAGCAGCACACTCGCAATCATCGAGCGCGTGCGGCCGTAGCGATCGGCCACCCATCCAAATAGCAGCCCCCCCGCCGCGCCGCCCAGCAACGTGATTGACCCCAGCGCGCCGGCCTGTGCCTTCGTGAGCCCCAGCTCGGCGATCACCGCTGAGAGTGTGAGCGAAAACAGCATCACATCGAACGCGTCGAGCGCCCACCCCATGGAGGCGGCGATGAGCGCGCGGCGAGCTTGCGCGGGAGCCACGCGCCACCAGCCCATCAGGCCGGCGTCGGAGGCAAGGGAAGCGGTCGTGGTGGCGGAGGAGTCAGACATGGCCACGAAGCTACGCGCCGGTACGGCGAGGCGTCAGGGCGAGGCGTCGGGACGACGCCGTACGAGAGTACGGCTAAACCCTGACAGTCATCGTGCCCATTCCACCGTATCCATCGCAGACCACCATTCCTCATTGTCAGGAGTTCGTGATGCGTAGATATCGCTCGTCGTTGATCCTTGGTGTCCTTGTGGCTTGCTCGGCGCCACTCGCCAGTCCCCTTACCGCTCAGGCCGCACCGGAAGGCCGCTGGCTGGTGCGTGTGCGGGCGCTGTCGCTGACGGCCAACAACGGTTCCGATGAGATCGTGACGCTTGGCGTGCCGGATAACGCAATCAGTGTGAGCGACAAGGTATTCCCCGAGATTGACATTTCGTATTTCATCGCCCGACGCATCGCGTTCGAGCTGGTGCTCACCTACCCCCAGCAGCATGACGTGAAGTTGAGCGGCACAAAGATCGGTACATTCAAGCAGCTGCCGCCAACGCTGATGGCGCAGTACCACATGTCTCCGGAGAGTACCGTACGTCCGTACGTGGGTGCTGGCATCAACGTCACGTTCATCTCCGATGTGAAGCTCGCCGTGCCGGGCGTGGGCAAGCTCGACCTCGAGTCCAGCTCAATGGGCATGGCCGGTCAGCTCGGCGCCGACATCAAACTCGCGCCGAAGGTGTTCCTGAACATCGATGTGAAGAAGGCACTCCTGAGCGCGGACGTGACGTTGGGCGCGTCGACCATTTCGGCCGTCCGCGTTCACCCGTGGCTGGCCAGCGTAGGGCTGGGCTTCCGCCCCTAGCGGCTGGCTAGTCGAGCAGCTGCGCCGCAAACGTGGCCGCATCGATGTTCGCCCCACACACCACGATACCAACGCGCTTCCCCTCTAACCGTTCGCGCAGGGGGTACATCAGCGCCGCCAGCGAGGCAGCACCGGCCGGCTCCACCACGAGCTTAGCCGTGCGAAACAACAGCCGCATCGCCTCGCGGATCTGATCATCGCTCACCAGCACCACGTCGTCCACAAAGCGCCGGTTCAGCGCGTACGAGTACGGCTCACAGCGCGGTGCGCCAAGCGAGTCGGCAATGGTGCGCACCGCGTCAATCGATTGCGGTGAGCCCGCCGCGAAGCTGCGCGACATGGTATCGGCGCCTTCGGGCTCCACCACGTACACCGCCGTGCCCGGACTCATCTGCTTCACCGCGCAAGCCACGCCGCCGGTGAGGCCACCACCACCGGCGGCGACGATCACGGCGTCCAGTTCATCGCCAGCGGCACGCACTTGGTCAATGAACTCCATCCCCACACCGGCCGTCCCGAGCGCCGTCTTCGGACCCTCGTACGGGTGCACGAACGTGCGCCCTTCGCTGGCCTCGATTTCCTTCACGCGCGCGAAGGCAGCGTGCACGTGCTCCACCAGCTCCACGGTGGCGCCCAGTTCACGGCACACCTGCACGCGGAAGGCGTTCGCCGTTTTGGGCATCACCACCGTGGCGCTGGTGCCGAGCACGCGCGCCGAGTAGCCAAGGGAGATGGCGTGATTGCCGGCGGATACGCCCACCACGCCACGGGCGAGTGCGTCAGCGTCAAGATCGAGCATCACCGACAGCGCACCGCGCGGCTTGAAGCTGCCGGTCCGCTGAAACAGTTCTTCTTTCAACCACACGCGTGTCGTGTTGCCTACGGCACGGGCCAGTGCATCATCCACCAACACACGCACCGACGTGGTGATCACGCGATCGCCGAGTCGTTCCCGGTTGGCGCGGATGGCGTTGATGGTGGGGAAATCAACAGCAACGTGCGGATCGCTCACGGCGCGGGCCGCTTGTACAGGCCTACCAGCACGCCCTTACCGCGAATGTGCGATGCCATGGCGGCCATCACCTCACGGCGCGTGAGCGGCGGCGACATGCCGGTGGGCGCCACGTTGACCATGGCGTCGAGGGCGTACAGCTCGAACACATAGTGATGCGCCGGTCCGGTGGCCGGGGCGGCGGGACCACGATAGTACGGGCCGGTACCACTGATCTGTCGCATGCCGTTGGCCGCCTGAGCGCCCTGTGGTACACCCTCGGGCAACGACGTGGCATTGCCGGGGATATTCCACACCATCCAGTGGAGCAGGTCGTCGGTGCCGTCACCGATGGCGGCGTCGGCATCATGCACCAGCAACACAAAGCTGCGTGTGGAATCGGGGGCGCCGCTCCAGCTGAGCGACGGTGACCTATCACGACCCATTTGCGCGTGGCGTGCCGGGATCATCCCGCCATCAGGAAAGGCAGTTGAGGTGAGCGTCATCACCTGAATCGCCGGCCGGCGCTGCGCCGATGCATGGGGCAGTGCCATCTGCGACACGCCCAGAGCAACGGTTGCGAGGAGAATGCGGATGGCGCTCATGAGAACGACTTCGGCTGACGCTTCCGCCACACATCGTACCGCGCACGCAGGGTCTTCACCGGATTGAGATTCTCACCGGCCTTGATGGCATTCGGTCCACCCTGCTCCGGCTGCGTCACGGTGAGATACATCGCGTACGTCCCGTTGTTGTGCGAATCACCGTTCGTGTCCGTGGAATTCGCCAGGAGGATGTACGCGATGTAGGACGTGCGCCCCTCGCACGGACTCGCCGGCGCCGATCCATCGGCGGGCAGTGGCGGACACACGCAGCGACTGTCCCCACCATACTCATCCGCCGTTTCCAGCGCGGCCATCACACGATCGGTGAGCGCGCCGTTGGTGTGCAGGAACGCCTTCACGGCGTTCGGAATCACCTCACCCGGACGCAGGATGTTGCCCTGAATCGAGTAGTAGATCTGCGTGCCCGGAACGCGTCCCTGAATGTCCTGGCTCACGTAGCCGTTCGTGAGCCCCGAGTGACCGGCACTTCGACCGGTGAGATCGAGAATGCCGAATTGGCGCGATTGAAACGACGGATCGGTGGACAACATCTCAATGATGCGCGCCGGATCGGTACCCTTTTGCAACTCGCGATACACCAGCATCTGATTGGCGTGCGTGCCGTCAACGCCGGCCTGACAGGCGGCGACCCCCTTGCCGGGCACGACCACCGCCTGAATGCCCATGAGAAAGGCGTCGTTGTTGTTCACGCAGGTGGCCGACGCAATAACCACTTTGCCGGTCGCCGCGTCCACCGCGATCACCGACCACGTGGCGTGCGCTGTGGACGGGACCGTCAGGGAAAGCACGAGGGAGGCGACCGTCGTGGAGATCGCACGTGGCAGCGAGAATGTCAGCATGCCGCTAACCTGCGCCGCAGGGCATCCCCCGCGCAAGGGAGCGCCATGTGCCGCCCTATCTCCGGTACAGGCTACCCGCGCACCATCCGGACCGCCTGTTCGTAAACCGCCGTGTAATGCTGCGCCGCCTGCGTCCAGGAATGGTCCTCGCGCATGCCGCGCGCCCGCAAAAGCGCCCAGCTCTCCGGATCGCGATACGACCGCAGCGCGCGCCCAATGGCCTCCGCGAAATGGCCCGCCTCGTAGGGATGAAAACGGAAGCCGTTGCCGTCGTAGCCCTCGCGCACCGTATCGTTCAGCCCGCCCGTGGCTCGCACAATGGGCACGCTGCCGTAGCGCAGCGCAATCAGTTGGCCAAGCCCGCACGGCTCGAAGCGCGACGGCATGAGAAACGCATCGCTGCCGGCATACACCCGCTGGGCCAAGGGCGCATCGAAGCCAATGCGGACCGCCATCCGCCCCGCGTACACACGCGCATGCTGTTGCATGAGGTACTGCACGTGGGCATTCCCCGACCCCAACACCACCAGTTGGGCGTCCGTCTGCTCCATCAACGACGGGATGATCTGATCCAGCAAGTCGAGCCCTTTTTGCTCAACCAACCGTGAGACAATCCCCAGCAGCGGCCGACCCTCGTTCACCTCAAGCCCGCACTCCTGCTGCAGCGCCTTCTTGCACGCGCGTTTCCCCGAGACGTCGGCCACACTGTACGGGGCTGCCAGATGCGGGTCCGTCGCAGGATCAAACACCACGGTGTCGATCCCGTTGAGAATCCCAACCACCCGCGACCGCACACGCCGCAGCAACCCGTCCAGCCGCTCCCCATACTCGCCGGTCATTATTTCCTGCGCATACGTGGGGCTCACCGTGGTGATCACGTCGCTAAACAGAATACCACGCGCCATGAAGTTGAAGGAGCCCGCGAGGCCGGGGCCCAGGTGGTCTTCCGGCAGTCCGCCCTCTGACAACCCCGTCAGCGCCAGCGTACGCGCACTGCGCTGTCCCTGATACGCCAGGTTGTGAATCGTGAATACCGAGGCCACACGGCCAAAGGTGTAGTGGTAGGAAGTCTTGAGATAGTTGGCCACGAGGGCGGCGTGCCAGTCGTGCGTGTGCACCAGATCAATCGGCCACCGCTCCACCTCACGCAGCTGCTGCATCAGCGCGAGAATCCCACGCGCGAACAGAATAAAGCGACGGTCGTCATCGGGCTCGCCGTAAATCACCTCGCGCTCAAAGGCGGCCGGGATATCCAGCAGGTACACCGGCGTCGCCTGATTGGCCAGCTGCCAGATGCGCAGCTCTTCATTTCGTTCGCCAACCGGCAGAAAGCTGGCGCCAATCGGGCCGACCACGGGGAGCCCCTGCTCGCGGAGCTCCCGGAAGTACGGCATCACCACGCGCACGTCATGCCCGGCCGCACGCAACGCGGCCGGCAGGGCCCCCGCCACATCGGCTAATCCCCCGGTTTTCACCAACGGGGCCACTTCGGCAACGGCAAAGAGAACGTTCATCTGGGCAACATGGCGGAAAAAATGCCCCGGCGACACCCTTGCGCCCCATGGCGAGCGCCAATCGGAGGGTGGCCGTCGTCCGTTTCGTCACAAAGTGAGTATCTTTCGGTATGACGTCTCCTCACCGCAGCGGCTTTCTCGCCCGGAACGCAATGGCCTACGTACTGGCCGGCGGTCGTGGATCGCGACTCTACGAGCTCACCGACCGACGTGCGAAGCCGGCCGTGTACTTCGGCGGCAAGACGCGTATTATCGACTTCGCGCTCTCCAACGCCCTCAATTCCGGGATCCGGCGTATCGGGGTGGCCACGCAGTACAAGGCGCACAGCCTCATCCGTCACTTGCAGCGCGGCTGGAACTTCCTGCGTCCCGAACGCAACGAAAGCTTCGACATTCTGCCGGCCAGTCAGCGCGTGAATGAGACGCAGTGGTACGACGGGACCGCCGACGCGGTGTATCAAAACATGGACATCATTGAGGCCTATCACCCGGAGTACATGGTGATTCTGGCCGGTGACCATATCTACAAGATGGACTACGAGCTCATGCTCGAGCAGCACGTCGATCAGAATGCCGACGTCACCGTTGGGGTGCTTGAGGTCCCGCTCCGCGAGGCCAGCGGGTTCGGGGTGATGCATGTCGATGCCACCGACCGCATCGTGCATTTCCTGGAGAAGCCGGCCAATCCGCCAGCCATTCCGGGGCAGCCCGAGATGGCGCTCGCCAGCATGGGCATTTACGTCTTCAAAACGACGTATCTCTTTGAACTGTTGCGCCGCGATGCGGCCGATCCCACCTCGTCGCGAGACTTCGGGAAAGACATCATTCCCTATGTCGTGGCCAATGGCAAGGCGGTCGCACACCGCTTCAGCACGTCGTGCGTGAAGGCCGATCGCGAGGTGGAAGCGTACTGGCGCGACGTGGGCACGATCGACGCGTACTGGGAGGCCAACATCGACCTCACGAGCGTCGTCCCATCGCTCGATTTGTACGATCAGGATTGGCCCATCTGGTCGTACAGCGAAATCACCGCCCCCGCCAAGTTCGTGCACAACGACACGCACCGTCGCGGCGCCGCGATCAACTCACTGGTGGCGGGCGGTTGCATTGTCTCGGGCTCGCACGTGGAGAAATCGCTGCTCTTCACCGGTGTGAAAGTCCACTCCTTCGCCACGCTGCACGGTGCGGTGGTACAGCCGTACGCCGAGATCGGCCGCGGCGCGCGGCTGCGCGATGTGGTGATCGATCGCGGCGTCGTGATTCCGGCGGGCCTCGTCGTGGGTGAAGATCCGGTCCGCGATGCGCAGCGTTTCCGACGCACCGAAAAAGGGCGCGTGCTCATCACGCAGCCCATGATCGACAGGCTGCCCGAGTAGCGGCCGCAGCCTGCGCGACCTGGGCAGCGGCTCAACGGCAGGTCCATTCAATACGTGAAGCGCGCGGGCTGACGATGACGGTGCTGACGACCCGGAGCCGATCCGTTCATCTCCGTTGCTATCCGTTCGTCTCCGTGTCCCGCTGGAACCGTCTGTTTCCGCTGGTATCCACGCCACCGCGGCACCGATGGGATACGAACGGAACGAGACGGTTCCAGCCGGACACGGATACCAACCGATGCGAACCGATAACAACGGATCATCGTCGTTGCGCGACCAGCTCAGCGGCTCAACGGCAGGTCAATTCAATAAGTGACAAGCGCGGGCTGACGATGACGGTGCCGACGACCCGGAGCCGATCCGTTCGTCTCCGTTGCTATCTGTTCGTCTCCGTGTCCCGCAGGAACCGCCTGTTTCCGCTGGTATCCACGCCACCGCAGCACCGCGCCACCGCTGGGATACGAACGGAAACAGACGGTTCCAGCGGGACACGGATACCAACCGATGCGAACCGATAGCAAC
>CANHTA010000131.1 GCA_947463135.1 Gemmatimonadota bacterium
ACAACGGTATCAAGCCCGTGTTCCGACTGCGCACGGAGTCGGGGCGGGAGATCGTCGCGACCGGCAATCATCCGTTCCTGCAGATTGACGGGTGGCGCAATCTCGAGTCGATCGTGGTCGGTGAACACATCGCCGTGCCACGTGCATTGCCGTCGGGCCCCCGGACATCGTGGGCGCGTCATGAGGTGATTGCGCTCGGTCACCTACTGGCCGAGGGCAATCTGGGGCATCCCAGCGGCGTGTATTACTACAATCAGGACGAAGCGTCCGTCGTGGATTTCATCGCGGCGGCAGAGGCTTTTCCCAACGTCCGCTGCACGCGCACCACGCACAAAGGAACGGCATCCGTCTACACTGGCCGGGTCGATCGGAAGGCACCAAACGGGATTTTCGAATGGGCCCGCGGGCTGGAGCTGCTCGGTAAGACGGCGACGAACAAGGAAGTACCGGCCAGCGCTTTTACCCTCTGCGACGAGCAACTCGGGTTGCTGCTGGGTCGCATGTGGGATGGAGACGGACACGTCAATCCGCGCGACGCGTCGGCGTATTACGCGACGTCGTCGAAACGCTTGGCTCAGCAGGTGCAGCATCTGCTCCTGCGCCTCGGAATCCTTGGTCGCACTCGCTCGGTCATGTTCCCGTACCGTGGCGGTGAGCGCATTGGCTATCAGGTGTTCGTGACGGGCACGGAGAATCTGCGCCCGTTCGCCGAGCGGGTGGGCGGTCACCTGGTCGCACGTGCGAAGCGAGCGGCAATGGCCGCCATGCCGTTGCCCGATGCGCCTGCGTCATCCAAGGATCTGGTGCCGGCTGGCGCCGTCCGTGCACTGGCACGGGCGGCCAAGGCCGAGCGGGGCGAGCGGTGGTCCGATGTGGAGCGTGGTGCAGATGTGTCGTCACGCGATCTGTATCCGATCGGAACCAACCCCAACAAAATCGGATTCACACGCGGCGTAGTGAATCGCCTCGCAACGTATTTTGGCGACGCCGGACTGGAACGACTCGGGTCGAACGACGTGCTGTGGGATCGGGTGGTATCCATCGAGCCCGCAGGCGAAGAGCGCACCTACGACCTCGAAATTGCCGACACGCACAACTTCGTGGCGAACGACATCGTCGTTCACAACAGCCACAGCGTCGCCTACTCCGTCGTCGCGTACCACACGGCCTTCCTGAAGGCGCACTATCCGGCCGAGTTCATGGCCGCGCTGCTGTCGTCGAACATCGGGAAGACCGAAGAAGTCATCAAGTACATCGCGGAAGCCCGCGAAATGCAGATCGAGGTGCTGGCGCCCGACGTGAACGAGTCGGGATGGCGCTTTACCGTGGTGGGCGACAAGCGCGTGCGCTTTGGGCTGGGCGCCATCCGGAATGTGGGCCGTGGCGCGATCGATTCGCTGATCGCCGCCCGGGGAGACGGTCCATTTACCTCGCTGTACGACCTCTGTTCGCGGGTAGACCTGCGCGTCTGCAACAAGCGGGTGTTTGAAGCACTCGTGGCCGCCGGCGCCTGTGATGGGCTGGGCGGTCACCGGGCGCAGCTCCTTGCCGCACTCGATCACGCCATTAACGAAGCATCATTACGACAAGAAGAAGCCGCTAAGGGGCAAGGATCGCTGTTTGGAGATCTCCTGGGTGACGACACCAGCGCCTCACCCGAGCTGGCAGGGGGCGCCGCCCCGGCCCCGCCGCTCCCCTCAGTCCCGGTGTGGAGCGAAAGCGAGCGCCTGCAGCGCGAGAAGGAGCTCCTCGGCTTTTACATCTCAGGGCATCCGCTGGAGCCGTTCCGAACCGAATGCGAGCTGTTCGCCAGCAGCACGGTGTCCCAGTTGGGGAACTGGACGGGCGAATCGGTCACCATTGGTGTGGTGGTCACCGCCATCAAGAAGCAGATTTCAAAACGGTCGGGGGCCGAGTTCGCCCGGTTGACAGTGGAGGATTTTTCCGGATCTTCCGAAGTACTGGTTTTTCCAGAGGCGTGGGCGGTGATCGCGGAACGTATCCGCCCCGATGTGCCGCTGCTGCTGAAGGGCGGCTATTCCCGGAAAGACCAAGGGGTGGAGAACGCCACGTTTATCGTTGAGACGGTCACGCGCTTCGCGGAAGTGCGGGCCAGCGGTGAACTGGCGGTCACGATCGACCTCAGCCGGGAGCTTGATCTGGCGCCCGGCGTGATGGATGATGTCCGGGCGACGGTCGAGTTGCATGAGGGCTCGGCTCCGCTTGAACTACGGTGGGACGACGGGACTGGACGCATTATTCGCTTCCGGTCGAAGTCGCTTACGGTCGCGGCTTCACCCGCGATCTTGTCCGATCTTCGCGCGCTGCTTGGCGCTGATCGCGTGCGCCTTGTGCGCGCCGGCAGCTGACAAGCGCGGCGTCCCTTTTCCAGGATTGTCATGGCTGCTGCACCGGTGCTGGAGTTCGAGCGTCCTTTGGCCGAGCTCGAAAAGCAGATCGACGAGCTGCAACGACTCGCCACGGAACGTGCGTTGGATGTGTCCAACGAGCTGAAGCCGCTCCAGGCCAAGCTCACGGCGCTCCGGGTCGAGATCTATCAGAAGTTGACGCCCTTGCAGCGTGTACAGGTGGCCCGCCTTTCACGGCGTCCCTTTACGTCGGACTACATCAAGCTGGCGTTTACCGATTTCCTCGAACTCCACGGCGATCGTCTGTTTCGCGAAGACGCCGCCATCCTGGCGGGCTGGGCGCGTCTCGAGGGGGAGACGGTGATGTTGATTGGCCATGAGCGTGGCCGCGACACCAAGGAAAATCTGCATCGCAACTTCGGCATGCCTCACCCGGAGGGGTATCGCAAGGCGCTGCGCCTCATGAAGCTTGCCGAGAAATTTCAGGTGCCGGTTATCACCTTCATCGATACCCCTGGCGCGTGGCCCGGGTTAGGGGCGGAAGAGCGCGGCCAGAGCGAGGCGATTGCCCGCAACCTCCTCGAGATGAGCAATCTCCAGGTACCCATCATTGCCACCGTCATCGGCGAAGGTGGCTCCGGTGGCGCGCTGGCGCTCGGCGTTGCGGACCGCGTGCTCATGCTGGAAAACTCGGTGTACTCCACCATTTCCGTGGAAGGCTGCGCGGCCATTCTCTGGAAGGATGGCAAGAGCCCGGCCATGCGAGAGAAGGCCGCCACCGCCCTGCGCATCACCGCCGCGGATCTCGTCGAGCTCCGGGTGATCGACGAAATCATCGCCGAACCGGTGGGTGGGGCCCACGCCGATCACCCCGCAACGGCCAACGCCCTGCGCGAGAGCCTAGTGCGTAACCTCGAGGAGCTCCGTCGCCTCAAGCCTGATAAACTGGTGCGCCGCCGACGGGAGAAATTCCTGCGCATGGGGCAGTTCACCGAGTAGCTTTCGCGCTGTGGCGCATCTCATCGAAGTCGCGTTCCGCGGCAACCGGAAGGAATTCTTTACGTGGTCAGGCGAGACCGTCCCCCCGCTCAAGGCGGGGGTGATCGTCGAGGTTGACCGTGGGGAGGATTTTGGCCGTGTGCACTCCACGGGGGAACTGGCCGAGGTCCGCTGTAAGGGCTGCGCGCATGGGTGCGGTACCACCCCGCCGCCGCGCGCCGCGCTCCGTCTGGCCTCGAAGGCCGATGAGCAGCGCGATCGCGAGCTCACTGCCGAAAATGAAGACACCCGTCGGACGGCCATTGAGCGCGTAAAGGCCAACCAGCTCGTCATGAAGCTCACGGACGCGGAGTGGCAATGGGACCGACGCAAGCTCACGCTCTACTTCACGGCCGATCGCCGGGTGGATTTTCGCGGCCTGGTGCGCGATCTCGCGGCGCTCTTCCGCACGCGGATTGAACTCAAGCAGATCGGCGTGCGTGACGAAGCCAAACGGCTGTCCGGTGTGGGACGGTGCGGACGGGAGTACTGCTCAGCGTCGTGGCTTCCTGATCTCCGCCCCGTCAACCTTGGCGTCGCGAAAGACCAGAAGCTCTCGCTCAATCCGCAGCAGATTTCCGGTGCCTGTGGACGCTTGATGTGCTGCCTCCGCTACGAGCACGAGTTCTACGTGTTGAGTCGTCGCAAATTCCCGAAGGAAGGAAAAATCCTGACCACGGGAATGGGGGAGGAGAAGGTGATCTCCTGCGACATTTTCAATGAACGGATTACGCTGCGCACCGCCGAGGGTGACAGCCGCGTGATTGGCTTGGCCGACCTGCAACGTGAGTTGGCAGTGCTGGCGCAGCCCACCGACGTGCTGCAGGGCGATGCGCACGACGTGGCGCTGGAGGAGCAGGCAGCGGGCAGCATGGAGGAGCCGATGGACGCGGCCACACGCGCCATGCTGGACACCGTCGAAACGGAAATTGCGCCACTACTGGCCGCGATGCGAGCGCACGCACCAGATGCCGTCGCGGATGACGTCGCCACGCCATCGGATGACGTCGCCACGCCCGCGGATGGAGCCGAGCCCCCCGAGTTGGAGGGTGCCGAAGCGGCTGGGGGTGACGGTGTGAGTGACGCGACCCGTCGGAAGCGCCGGCGTGGCCGGCGTGGCGGCCGACGTCTTCGGGCGGCGGAACAGCGCCGTCAGGGTGAGGAAGAGGGTGGGTCGTGGTCACCGGATGGTGGCACGGCCCCCGATGATGGCGATGACAACGAGGAGTAAGCCGGACGTGCCGCGATTTTATCTGACCACTGCCATCGATTACGCGAATGGCGATCCGCACCTTGGACATGCGCTGGAGAAGATCGGCGCCGATGTGATCGCGCGCTATCGTCGTCAGTGCGGCGATGACGTGCACCTGCTGATTGGCATGGACGAGCACGGCCAGAAGGTCCAGCAAACGGCGGCCAAAGAAGGGGTCGCGCCGCAGGCATTCACGGACAACATCGCGCTGCGCTTTCAGGCGATGTGGGCCCGCTTGGGCATCTCGTACGATCAGTTTATCCGCACGACTGAGCCCCATCACAAAACGGGTGTGCAGGCGCTGATCCGACGGATTGCCGAACGGAATCCCGACGACTTTTACGAGCGTTCCTACACTGGCATGTACTGTGTGGGGTGCGAGGCGTTCAAGCAGGATGCCGACATCGTTGATGGAAAATGCGTGCTGCACACCACGCGCACGCTGGAGGAAGTGGAAGAGCGCAACTGGTTCTTCCGCCTTTCCAAGTATCAGGGATTCCTGCAGAACCTGCTCGCCACCAATCCGTCGTTCATCGAACCGGAGAGCCGGCGCAACGAGATTCTGGGGTTGCTGGCACAAGGGCTCGACGACATCTCGGCGTCACGCGCGCGGCTGGATTGGGCGGTGCCGTTCCCGTTGGTCCTGTCCAACGGCGAAACGCAGGGGACGTACGTGTGGTTTGACGCCCTTCCCAATTATCTCACAGCAACGGGCTTCCCCGACGCGGGCTACGAGCAGCGTTGGCCGGCCGACGTGCATATCATCGGCAAAGACATTACCCGTTTTCACGTGGTGATCTGGCCCGCCATGCTGGAAGCGGCGGGGCTCCCCCTGCCGAAGCAGGTGTGGGCGCATGGGTTTGTGCAACTTGGCGGCGAGCGTTTTTCCAAGAGCGCCGGCGTGAAGCTCGACCTTGGTGAAGCGATTGATCGCTTCGGCGCCGATGCGTTCCGCTACGTGCTGCTGCGCGAAGTGCCCTTTGACAGCGACGGCAATTTCTCGTGGGAGCGGTTTGAAGAGCGGTACACCAGCGACTTGGCCAACGCCTTCGGCAATCTGGCCAGTCGTGCGATGGCGATGGTGGAGAAGTATTGTGAAGGCGTGGTGCCCGCAGCGCCCCGTCCCGATGCAGAGCTCGATGATGACGCCGACGTTGAGGCCTACCACGGTGGATTGAGTGGCACCCGCGGATGGCTGCTGCACGAAGGACTCGCCGCCGTGGCGCGCATGACTGCCCGGGCCAATGAATACGTAGCGGCCACCACGCCGTGGGCCGTGGCCAAAGATCCCGGGCGCGTTGCAGAGTTACACCAGATTCTCGCGTCGCTGATCCGTCGGATTGCGAAACAGACCGTGATGCTGGCCCCCTTCATGCCGCACAAGGTAGAGGCGGTGTGGGCGCAACTTGGCGCGCCAGCTACGGCGAGTGCCTGGCACCTCATGGAGCTGGCCTCACTCAATCCAACCGGTTGGCGCGTGCAAAAGGGCGAGGGAGTATTCCCCCGCCCAGTGGCACCCACGTTGCCGTCACCAACAGCCGCCAGCAGCGCCCCGCCTACTTCGTGAAGTCTACCGTTGGCGCAGCACGTGCTGCGGCGTCGGTGACTTCGAAATAGGTGCGTGGCTTGGCGCCCGTGGCCTTTGCCGTGAGCACGGCCGGGAATTTCCGGATGTACTCGTTGTACGAGCGCACCGCCCCATTGTAGTCGGTGCGCGAGACGGCGATGCGGTTTTCCGTGCCCGTGAGCTCATCCTGCAACCGCAAGAAGTTCTCGTTGGACTTGAGCTCCGGATACGCCTCGACCGTGACCATGAGGCGCCCGAGTGACGACGTGAGCTGCTGATTGGCGTTGGCCAGTTCGCCCGGATCGGAGCCGCCCGGCTTCTGCAGGGCGCCCACCAGTCCGGCGCGCGCTTGCGTGACCGCCGTCAGCACTTCGCTTTCCTGCGCGGCAAAGCCCTTCACGGTGCTCACGAGATTGGGAATCAGATCGGCACGCCGCTGTAGCTGCGCGTCGATGTTTTGCTTGGCCTGCGCCGCCTGCTCATCGTACGACTGGATGGTGTTGTACCCGCAGGCATTCAGGCCGAGGGGGACAGCCACGGCCATGGTCAGGATACGCGCATACAGGCGGACACGCGACCGGATGGTGCTCATAGAGATCCTCATGATTGAACGGGGTGAATGACGTCAGATGCCGCGCTTGGCGGCGTGAATTGATCGAGATATTCGACGAGGGTGTTGAGTCCGTGTACATACCCCGCCAGCACGCTTTCCACTTCGTGGTCGGGCACCGACGTGCCGTGCACCAGCGCCCAAACGCGGGTAAATGGGGCGGGGTCGAAGCCACCGCGCTCGGCGGTCTCCTTGATCACCTTGGCGGCATCGCGTTCCGGGCGGACACCGTGCAGGCGCAGCACCGCGCGGAAGATGACCATCAGCGCGCTGAAGCTCGAACGGAGGAGTTCGGTTTCCCGCTTTACGTCGGAGCCGGCTACCATGACACCACGACGCAACCGCAGGAGCTTGCCCATCGCCTCCTGCTCGGTCTGGAGGCGAAGATGCTCGGTGTGCACCACGAGATCCGTCACCGACAGCGTCCCGTGCAACACCCGATGACGCTCCAGGATGTCGGCGTATTCCATCGGGAAGACGTCGGCGGAGCGCTTCCACTCGGCCTCGGTGAGCTCCAGCACGGGCGGATTGCCCGCCTCCTGCCACGCGCGCATGGTCTGCGCGAGTAACCGCATCTGGGTCAGCGCGATCGACGAGACGATCACCATGACGTTGTAATCGGAACCCGCCACCTGCTCGCCGCTCGCGGCGGATCCATAGAGCACAACCGCACGCAGCGAGTCGCCGTGCACCTCACGCAGCTGCCGGACGAGTTCATCGAGAGACATCAGAGTACGTGCCATGGATTTCGTTACCAGTTGGAGCCGCCGCCACCACCACTGAATCCGCCGCCGCCACCGAAGCCGCCGAATCCACCGCCACCACCACCAAAACCGCCAAATCCGCCACCGCCGCTGAAGCCGCCGCCACTCCATCCACTGTGATGCGACGGACCCGGTATGGGAATGGGGATGCATCCACCACACCCACGCCGGCCTCGACGTCCTGAGGCATTCAACATGCTGATGAGCATGACCAATCCCAGCACGATGAGGAACGGAGGGATGCCCTGCGACTGTTCACGCGGCCGTTGCCGTGCCTCCCGCGGCACGCCTTCGAGGGTCACACCGAAGTTTGCCGCGTACCGGTCGGCCACGTCGAGGGCAATCTGTTCCAGTGCCCCCGCGTAGTCCTGCGCACGAAACCGCGGTGTTTGCTCGCGGCAAATCGCCCCCGACATGGCGTCGGTAATGAACCCTTCCGTACCCTGCCCCGTTTCGATGCGGCAATAGCCACGGCCATCGTCGGAGGTCTCCTTGGGCACGAGCAGGATCACCACCCCGGCGTTGCGCGCCTGATCACCGATAGCCGCCTCGGCGCCGATCTTCCACTCACGCCCAAGCCGCAGCGACACCTCTTCAACCGGACGTCCACCAAGTGACGGCAGCGTGACCACCACCATGTCACCGCGCGTGGCGGCATGCACCCGCTTGGCC
>CANHTA010000132.1 GCA_947463135.1 Gemmatimonadota bacterium
CCCGCCACCCAGGAAGAGGTGGCGATGGGCAACAGCTACGCCCAGCAAATTGAGCGGGAGCTGCCAATTATCCGCGATCCGGACATTGTACGCTACATCAACGTACTGGGTGACTCTATCGCCCGCGTCTCCGACGATCGCAGCCTCACGTGGCGCTTCAGCGTGGTGGATCAGCCGGAAATCAACGCCTTCGCCGTACCCGGTGGCCACATCTACGTGTACCGTGGCCTCATCGAGAAAATGACAAACATGTCTGAACTCGCTGGCGTTCTGGGCCACGAAATCGCGCACGTGACGCAGCGGCACAGCATGCAGCAGATGGCCAAGGCGCAGCGCGCCAACATCGGGATGACGGGGCTTTGCCTCTTCGTGCCTTCGGCCTGCCAAGGCGTGGCTGGCGCCGTGGTCCAAGTGGGGGCACAGGCCAGCTTCGCCAAGTTCAGCCGCGACGACGAAGCCGCCGCCGACCAATTCGGCGTGCAGTACGTCACGCGCGCCGGTATCGATCCGCGCGGCATGCCCAGCATGTTTCGCATCCTGATTGCCGAGCGGGCACGCAACCCGAGTGGAGTGGACGCGTTTTTTGCCTCGCACCCCATCGAGGAAAGCCGCGTGGCCAACACCGAAGCCGAAATCCAGAAAATCAACGCGGCGATTCTCTCATCGCTCACCCGTGACACCCGCGCCTTCCAGCAGTTCAAGGCGCGCCTGGCTGGCCTGCCACGCGTTCCGGCCAGGCGGTAACCGTTACGGGAGGCGCTCCACGAACGCCGTGATCAGCGCTTCAAAGCGGCTGGCCACCCCACGGCCCACGTCCATAACCTCGGCGTGATTCAGTAGGTCGGGCGAGAGACCGGCCGCCTTGTTGGTAATGCACGACACGGCGGCTACCCGCATACCGAGAGCCCGCGCCACAATCACTTCAGGCACCGTCGACATACCCACCGCATCTACCCCCAGCCGTTCCAGCATGCGCACCTCGGCCGGTGTTTCGTAGGTGGGACCGAGCAGACCACCGTACACGCCATCCTGAAGCGGGACCCCCGTTGCGCGCGCCGCCTGATGCAGCAGCGCGCGCAGTGCCGGGTCGTACGGATCGGACATGTCGGGGAATCGCTCGTCGGTTGGCTCCACGGCACCGGCCAGCGGATTGCGAAACATCAGGTTGATGTGATCGGAGATCACCATGAGATCACCGGGACTGAAGGTCCGGCGCACACCACCGGCGGCGTTCGAGGCCACGTACACCGGCACGCCAAGGGCATGCATCACGCGCACAGGGAACGCCGCCAGCGCCGCCTCATGCCCTTCATACATGTGAAAACGGCCCGCCATCGCCATCACCGGACGCCCGCCAAGGCGGCCCATCAACACGTGGCCGGCATGGCCAACCACCGTGGCCGTGGGGAAGCCCGGCACCTCGGAAAACGGGATGCGCACCGCCCCGGAAAGGCGGTCGGCGAGTCCACCCAAGCCTGAGCCAAGCACGATGCCGCACACGGGCACCGGCGCGTCGGGGCCATACTGTTGCCGGATGGACTCCGCGGCCACCCGCGCCGCTGCCGCTCCGGGGGGCATCGACCGCGCATGAGACATCCCCGTCTCCGGCCCGAGCCCACTCATGCCGAGCACGCTCATGCCATCACCTCCAGTCCGTCCGCCTCGGCGAGCACATCACCCACCTCGATCGCCATCGCCTCGCGCAGCGTCTCGCGCTCGAGATGCGGGAGAAATGCGGAGTCGAACGAGGTCATGGCCAGCATGGCCAGCGTGTCCATGTCGAAGTGGAGGTGCTGGGCACACCGCACATACTCGTCGGTCAACGACACATCGCTCATGAGTCGATTGTCCGTATTAATGGTGACCACCGCGCCCATCACCACATACCGCGCCACCGGGTGCTCGGCAAACGTTGGCACCACGCGGGTTTGTACGTTGCTGGTGGGACAGACTTCAAGTGTGATCCGGTGATCGATCAGGTACGCCTCCAACGACGGATCCTCGCGCAGGCGCGTGCCATGCCCGATGCGGTCGGCACCACACCGGTGCACCGCCTCACGAATACTCTGGGGGCCATCCCCTTCTCCCGCATGCACGGTAACGGCAAGGTCATGGGCGCGCGCGTAATCGAAGGCCGGTGCGTGTACGGTGGCCGGGTTTCCCTTTTCGCCCCCGGCGAGGTCGAACGCCACCACGCCCTTGCCCCTGTAGGCCACGGCCAGTTCGGCCATCTCCATCGCGTGCGGCCACGCGACACTTCGCACGGCGCACACAATCAGTCGGGCTTTGATGCCCGATTCCTGCTCACCGCGTGCCAAACCGCGTAGCACAGCCTGCATCACATCGTCCAACGCGAGGCCGCCACGCACATGCAGCGCCGGACAAAACCGCGCTTCGAGGTAGCGCACGACATCACGCGCGGCATCCAGCACACACTCGTGGGCGATACGCTCCAGCGTTGCCGCCTCCTGCATCACCGCCAAGGTCACAGCAAAGCGTGCCAGATAATCCTCGAGATGGCGCGCATCATCCACCCGCATCCAATCGCCAAGCGCCACCGCACTCGGCGCCGGGAGCGAGAGACCACGCTCCACCGACAGATCGAACAAGGTGTCGGGTCGCAACGATCCATCCAAATGACAATGGAGATCCGCTTTCGGCAGACGGCGCACCATCGCCACGAACGCCGGATTCACCCCGCTCACCGCAACGGCTCCCGTACCGGGATCACGCGAAAGATTGCGCCACCAACCAGTGGCTGCGACGCCTCTACGGGAAGCCCGCGGCTATCCGTAAGCTGCTGACGACCCGCATCAAGCTCGGCCGCCAGATCGGGGAAGAGCGCACGCACCGCGTCGGACGCCACCGAGCCATGCGGAACGGATACGCCACGCTCGTTGACATACACCCGAAGCGCATCGGGCCCGGATACCGTTGTGGACACCACGTCACTCATTTCGCTGCTCCCGCGCCCACGGCGCGAATACGTTCCGTTGCATCGCCGCGCACGGGCTGCGGCAAGGCCTGCAGATAGCTGGCCAGCATATCGATGTCGCGCACCGTCAGAAACTCCACCGAGATCGTATTCGCCATCGGGCCCCCCTCGGGGTCGTCGATCATGAAATCGTTAACGACCAGCGAGTAAATCCGGTCGGGATCGAGTGGCGCGCCATTGGGGCCGAGCACGCGACGCACACGCTGCCCACGCGGCTTGCTGGCGTCGTACTCAATGATGAGCCCACTCACGTGGGCATTCGGCCGACCGCTCCAGACCCAGCGTTCCGCGGCGGCGGGGAGATCACGTCCGCGCAACCGGACACGGACCAGCACATTGCCGAAGGGCGAAATCGCATGCACCCCACCGTACGTCAGCGGACCCGACGGGACATCCGTGCGAATGCCCCCGCTGTTCCACGCGCCAAAATCCGCATTCCCCTTCTCGCGCGCAGCGTCGGCCACGAGGTTGCCAAGGGCATACTGCGTACCGCTTCGCACCAGCGCCTGCCCGACGGTGGCCACAGGACGATCGATGCGCGCCTGCACCTTGGCCGTGGCCGCCCTGACAATCGAATCGACCACCGGATCGGCGCCGGCCCGGTCCTCGCCGAACACGTTGCGAATCGCCGCCACCGCCACGCCGCCGTCGAGCGGGATGTCCACCACCGCAATAGCACGGCCATTCGACGAGGTTTGCACCACCGGCATCCCGCGCCGTCGGATGACGACGTTGGTATGCGAATGCCCCATCACAAAGAGGTCGGGGGTATCGGTGAGCTTCTCGATAATCTCAAGGCCACCACCGGAGCAGACATCGGGTGCCTCGCGATCACAGCGCGCCCCATCATGCACCACCGAGATCACCACCTGAGCGCCAGCCGCGCGCAGCGCGCGAACCCGTTCGCTGATGATGGGTGCCGGATCGAGGAAGCGCAGCTGGCGCACATTCCGGGCTTTGGTTGTGGTCCCCGTGTGCTCACCGGCGGTGCCGATGATACCGATCCGCACGCCGCCACGCTCCACCACGGTATCGGCTCGCAGCCACGGCAATGGTTGGCCGTCCGCCCCACGCACATTCGCCCCAAGTACCGCATACTTGAGCTCCTTGAGCCGCATACGGAGCGTATCCTGCCCGAAGTCGAACTCATGGTTGCCGATGGCTCCGGCCGCCACATGCAAGCGGTTGTACACCGCTACCGTTGGCTTTCCCGCGTCCCAGTCGGACGCCGGTGCCCCCGAGAACAAGTCGCCGGCATCAACCACCACGCTCTGGCACGGCGCCGTACACTCGCGTTGTGCCCGTTCAATGGCCGCCGACAAAGCCACCGCCCCACCCTGCGTGCGCCCCCGCTCGTCGGGCCGATTGGTGAGTGCCGCGTGAAAATCACTCATGCTGATCACGCGCAACGTGCGCCCACGTGCGGCACTGGCTGCGGGGGGGGCCAACGGAGCACGTGCCGGGGCAACGTTTGCGGCGGCGCTCCCAGCTGCAGCGGCCGCGCCGCCGCGATGCTGCTCGCGATAGGCCATCGCCCGCGCCGCGGCCGGCTCCAAGCGCCAATTCACCGTGCTATAGCGCGCCGGGTCGAGCGTACCCGCCCGGGCCACCTCGTCGATGATCAGCGAACGGATATCCACCTCTTTCTGAAACACCACCGGGGCATTGGCGAGCATCGCGTATCCGCCGCCGCCACTCTGCCGATAATTGTTCAGCGCCATCGTGAACGAATCGGTGGGCTGCACCGCGCGCCCTGCGCGCGTAAGCGTGGTGATGCGCGCCCCAACGGGTTTCGTGAGGTCCATCACGTACTCCACGCCCGCCACCACATCGAAATTGAATCCGGGAATGGTGGGATCGACTAATCCACCGGCGGGCACCGTGCCATCGGGGGCGAGGGTGCGGTAATACCTGGCCGACTGCTCCAGGAACGCACGCAGTTGCGCCCCCGTAATGCGCACCGCCCGCAACGTATTCTCGTACGGATACAGCCGCGATAGCGCGGCCTGGGTCACGGGGCCGGGCTCCAGCGTGGCGTCAAGCGCAAAGGCCGCCGTCGCGGCAAGCTCGGCCCCGGAGGCACGGCGCATCACCTCGGTGACAAGATCAGTGATCGGCGCATCCACCACGCGCGCACTGTCGGCCCGCCACGCCACGGTGGTACGCCCCACCGGTGTGGTCACCCACGACACCGTGGCCTTATGCGTCGCGGCGGACGCCGCCAGTACCGCCGGCGACTCCACGTGACCCGCCACGCGTACCGACTGCCCACGATGCTGCACCACCTGCCACCTGCCCTTCGACTTCTCCAGCGTCAACGTGGCCAACGCCACCGAGGCCGCAAAGTTCCGCGGCTGCACCAGCAGTGCGCCGTTGATCGTTGAGTCCACCAGCTCGCGGTGGGAATGGCCGTATACGACCAGGTTGATCCCGTCGATCTCCCGCGGCACGCGCGCCGCCACATTCTCGGAGGCGAGCCCCGTAGCCACCGTATCGTACGTCGCCACCTCGTTGAGCCCCGAATGCAGCAGGACCACCACCACATCCGCTTTTTGTCGCTTCACCGCGGCCACGGCGCTGCGCACGCCCCCCACGATGTCGCTCACCGTCAGCCCAGCCGCATGCAGGTGATCACGGTCCCACAGCATCGACCCCGGGGTGGTTCCACCGATAATCGCAATGCGCACCCCCTGCCGATCTACCAGCGTGTAGGGCGCCACAAATGGTCGGCCGCGCGCGTCGCGCACGTTGGCCGCCACAAACGGGAACGCCGCTTTGTCGATCGCGGCCCGCAGTGCCGGCACGCCGTAATTGAACTCATGGTTGCCAAGCACCGCCGCGTCATACCGCATGACGTTCATGGCGGCGATCACCGGATGGACCGGAGGCGGGGCAACCTTGGCGGCCACATACAGCAACGGGTTCCCCGACAATATGTCGCCCCCCTCCACTAACAGCACGCGGCCCGGATTGGCTGCCCGGACCGAGTCGACAATCGTCGCCGCGCCCGCCAGCGAACGCGCGGGGTCGCTCGCATTGGCGTAGTAGTCCCAGCCCCGCAATCGCCCGTGCACGTCAGTCGTTGCCGCAACAACCAAATCAAATCGCGCCGGCGGTGCCGACAGCGGGGTGGCCGCAACAAGCGGCAAAGCCGCGGCGGCATAGAGCCACGTGATGCATTTCATGGCGGAAAGCTAGCCACCGCCCTGACGAACCGCTTGCCCCTCCTCTCGGCGACCGCGAACTTGCCCCTGTCGGTTTCGGACGCCGATACACCTTTGTTACACCGTCGTGGCGGTCCGGTCACGACCCCCGGACAGGTTGGTACTCGTGCAGGGTCGGAACCAGATATCTCGCGTATGAAGCCGCTCATTATCGGGATCGCAGGCGGGACCGGCTCGGGGAAGTCCACCGTCGCACGCAAGGTGGCCGAAGCATTGCCCGATGCCTCGGTTGCTTTTCTTGAGATGGACGCCTACTACCACGACTTCCGGCATCTTTCGCTGGCAGAGCTGCATGAGGTGAATTGGGATCACCCCGACGCGTTTGACGTAGAGTTGCTCACCACGCATCTCGCCGCCCTCGCGCGTGGTGACGCCGTAGAGATGCCCGTGTACGAATTCGCCACCCATGCGCGAAGCGAACAGACCCGACGCATTGCGCCGGCCGATGTCGTCGTCATCGATGGCATTTTGCTGTTAGCCGATGCCGACGTGCGCGCGCTGTGTGACGTGAAGGTCTTTGTGGACGCCGATCCGGACATTCGCCTCATTCGACGGATCCGGCGGGACACGGTGGTGCGCGGACGGACGCTGGAATCCGTGCTCGACCAGTATTTGACCACGGTACAACCGATGCATCTGTTGTTTGTTGAACCAAGTAAGCGCTACGCTGACGTGATCGTCCCACGAGGCGGGAGTAATCTCGTCGCCATTGAGATGATCGTCGCCAAGATCCAGCGTCGGCTCGTCTCGCGCGCCGCCGCGCGATCTCCGTTGTCCGTCTCTGTCACGGCCGAATCGGCCTGAGCCTCGCCCCGCATGAACGCTCCACCGTCCGCTGAACGTATCCTCGTCGTCGATGACGAGCCGGAAATTGTCGCGCTCGTGACCTACCATCTCGCCAAGGTCGGGTATCGCGTCGCGACGGCAGCGACGGGACAGGAAGCGCTCGATCACGCCCGACGCGAGCGCCCCTCGCTGATCGTTCTCGATCTCATGCTTCCCGGCATTTCCGGCTTTGACGTGCTCGAACAGCTGCGCGGCGACGAGTCCACCCGGGACATTGCGGTGCTCATGCTCACCGCGCGGCGCGAGGAACCCGACCGCATTCGCGGCTTATCGCTCGGCGCCGACGACTATCTCACTAAGCCCTTCAGCCCGGCGGAACTGGTGTTGCGGGTGAGCGCCATTCTGCGCCGCACAGGGCTCACCGCACCGGTGAACGCGGACACCTTGGTGATCGGTCCGCTGCACATCAATCGGGCCGCGATGTCCGTAACGGTGGATGGCATGGACGTCGACCTGACGCCCACCGAGTTCAAGCTGTTGCTCACGCTCGTGGATCGACGGGGGCGCGTTCAGGCGCGCGGCCTCCTGCTGGAAACCGTGTGGGACGCCGCGCCGGATATTCAAACGCGCACGGTTGACATGCATGTGCAGCGCTTGCGTACCAAACTCGGCGCGGCCGGTGACATGATCGAAACCGTCCGTGGTTTCGGGTACCGGTTCCGAGCGGCGATGCCGCGCCGCGGGTGACCGCCTCGCCACCGTATGGTGCGCAAACCATGAGCCTCCGCCGGAGTGGGCCATGAGGCTGGCGCAGCGCATCGTGGTGAACAGCTTCGTGGTGGCCACGCTGCTGGTCGGGATTGTGCTGTTTGCGGTCGAACGACGCGTGACCGAGCGCGTGCGCGCCGAAGAACCCACGGCCGCCGCGTCAGCCGACGAGTTCTTGGCCAAAGTCCGCCGGGACATCGTGATCGCCGGCCTTGCCGCGCTCCTCGTGGGCGTAGGGCTCGCGCAGGTCCTCGCGGCCGCAGTGGCCCGCCCCATTGAAGAGCTCCGCGACGTGGCGCGCGGATTAGCCGCCGGTGATCTCACCCAGCGCCCGTCGCGCACCGTTGCCGGTGGGGAGGTGGGCGACTTAGCGGAAGCGCTGCGCCGATTGGCCGAACAGCTGGAGGGACGTCTCCAGGCGTTGCACGCCGAAGAGGCGCTGCTGGTGGCGCTTACCGAATCGCTCAACGAGGG
>CANHTA010000133.1 GCA_947463135.1 Gemmatimonadota bacterium
ATGAACTCGTGCATCCGGCCATCCTGTTGGAGACCGCCATGCGGCGGGTGCGTGCCTTGGCGCGCGGTGAAGCGACGCCGGCTCGTTCGCGATCGCGCAGCGGGCGCGATATGCTGCTTGAAGGCAATGCCCTTGGGCGTGCGCTGGTTTTCAAACAAGCACGCCTCACGGTGCTCAAGAAAACGCGCGGGCACTATCCGGCGCCGCTGGCGGTCCTTGAGGCGGTCGCAACGGGATACCAGCGTGGCTTCGAGGCCGGGCTCCTGCATGAAGCCCGGCAGTTCGGCGCACTCGCGGTATCACCCGTGAGCCGGCAGTTGGTCTCAATCTTTTTCGCCACCACGGCGCTCAAAAAAGACACCGGTCTCCCGCCGGGGATCTCAGCCACCGCGCAGCCGGTGCGCAAGATGGGGGTGCTTGGTGCCGGATTCATGGGTGCCGGTATTGCCACGGTGGCAATCCGGGCGGGCACCGTGGTCCGACTGAAGGATGCCTCACTGGAGCGCCTCGCGGCTGGCCTCCGCAGTGTGCGGGAGGTCGTTCGCGAACAACTCAAGCGCAAGCAGCTCACGCGCGTGCAATACGACGATACGCTGTCGCTGGTGGGCGCCACCACCGACTACCGTGGATTCCACAATGTCGATGTGGTGATCGAGGCGGTGTTCGAGGACCTCGCGGTGAAACATGCGGTGTTGCGTGAGGTGGAAGCGGTGGCACCGACGGCCATCTTTGCCTCGAACACCAGTACGATTCCCATTCGCGAAATCGCGCGGGCCTCCGTCCGGCCGGAGCGCGTGGTGGGCATGCATTTCTTCTCGCCGGTGCACAAGATGCCGCTGCTGGAAGTGATCGTCACGCCGGAGACCAGCGCTGATACCACGGCAACCGTGGTGGCTTACGGGCGGTCCCTCGGGAAGACGGTCATTGTGGTGCAGGATGGCCCCGGCTTCTACGTGAACCGCATACTGGCGCCGTACATCAACGAGAGCGGCAAGTTGCTGGACGAAGGGGTGTCGGTGGACGTCGTCGATGCGGCGTTGCTCTCGTTCGGATTTCCCGTGGGTCCCATCACCTTGCTCGATGAAGTCGGCCTTGATATCGCCGGCAAATCGGGGCCGATTATGGCCGCGGCGTTTGGTGATCGCATGCAACCGTCGGTCACCTTGCAGCGCGTGATCGAAAGTGGACGGCTGGGGCGTAAGGCCAAACGCGGGTTTTATCGCTACGATGCCAAGGGCAAGCGCCTCGGCGTGGACGAGGGCATTGCGGCCCTTACGCCGGCCGGAGGCGCGAGGCGCTCACTGCCCGACGACGAGATCCAACGCCGCACGGTGCTGCCCATGTTGAACGAGGCCGTACGGTGCCTCGAGGAGGGCGTGATCCGCTCAGCCCGTGATGGCGATATCGGCGCCATCTTCGGGATTGGGTTCCCCCCGTTCCATGGCGGGCCGTTCCGCTATATCGATACGCTCGGCGCGGCCTCCGTGGTTCAGCAACTGGACGCCCTCGAGGCGCGCTTCTCTGGGCGATTCGCTCCGGCTCCGCTGCTGCGCGCCAAGGCGATGGCGAATGCCCGCTTTCACCCCTGATCGCCCCACTCTCCGAACGGCACGCCCACCGCTACGCTATATTTTCCACATGCTTCGTTCGTCTCTGCTGTACCTATCGCGCCAACAGCGCATTTTCGATTTCGTGAAGAACGTGGACTTCGCGCGCAAAATGGCGTCGCGATTTGTCGCCGGCGAAACCGTGTCGACCGCGCTTGAGGCAGTGGCGCAGCTCAATGCCAAGGGGATCACGGCCTCGTTGGACCTGCTCGGTGAGAGCGTCTTCAGCGAAGCGGAAGCGCGCGAGACGGGTCGCCAGTATCTCGAAATTCTGGACCGTATTGCAGAGCGGAAGTTGCAGGCCAACGTGTCGGTGAAGCTCACGGCGCTGGGGCAGGACATCTCCGACGCCCTCGGCGTTGAAGTGGTGCGTGAGGTGCTGGAGCGTGCGAAGCAGTACAACAGCTTTGTGCGCCTCGATATGGAGTCCAGCGCGTATACCGATCGCACCCTCGATACCTTTGAGCAGCATTTATACCCGGACTTTCCGGCGAATGTCGGCGTCGTGCTGCAAAGTGCGTTGCGCCGTACGCTCGACGATGTCGATCGGGCCAATGCGCTCAAGTGCCGCGTGCGCATCTGTAAGGGGGCGTATCTGGAGCCGGAGCGCGTGGCCTTTCCCGACAAGGCGGACGTGGATCGCAACTACGTGGCGGCCATGCATCGCCTCATGGAGCACGGCAACTATCCCGGTATTGCCACGCACGATGAGGTGATCATCAACGAAGCGAAGCGCTTCGCCAAGGAACGTGGCATTGCCACCGATCGCTTCGAATTTCAGATGCTCTACGGGGTCCGCCGCGATCTGCAGGAACAGCTGGTACGGGACGGCTATCGCATGCGGGTGTATGTGCCCTTCGGCAGTCAGTGGTATCCCTATCTCATGCGACGTCTCGCCGAACGCCCAGCCAATATTGCGTTCATGGCCGGGAACATCGTGAAGGAGAGCTTGCACCGCTGACTCACCATCATGGACATCATCACCCCCCGGACACTGAGGCGGGTGACGAGCGCACGCTGGGGGGCTATATGGCGGTGCATAAGCGTCCGGCTGCGTTTGAAGGGGTGGATGGATTTGCCTACTCCGCGGAAATCCTCACGGACACCACCGGTGACCGCGCCGCGCCGTGGGGGGCGTACCTCATCTTCGTGAAGTGGGGAACGGGGGAGCCGGAAGTGCAGGGCCATCTCGAAACCGCGTTTCTCCTCACGGGCCAGAGCGAAGTGGTGGTGCGTCATCAACTCGGCGCCATGGCGCTCGGTACCGTGAAAGCCACGCTCGACGGACTCATTCGCGGTCAGGCGTTGTGAGTGATCGCAATGATCAGCTGGTCGCAGACGGCTCAAGCATGACCACGCCAGTGCACGGCGTCGTGATGGGGGGCACAGGTGGCATCTGGCAGGTGCGCACCGATGCGGGGGAGTTGCACGATGTGTCGCTGCGTGGACGACTTAAGCACGAGGCGCACGGCTCCCTCAAGCTGGCGGTCGGCGACCGGGTGTCACTCGGACGGATTGCAGAGAGTGACACGTGGGCCATTGATGAGATCCATCCACGCCGGAGCAAGCTGGCGCGACGTGCACCCGCCGGTGCGCGTGGCGAGCGCGTCATCGTGGCCAACTTGGATCAGGTGTTGGTGGTGTTCGCGGCCGCACGCCCCGAGCCGCATCCGCGGATGCTCGACCGCTTCCTCGTGATTGCCGAGGCCAATGGCCTCGCCGCGCGGATCGTGATCAACAAAATTGAGCTCGCTGAGGCGAGCGTGGTGCGCGCGCGCTTTGATGAATTTGTGAAAGCCGGCTATCCACTGCACCTGGTCAGCGCCGTCACCGGCGAAGGGCTGGATGCCTTGCGCGCCGAAGTGCAGAACAAAGATTCGGCACTCACGGGTCCGTCGGGTGTGGGCAAATCGTCGCTCATGAACCGGTTATTCCCCGGGCTCGATCTGCGCACGGCGGAAATCAGCGACAGTGTGAATAAAGGGCGACACACCACCGTGGGCGCGGTGCTCCACCCCTTGCCCGGTGGAGGCTTTGTGGCCGACACACCGGGGCTGCGTGAAGTGGGATTGTGGGGAATTGAGGCACGGGACATCGCGCACTGTTTCCCGGAATTCAGGGCCCTGGTGAACGCGTGCCGGTTTGCCGATTGCACGCACACCGTGGAGCCCGACTGCGCGATCAAGGCGGCCATTGATCGCGGCGAGATTGGACGGGGACGCTACGAAAGCTACGTGAAACTCCGCGAAGAGCTGGCCACGCGAAGCTGACGCGCGCTACTTGGACCGCACCGTTCCCAGTCCGCCGTCCACGCCATACAGCTGACCCGTCACCCACGTGGCATCGGGGCCCAGCAGCCACGCCATCAGACTGGCCACGTCGTCGGGCTGACCGATGCGCCCGAGCGCATGCATCGCCTGTGAGGCCTGCACGGCCGGGGCCGAGCCGGTGATGCGCGCCGTGAGCGGCGTCTCCACCAAACCGGGAGCCACGGCATTCACGCGCAGACCGCGTGACGCGTAGGTGGCTGCCGCGGAGAGCACGAGACCATTCACGCCACCTTTGGCGGCGGCAATCGCCTCATGATTGGAGAGGCCGATGCGTGAAGCGGCGGTGCTGCACAACACAACCGCCCCACCCTCGGGCATAACGCGCGCCGCCGCACGCACCACACCGAACGCACTGGTTAAGTTCTGCGCAATGGTGTGCTGAAACTCCTCAAACTTGGTGAGATGCGCCGGCTTGAGGATGAGTGAGCCCACGCAATTGGCCATGCCGCCAATGGTTCCGTAGTGCGCGCGGGCAAGATCCGCTACGCGATCGATATCCGTCCAATCGGTGGCGTCGCTCACGGCGAACCCGGCTCCTAACTCGGCGGCCAAGGCGGCCAAGGGCTCCTCACGACGGGCCGTGAGAAACAGCGGGGTGCCGGATGAGGCAAGACGACGGGCGAGTGCGGCGCCGACGCCGCCGGTTGCCCCGAAAATGAGAACCGCGTGCGATGTCTGTGACATGCACGCGGAACACTCCATACCAACGAACAGTTCCCACGAGCTTACGGCGACAGACGTCTCCGCACCCACACACCGGACTCCCGGCGGAACTGAATACGGTCGTGCAGACGGCTTTCGCGACCCTGCCAGAACTCGATCTCGTCGGGCACCACCCGGAACCCACCCCAGTGGTCCGGCAGCGGCACGTCGCCGCCGGCAAAGCGCGCCTCGTTGTCGGTGAGCTCCTGTTCGAGCACGGCGCGATCACGAAGCACCATGCTCTGGTGCGACGTCCATGCGCCCACGCGGCTGGGTAACGGACGCGATTGGAAATACGCCTGCGACTCGCTGCGGCTCACCCGCTGCACCGCGCCATTCACACGCACCTGCCGCTCCAGCTCCGCCCAGAAAAAGCAGAGCGACGCGTGGGGATTATCCGACAATTCCTGCCCCTTGCGGCTGCGATAGTCGGTGTAAAACACGAACCCCCGAGGATCGAGGCCCTTCAGCAACACCATCCGCGCCGACGGATAGGCGTCGGGCGTTGCCGTGGCCAAGCACATGGCGTTGGGTTCAACAACCGCAGCCGCGATGGCCTCATCAAACCAGCGCTGGAATTGGGCGATGGGGTCCGCGTCCACATCCTGCTCGGTGAGCACATGACGACGGTAATCCTTGCGGATATCAGCGATACTCATGCGTTCAGACTTCCACCATCGGCAGCGCAGCGCGCGGATACGACTCCGGCACCCCGGCAAACGGATCGCCCTCAAGCGGCTCCCCATCGGGTGTCTCCAGCACGAAGCCAGCGTCTTCGATCATCCGGAGATCGTCGCGCGCCGTCTGCCCCTGCGTGGTGAGATAGTCGCCCACGAAAATGGAGTTGGCCGGGTACAAGCCCATCACCTGCATGCTGCGCAGGTGCACTTCACGACCTCCCGACACCCGAATTTCCTGCGTGGGGAGGAGGAAGCGGTACAGGCACAGCATGCGCAGGCAACGACGCGGATCGAGCTCGCGGATGCCGGCAAACGAGGTCCCCGGCACTGGGATCAGGAAGTTCACCGGCACGCTCTTCACATCGAGTTCACGCAGCGACAACGCCAGGTCGATCACGTCGTCGTCGCTTTCGCCCATGCCAAGAATACCGCCGCTGCAGGTTTTCATGCCGGCCGCTTTCACCGCTTCCACCGTGTTCACGCGATCGGTGAAGGTGTGCGTCCCCACCACCTCCGGCGTGAAGTTGGCTGACGTGTTGAGATTGTGATTCACCGTCTCCACGCCGGCCTCCTTGAGGCGCAGCACCTGCTCCTCGTTCAGCAGGCCGAGGCACGCGCACACCTTGAGGTCGTGCTTCGCGCGCACGGCGCGCACGGCGTCGAGCACCTTGTTGAACACGGTCTCCCCGGGCGCGCGCCCGGAAATCACCATGCACAGCGTCCCCGCCTTCAGCTGAGCCGCTCGGTCGGCGGCCTCCATAATCTTCTCCTGCGCCATCATCGGATACTTCTCGATTTCGGCGGTCGAGATTTTGGACTGCGAGCAGTACCCGCAGTCTTCCGGACAGAGGCCACTTTGTGCGTTCAGCAGAAAGTGCAACCGGACGCGATTGCCCCACGTGGCACGCCGCACGCGATAGGCCGCTGCCAATTGATCAAGCAGCTGGTCATCCGGTGCGTTGAGTACCGCATGGGCCTGCTCACGTGTGATGAGCTCGCCGGCGAGCGCGCGGTCGGCGAGGAGTTGCCAGTCAGAGAAGCCGAGCGACATGGAGATTATGGAGAAGAAGGGGCCAGCAGCACATCGAGCCCACCACCCTCGGCAGCGGCTGCGAGTGCATCGAGATCATCAAGTCGGTCAATCCACGGCAGCCGCAGAATCCGATGATGTGGGAGAAGCGTGACCAGTGCATCGAAATTGGTGGCTTCCGCCACGGTGGCATCGGTGTCCGACAGCGCCGTTAACACGATCGCCTGCACCGGTACGCCGGCCGCTTCCGCCGCGCGTACCGTGAGCAGGACATGGTTCAACACGCCAAGCTTGTTGCCCGCCACCACCAGCAGGGGTAACTGCCAGCGCGCGAACAAATCAACGTACGAAAAAGAGGCGCTGATCGGCACCAGCAGCCCACCGGCACCCTCCACCAACAGCACGTCGGCGTCCCGTTCAACCTGAGCCAGTGCGGCATCGAGCACGCCAAGGTCGATGGTGACATGCGCGCGCGCCGCAGCCATCATAGGCGCCAGCGGTTCTTCCAAAACATAGGGGCGCATCACGGAAACCGGCACGGTGGTGCCACACGCGGCCTGCAGTCGATCCGCGTCGGACGCCAACCCGCCATGCACCGGCGGGCGCGCCACAATGCCACTCTCAATGGGCTTCATCGCGGCGACCCGGAACCCCAACCCGCGGGCCCGCGCGGCCAGTGCACACGCGACTACCGTTTTCCCGATTCCCGTATCGGTCCCCGTGATCGCGTAACGTATGGGCTTAGTCATCAACCGGCCCTCCCGGACCCAGCGGGGAGGCGTGCGGCGCGTTGGCACGCGCCCCACGCAAAAAACGATGTAATACGTCGTACACCAGATCGAGCTCGTGGTCCGTGATGCAGTAGGGCGGGAGGCAATAGGCTACGTTGCCCAGCGGGCGCAACAACACCCCCTCCTGCAGCGCATACGACGCGAGTTCCCGGCCGATATCGCTGAGGTAGCCAGCGGGCGCATCCAACTCCACGGCCGCGATGGTGCCGATCTGTCGCACCGCGCGCACCCCCACCTGCGTACGCAGCGTCTCCAGATGACGGGCGTGCGCGACTTCAATGCGCACCCGGTCATCCTCACACGCGTCATCACACAGCTCCAGCGCTGCCAGCGCCGCCGCACACGCAATTGGATTGGCGGTGTACGAATGCCCGTGAAAAAAGGTCTTCGCGCGATCCTCACTGCGAAACGCGTCGAAGATGTCTTCCGTGGCCGCCGTCGCGCCAAGCGGCAGCACACCACCGGTCAGCCCCTTGGACATGCACAACAGGTCTGGGGACACGTCCGCGCGTTCGCACGCAAAGAGCGGTCCCGTGCGGCCAAAGCCGGTGAGCACTTCGTCGGCAATCAGATGCACCCCCGCGGCGGTGGTGCGCGCACGAATGCCCTGCAAGATCTGTTCGTCCCACACCCGCATGCCGCTGGCCCCCAGAACAAGCGGCTCCACGATCACCGCCGCCAATTCCGCGCCGCGCTCGGCGATCAGGGCATCGAGCGCCGACAGCGTGTCCCCCTCCGACGGGTCGGGCAGCCGCGCCACCTCGAACAAGAGCGGTTCATACATTTGCGTAAACACGCCGCGCCCACTCGCCGCCATCGCACCGAAGGTGTCGCCGTGATAGGCACGGTCGAGCGCGGCAATAAGGCGGCGTGGGGTACCACGGTTGGCAAACGATTGGAGCGACAGCTTGATGGCCACTTCAACGGCGGTGGAGCCGTCATCGGAGAAAAACACCTTGGACAGCCCACGCGGAAGCCGCTGCACCAGCGCGGCCGCAAGCGCCGCCGCCGGCTCGTGCGTGAAGCCCGCAAAGATCACCTGATCCAGGCGCTTCGCCTGCTCGGTGATGGCGTCAATGATCTCA
>CANHTA010000134.1 GCA_947463135.1 Gemmatimonadota bacterium
GAGGGCCGCGCCGATGCCGACGAAGCGCGAGGCGATTGGGCGGCCGCACGGAGTAGCCGGGAGCGGGTGTTGTCGCTCTTCCCCTTCGACAGCAGCGCGTTGCTCGCGTACGTGCAGGCGGCGACCAGTGCCGGCGACCCGTCGGCCGCCCGGGCTGCCGCCGCGGCGTGGGAGCAGCGGATGCGCACGGAGTTGGAGGTCGAGCCCGATCCGGCGGTGATGGCGCGCATCGCGCAGGGGCTCGTGTCCCGCCCGGCCGTATCGTCACGTGAGGCTGCTCCCGTCCATGGCGGTGGAGCCGAGCCGACCCTGGCGCCACCGCCGCCACCGGCGCCGTCTGATCCCGCCGTGTCTGCGGACCCACCGTCACCGGCGGCCGTGCCCCGCCGCGCCCGAGCGTCGCGTTGGCCTGCCGGCATGCTGGCTGTCGCGATCGTGGTCGGCGCGGTGGCGTGGGCTGCCGTTGCGGCGCGCCGGTCCGGCGTCGTGTCGAGCGCCGAGCTCACCGTTGATCCGCCCTTGCCTCCCCGCGACGTGGTGGTCGAGCCCTTCACACTGCGCGGTGACACCGTCGGCGCGCGGGCGTTGGCGACCGTGATGGCCGAGGCCCTCGTGAACGGGGCACAGGGATCGAACGGGGTCACGCTTGTGAACCTGGCGGCGTTAAATCCGCAAAATGGCTCGAAAGTGGCGCCATACACTGTTCTTAATGGCTCTATTAATATCGAAAAGAGTCAGCTGCGCGTGGATCTCGACCTAGGCACCACGAGCCCGGTACACCTGTCGGTCACGGGCTCCCGGGACTCCGTGCTCGCCATCGCCGACAAGCTCGCGCTTGAACTCACGTCGGCACTCTACCCGGAGTTGGGGGAGCGTACACGTGAGGCCGGGCTGCGTGGGACCGTCGTGCCCGGTACACTCCGCAAGTACCTCGATGGGGAGATGTTGCTGCGTCGGGGAGACTTTGATGGCGCATGGAAGGCGTTCCGTGATGCCACCGTCCTCGATTCGCGCTTTTCGGATGCCTGGTACCGGCGCGCCATCGCCGCCGAGTACACACAGCGGACGCAGGATGCGGACAGCGCCATCGTGCGGGCCCTGAAGCGCGCCACGACCCTCACCGCGCGCGATCGCGAGCTGTACACCGGGTACGCTCGATGGCGCACCGGCGACGGGGAGGGGGCGGAGGTGATCTTCCGCGAACTCGCCACCAGCGACCGCTTCGACCGCGATGCGTGGTTCCAGCTGGCCGAGGTGCTGTTTCATGGCGCTGCAGTTCTTGGGCAGTCGATGGACGACGCCACCGATGCCTGGCGCACGGTGATCGCGCTCGACAGCAGCAACTTCGAAGCGATCGTTCACGGCTTCCGCACGGAGGCGCGGGCCCGGAATGCACCGGCACTGCGCGCGTTGCTGCGCCACCTTGAGCGACTCGGCGCGCGCGGCGCCGTCGCCGGCGAGTCGCGCGTGCTCGCGGCCTACGGGATCGGCACGACGGCGTCGATCGCGGCGGTGCAGCCACTGCTCGATTCGCTGCCCGACTACTCGCTCTTCTATCTCCACAGCATGCTCGCCGGCATGCTGGCGGATCCGTCCGCCGCCGCTCCGCTGGCGCGGCGGCTGACGGTGGCATCGTACCCGCGCAGCGTGCGGGCGCAGGGACACGTTGCCTTGGCGCATCTGGCCGTGGCGCGCGGGCGCTTCACGGAGGCGTGGCGCGAGCTCGACCTGGCGGCACCGCTCGATCCCGTGTCGGCGGCGTGGAGCCGGGCGTACTTCGCGACGCTTCCTTTTGCGGCGGTCAGCGCCGAACGGCGGCGAGACGCCAGGCGGGCGCTCGAAGATCTTGAGGGGCTCGCTACCGGCAGTCTGCCGCTGAGTCTCGAACTCGGCGTGGACGTCCCGGCGGCGTCACTGATTACGGCCTATCTGCATGCGCAGCTCGCGCTGGCCGATGGACGCGTTCCACCGACGCTGCGTTGTGACAGCCGCGCCGTGTCGCGCGTACGGGCGCTGTGCCCCGATCTGCAACTGGGGCTCGAGACCGAAGCCGGTCGGCAGCAGGGACGCATCGCTCCGCGTGGGCTCGAGGGCTTTGTGCCGGTCGTTCCGTATCAGTTTGCGGGGCGCTCGACGTACTTCTCGCGCACCCGTGAGCGATGGTTGCGGGCCGACGCGCTACAGCGCTCCGCACGTGATGCGCTGGCCGACAAGGCGTTCGCGTCCATCCCGCTTGGCGCGCGGCTCGATTATGTGTACCTCGCCCCCAGTCTCGTGCGGCGCGGCCAGCTGGCCGAACAGGCTGGTCGTCATGCGGACGCACTCGGTCACTTTCGGCAGGCCATGCTGCTGCTGGCGGACACGGAAGCCGAACTCGGTCCGCTGCGCGATCTGGCCGCGGCGGAAATTGGCCGGTTGAGCGGGACAACCGAGCGGCCGAAGGGAAGCACGCGGGAATAGCACCGCGCGCGAGAGGAATTTCCCGTCTTATGGTGCCGGTGGGAGGGCCGCGGTGGCGTCGGCGGACGCGCCGCGGTGCGCGTCTCGCGACTAGATTCGACGCTCGGCATGGATTGTTTCGTCATCCGGCCACGGTGGCGTTTCGTTTGGTTCCGCGCCGTTGCTTCCGGGCGGTTTCAGGGCCGTCCGCTGGCACGGCCGTGACGCGACGCGTTCGCCTGCATCCCCGTTACCCGCACCGATCACCCCATGGGCCGTTCCTGGACCGTCGCCGCGCAGGTCATGCTCATCGCGATGGGCTATGCCGTTGTCCGCTACGTGCTCCTCGGCGGTGTGTCGGCTGATCGCCTTCCGGTTTTCATCACCAATAAGGCCGTCGCCGTGGTTGGCCTCGTCCTCGTGGGTGCTGCCGCGCTGCAATCCGGGGCGCAGCGCGCGGCGTTCGGCGCCGTCGGGTTCGGGTGCGTCCTGCTGCACCTGCTGCTGTCGCTGAGCGTGCTCTCCCCGGCCTATCTGGCGAAGCTCTACGCCGCCGACGGCCGCTTTACGGCCGCCGCTGAGTGGTCGATGCTCACCGGGGCCGTGGCGGCGCTGGTGCTGTACCTGCTGTCCACGGCATCCGCCAAGCCCTCCGACGCCCGGAGCCTGCGCCCCGGGGCCGGTCAGCTGGTTCTGGCCCTCACCGCCGTGCATGTGCTGGCGATCGGCTATCCCTCGTGGAGTCAGCCTGACAGCTGGCCGGGGCATCTCCCCCCGATCACGCTCTTGTCGTTTCTGATTGCCATTGGGCTGCTCGCGGCGCGGCGCTTCACTTCCCGATGACGATCGATTCGGCGTACAACAGCTGCCCCGTGAAGCCGCTGTAGAACTGGAAGATCACCTGTGGGAGCGGGTAGGCGACCGAAAGGTTCTTGCCAGACGCCTTCCGGTTGGTGAACACGTTGTTTACCTGCACGATCCCGTACACCGGGTCCGACCGCAGATCAACCGGCGTGGATTCGAGGAAATAACTCGACCAGCGGATGTTCACTTTCTGGCCGCCATACTCGAATGGTCCGTTGGCTGGGCGATTGCCCTCGGCCTCCGCGCCGTGATTGCGGGAGTTGTGCGGCCCCGCGGCAAACTCCCACAGCCGGTCGGTCACGTTGATGGCGAAACTGTTGTGCAGGTCGCCGGTGATCACGAACACCGGCTTTCCGAGACCATCCCAGTAGCGGATCATCTCGCCGCGCTCATCGAGATACGCCGTCCAGGCATCATCGCGCTCGGTCTCAGCCGCCGACTTGTCGGCGCCGCGGCTGGTCCCGACATGCGGAATCGTGAGATTCACCGAAGAAAAGATGAAGAACATCTGCGCGTCACTCGTACGCATCTGTTCCTTGAGCCATGCCTTCTGGGCGGCGCCCAGCATTGACACCCCTGGCTTGCCGGGGTCCTTGGGATCGTAGACTTCCTTGTACGAACGGGTATCGAGAAAAAAGATGTCCGCGTTGCTCACGCGCAGGCGCGAGTAGTTTTTCCGGCCCACGGAGTAGGACGGGCGGCTGCTGGCGCGCGCCGCCGGCCGGATACGCAGCCGATGCGCGTCCAGGCGCTCCACGATGTCGTACGCCCCCGCATTCGGATCGCCGCCCACCCCGTCCAGCGCCACATCGTGGACGCCAGCCGTGGGCCCGCCCCAATGGACCATCACGTTGGACGCCTTCGCCAGATCGATGGCGGTGAAGTCGCGCGTACGATCCACAAGGATGTCACTGCCCTTTGTGAGCTCCGCCTGACCGAACAGAATCCCTTGGTCGGACGCTGGCGGATTGCTCCAGCCGAGGTAGTCGTACCACGCTTGGGTTCCGATGTCACGGAATGCCGCACGCCGGTTGCGGAAGCCGGCCGTCCCCGAGCCGAACATGTCGTTGAGCATCTCGTGGTCGTCCATGGTGTAGTACGACGGCACGTTGCGATGCCAGAGCGCGAGATTCGAGCCACGATCGAGATACAGCTTGTAGTTCTCCCACGCGCCCACGACCGTTGGTGCTATCGCGACAAGCGGTGGCACGTTGGTCGGCAGGATTCCAACGTCCCGCATCCATTGATCGGCCGGATAGTCACGCCGCTCCTCGTAGACCCAGTCTCCGTTCAATACGGCGAAGTGCACACGCTCGGGGACGCGCTGCTCAAGCATTTTCCGGAAGGTGGGGAGCGCCGAACCCAGCCCGGCTGCGCTCTGGTTGTTCCCGTGGCCAAACTGGAAGCTGAAATTGAACAACCCGTTGGGATTGTATGTGGCGTCGCGCACGGCGTCGGCATCGGGCAGCGTATGAAACGTCCCATTGCGCTGGACAACCGGGACGGCCACGTCGCCGGCGCCGAGGGCGAGTTCATAAAAATAGGTGGCGTCGGCATCGAGACCGGTAAGCTGCACCACCCCGGTGTTGTCATGCTCGACGCTGGTGATGACCGGTGCTGACAGCTGGTCGAGACGGTCGGCCGATTTGCCGTAGCGGACGCGGAAGGAACCCGCGCGGAATGTGCGTGCCCAGATGCCGATTCCGTGCGCCGTTACACGCCCGAGCATCGGTCCGTGCGTGATGCGGTTGGCGCCCTGCGCCGACGCGGTCGTGGGGCGCAGGGCATCGGTTGTCAGCATGGCTGCCACGGCGAGGACGACGCGCACGGCGGAGAAGGGGCGCACTAGCGCGCGCCCCGCTGCGTCACGCGATTGCGCAAAATGCCGACGCCTTCAAGTTCCACCTCCACCACATCGCCGGCCACTATCCGCTTCGTGGTTCCGGGCGTACCGGTGTAGATCACGTCACCCGGCATGAGTGTCACGTACCGGCTGATGTAGCTCACCTGCGCTGCCACATCGAAAATCAGATCTTTCGTGCGCTGTGACTGCACGACCTCACCGTTCAGGCGCGTCTGCAGCAGCAGGTCGTCGTAGTTCAATCCGGTGATCAGCACCGGGCCCATCGGCCCGAAGGTATCGGCGGCTTTGGCGCGAAACCACTGGAGGTCACTCTTTTGCCAGTCGCGCTCTGACACATCGTTGCCCACGGTGATGCCGAACACGTACTGCTTCGCATCGGCCACGGATACGTTCGCCGCCTGCTTGCCGATCACGATCACCATCTCCCCTTCGTAGTGTGCGTTGTTCGCGTCGGCGGGGAGCACGATAGGCTCGTCGTGCGCGATGATTGACGTGGGCAGCTTCGCGAACAACCCGGGATACGTAGCCGCCGAACGCTCACCAAGGTGCGTCTGATAGTTCAGCCCCACCGCGATCACCTTGGAGGGGGTGGCCGGGGCCAGCAACTGCACGCGGGCCAGCGGCACCGTGCGTCCCGTGCGCGTCGTATCGAGCCACGGCGCGTCGCGCAGCTGCTGCACGGTCGTACCGACCACGCGGCCGTACGACGTGGCACCGTCCACGCGGTAGCGCACGTAGGTCGTGATCGTTGGGGATTGTGCCGACAGCGCGGTACCGGGCAGCGCCGAGGCAGGGAGCGCCGCGGCGAGCAGCGTGGCAAGCGATAACTGACGCAGAGAACGAACCGACATGATTGGCTCCATCGGGATAGGATGTTCCATCGGGGTGGATCAGCTCACGGTCAAGCGTACGGCGCGATGCCGGCTGGGGCCAATGTACCGTGCCGGTGGGACGGCCGCCTTTGGCAGCGTTCCCCGCGTGGTCGCGGGGCGTTGGGGCGGTACTCAGGTGGCAGGCGTGGGGGCAGCGGAAGGTGGGGGCCCCACGCACTGACGCTTCGCTACCGTCTTTCCGAGCGTCAAGCGGCATGACCAGTCAGCGGTTAAGATCTATTGGACAGGACATACTCTTCCACGCGGAGGCATCATGGCGACGGTTTTTTCGTCCGCTTCCCATCGTTTTCTGCTTGTCGCCAGCGTGTTCTGGCAGGGAACTCGTCTGCGAAGCGTGACGTACGCCGACGCGCAGCGCAGTACGGATCTGACATGCACCGCCGGTTGAGAGCGGGTGCCATCGGCATCGCGGCAAGTCTACTGGCCGTCACTGGAGCCCTCTGCCAGCGCGCGCCCTCTGCCCCGGACATGAACACGTTCCAGGACCGCTCGATCCTGGACCCCTTTGTCCCCACCAGCGGCCGTGTACTGCTCCCATTCAGGCTGACGAATGGATACATCCTGGTCGATGCCAGCGTGAACGGAACGCCGGGTGTGTTCATGTTCGACACCGGCACGCCTATGACCTTCTTCCTGAATCGCGCGCTGGCGCCGCTGGATTCGGGGAAGCCACTGAGCGTCGGCACGGCGGCCTCCGGCCAGCAGTTCCAGCTGTTTCTGCACGACAAGGTCAAGGACATTGACGTCGCCAGCCGACTGCACTTTGCCGATCTGGACGGCATACGCAGCGCCGACTTCAGCTTCGTGCAGCAGGGGATCGCGGCGGATTTCCTGGGATTCATGGGCTACCCGCTGTTCAAGCCCTACGAATTCACCATCGACTACGCCGCGCGGCACATCGCGGTGCGGCGCGCACCAGCGACAGCCGATGGGAATGAGCCGCCACCAGGCGCGTCCACAAAAATCGCGACCTTCGCCGTCACTGCTGTGGGGCCGCAGCCCGGATCCATGACGCTACAGGCCGGCACCATCGAGCTCCCCGCCCTCTTCGATAGCGGCAGCCCCGGCGTGCTGAAACTGACAGACCCACATCGCGCCGCCCTTCTTGCCGCCGGTGTGCTTGTGCCCAGCACGAAGGGCGCGGGTGGAACACGGGACCGGTCGGCCCCCACGCTCTACGCACTGCAGACTGTGACCTATCAGGGCCAGCCCTTCACCATCGATGAGCTGACGGTTGAATCCGCTACCGCCGATCTGCTTTCGATCGGGTACCCGTTCTTGAAGCACTACCGCAGTGTGTGGAACGCGACCCTCGGCACCGTGACCCTCTGGGACGCCACGGTGCGCTAGGGCGTGATCCGGCACTGCCGACCTCAGCGCGGACCTTGAGATCGTGTACAGTGTACGTACAGTGTGGTGATGCGCCACATCGAGTTTGAGTGGAGTCCGGTCAAGGCCGCGTCGAACGTCAAGAAGCACGGCGTGAGCTTCGAGGAGGCGCTCCTGATAGCCGATCCCGAACACTCCGTTGGTGAGGAGAACCCGATGAAAGCACGATACGATTTTTCTGCGGCGACGAAGAATCCCTACGCCAAGCGGTTGAAGCGGTCGGTGACGATCCGGCTCGATGAGTCTACCGTCGAGTATTTCCGCGACCTGGCGGCGGAATTGGAGCTGCCCTACCAGAGTCTGATCAATCTCTACTTGCGTGATTGTGCGGCGTCCGGTCGGCGTCTCTCCATGTCATGGCGGCCGGTTCGATCGGGTACCGTATAGCGTACGTTGACGCTGATCGGGGCTGGGTCGCCGGGAGGGGGCGGTGCGTGCAGCCCAGGAATACGGCGTACCCCACTGCTTGCCGTTGTTGTCAGTCGCCGTCGCGCCGTGCGGGGCGATCCGCGGATATTCGTGTCAATCCGCGGTAGAGCAGTTTCTTTTAACAGTTTTCCGAACAGCTTTACCGCGGATTTACGCCAATGCTCGCGGATAAACAGCAACGACTATTGTTGGCATGGTCGTGTACGACGAGCCGTCGCGCCGTGCGGGGCGATCCGCGGATATTCGTGTCAATCCGCGGTAGAGCAGTTTCTTTTAACAGTTTTCCGAACAGCTTTACC
>CANHTA010000135.1 GCA_947463135.1 Gemmatimonadota bacterium
AAAGCCGCCCCACGCCGAATCACGTACTAATCAACAGATTTGATATCTCGCTGCAGCCCTGAAGCAGCCGCAGGTCATCGATACCGTCCCACACATCCATCGATCTCGAACTTCGATTGTCAAATAGCGATCGTGCTGCCCTACTAGCTGCGCGCAACCACATCGGGCTGCGTTCGTTACTCGTTTTGTGTTCCGCCGCGTTCTCTGCGGCAGATCGTATTAATACATCGCGCCAACGAACCAGTCAAGGTGCTCATGCGTACTTTTTTTACGAGGTCGTCACCAAACGGTGATCACGCTGATGCGCCGAGCGCCACGCGGGCATTGACCGGCCGCCTGTGATGACACCGCTACACCCCGCCGCTGCCACGCGGCTTCGCGGTACGACCGCCTTCGCTACTGCCCCCGCTGCTGCTACCACTACCGCTACTGCTACCACTACCACTACCGCTACTGCCAGATCCTGAACTCGCGCCGGATCCCGAGGAGCCAAATCCGCCGATCGGTGGCGGCGATGACTCCCTCCCCGATGACGCGCGGGTATAGCCACCGCCGCGGATTGCTCTGCCACCAGTCGCACGTGTGGCTGGCAGATCGGCATCGCCACGATTCACGATGATGATCGGCCTATTGCCAGCATAGAAACCGTTGCCAAAGCCGAACGGATTGAAGAATCCCCCCATCCCGTAGCGAAGGCTGTAGTCATCAAACGGGCTCAGGCCGTATTGCCAGCCCAATCCCCATGCTCCCATGCCGCCAGGCCCGTAACAGAAATCAACCATCCGGCCACATGCTCCAGAGAAACGCATGTTGTCAAATCCACCCGTAATGACGTCCGTATTTGCCGCACGGCGCCCCTCACCACTCGGCGTGCGCACGGCAAAGGTCTCTGGGTGGGACATGGCAATCATGAGGTCGATGACGCGCGACGGCATCCCCCCATCAGCCAATCGCAGCAGCGCCTTCCCGTTCACGGAGAACCGTTGCTGTGTTTCTGTGAGCCACGCCTCGGAGAGTGCGGCGGGGACGCGCTTCGCCACCTCGAGCACGTCGACGAGCGACAGCGGCGCACCGACGGCGAATCGCATGGACTCGGTTGACGGGGCTGCGCTGGCACCAAGCCGCGCCCATTCCCCGAGGGAGTCCACCACGTAGCGCAGCGTCATGACAGAAGTGCCGGCGTTTCCGCCAACATCGAGGTGCTGCACCTGCATCCACTCGCCGGCCGTCGACATGGTCATGAGCCCCGTCTCCAACCGTTTCGCACCACGCCCGCAGGTGAGTTCCGCTTGCATCAGGAGCCGCCGATCATCCGGCAACCACGTGGCGGTCTCGGTCCCGTTGCACCCATCGACCGACTTGGCCATCCGCGTACCGGGAAGCGGAATGGCCGATCGCGTTGCGACGTTGGCGCTATCAAACACCACGAGATCCACGCTACCGGTGACCGAGATAGACGGGACAACACAGGCCAAGGCGGGCGGCTTTGGCCTGGCCGTCACGCCAACCCCGGTTGAGTGAGCCGACGGCGCCCAACACCCCATCCATGGCTGAAAGCGGGGGTCAACCGTAACCGCGCCGGCACGAGACGGCGGCGTTTGTGCGGCAAGGGCACCGCCCCACCCCAACGAGAGCATGGCCATCAGTCGAGCAACGCGCAGCGTCGCTACCGTCCCATTCATCGTCATGTCAACGCCCCCTAGAAACGGAAGAGGAACCCGGCGGTCAACCCAACGCCGGACAGGTCTATCGGTGCGAAATCGCGGAAATCAGAGCTCAGGGTGCCGCGTGACTGCTCGTAGCGCAGCTCGGCATTCAGGCCAATATGTGGACTCAGCGAGTAGGTCGTCCCCACGGCACCAAACGCCATGGCCGACAGATCGACAGATTTGAGCGTGGAACGGAACACGTCGAGGGTCTTGAAGTCGATGAAGTCGCCGTCCTGCTGGAACACGTAGTGCATCATCCCACCACCCGCCGCGAGATAGGGCGCCATCCGAGTTGGCACCCACGCCAACGAGCTCACGGTGCGTCCCTCGGGACGAAGGTGCAGCTTCAGCCCCGCCGTCAGCGGGATCCGACGAAACGTGGTGCGCTGTTCGATGGGCACATCGTCGGTATCGACAAAATCGCGATATTCCGAGCGCGCGACGCGGGTATTGATGCCGGTACCCACCATCACATCAACCCGTGGATGCACCCGAAACGCGAGATCAGTGGCGAGGGACAGGCCACCGAAATCACCGCGGTTCACCGTAAGCCGTTCGGTGACAAACGCGAAGACGTCGCTTGATGCCGAAGGCTGGGCAAAGCCGCCCCGCACAGACCACGTGGCGCGTGGCGGCGAGAACAGGAAACCGTCGCCGCCCCTCGCCTGCGCCGACAGCGTCGGCGCCGCCACCAACCATCCCAAGAAACCGACCACCCATCCCGTACGCATCGGCACCGCCCAGTAAGAGTCTAGGAAGAATGTACCACCACGCCCAGGCGGACGTTCCACCAGGGCGATGGCCGACCGCCGCCTACCGGCGCAAGCGCTAGAGGTTCACGCCGTGGCACTTTTTGAACTTCTTGCCCGAGCCGCACGGGCAGACGTTGTTCCGCGGTGTGGACTCCCATCCCAGCGGTAACGCTCGTCCCCCGCCCTCAAGGGATCGAACCGGTCCGGCGCCAACCACCGCCGGGGTTCCGCGCACCATCTGACGCACCGGCTCCGTGCCACCATCGAGGTTGGCATGGTCCCCGTCGGTCGGGGCCGTGTCGTCGAGGGCCTCGATGACCTCGAACTCGTCAAGCGGGATGTCCTCGAGAATGCCAAGCGCGTTGAAACGCTTCGTTGGGCGATCCTCCCCACGCAGCGATCCACCCACCGGTGCCTGCAGCTCCAGATCTGCCGTCGGCGCTGGTTCGAACACCAGCTGCGCCTTGAGAAAGCGCTCGGTAAAAGTATTGGCCAGATCGTGCATGAGGTCTTCGAACATCGTGTACGCGTCCTGCTTGTACTCCACCAGCGGATCCTTCTGTCCCCACGACCGGTAATGAATCGAGGCGCGCAACTGATCGAGATCGTAGAGGTGATCTTTCCACTTTTCGTCGATCACATTGAGCGTAATGAGCGACAGGAGGCGGTCGGCGAAGCCCTGACCATTCTCGTCCGTCACCGCATTCAGGCTGTCGAGCTTGTGGTCAAACGCCACGCGACCCGCCTCCACGGCGATGGCCTGCGCCTCCTCCACCGAGCCCACGCGTGCACCGTTGGTGAACGTCGGCACGGGGAGCATATAGTGCATCAGGAGATCCTGCTGCACGTACTCCACGTCCCAGTCTTCCTGCTTATCAAAGGTGGCGAGCGCCTGCTCTACACGACGCTGGACGCCGCGATCGATCATTTTCAGCGCTTCCCCTTTGAGCTCCTCACCACCTTCAAGGGCAAAGGCACGAAGGGAATAGATCACCTCGCGCTGCTGATTCATCACATCGTCGTACTCGAGCAGCCGTTTACGCGACTGGAAGTTCTGCAGTTCGACGCGTTTCTGCGCCTGCTCGATTGAGCGCGTAATGAGCGGATGAGCTAAGACCTCGCCATCCTGCGCCCCCATCCGATCCATCAACTTCGCGATCCGATCGGACCCGAAGAGTCGCATGAGATCATCTTCCAGCGACAGGAAGAACTGCGACGCCCCGGGATCGCCCTGACGGCCGGAGCGGCCACGCAGCTGCCGGTCGATGCGACGGGATTCATGCCGCTCGGACCCGATAATGTGGAGGCCGCCGATCTCCATGATGTCGATCTCCTTTCCATCGGGATCAGTCACGGTTGATGGCTTTGCCTCGGTAATGCCGCTGCCAAGTTTGATGTCCGTGCCACGGCCGGCCATGTTTGTGGCAATCGTGATGGCTCCCGGCTGTCCAGCGCCCGCGACGATCTCGGCTTCCCGCTGGTGGTACTTCGCATTCAGCACACTGTGCTTGAGCGCGGCGCGCGCGAACAGCCGTGCGAGCGTTTCGGAGGCTTCGACACTGGCGGTACCAATGAGCACCGGAAAGCCGAGGCCGTGCAGCCGTTTCGTTTCCTCAACGATCGCGTTGTACTTCTCCCGGCGGGTCTTGTAGACGTAATCCTGGCGGTCATCGCGCGTGATCGGTCGATTCGTGGGAATGACCGAGACGGAGAGCCCGTAAATCTCGTGAAATTCGTTCTCTTCGGTTTCCGCCGTACCGGTCATGCCGGCAAGCTTCTCGTACATGCGGAAGTAGTTCTGAATCGTGATAGTGGCGAGCGTTTGTGTCTCGCCCTTCACCTGCACGCGTTCTTTCGCCTCGACCGCCTGATGTAGCCCCTCGCTCCAGCGCCGTCCGGGCATCGTACGACCGGTGAACTCATCAACGATGAGCACCTGCCCTTCCTGCACGACGTAATTCACGTCGCGCTCATACAAGGCGTGCGCGCGGAGCAGCTGGTGGATGATGTTCAGGCGCTCACTCTTGAGCGCGTACTCTCGTTCGATGGCGTTTCGCTGTTCCAGCCGTTCCGGCGCGGACAACCCAAGATCGCGATCGAGTCGGCCGATCATGAGCGAGATATCGGGCAGGACGAACTGGTCGTGTGCTTCCGGCGAGAGATAGTCGAGCCCCTGCTCGGTGAGATGGACGGTGTGTCCTTTCTCGTCGAGGACATACAGGAGATCGTCTTCGATCTCCCGGAACGTCCGTTTGTTCATGGGGAGCTTCTTGTCGGAAATGATGTCGAGCTCCATGCGCTGCACCAGCTGCTTGACACCGGACTCCTGCAGCGCCTTTACGAGCCGCTTGTTTTTTGGACCGCCGAGCTGCGCCTTGTACAGTCGAAGCGCCGCGTCCTGCTCTTCCTTTGCTTCCAGGGCGCGCTCACCCTCTCCGACCAGGGCATTCACCAGTTCGGATTGGCGTCGCACCAGCCGTTCCACCGCGGTATTGAACTCCGCATACCGTCCATCGCTTTCGTTGCCAACCGGCCCAGAAATGATGAGCGGGGTACGGGCCTCATCGATGAGGATCGAGTCGACTTCGTCGATGATGGCGAAGATATGGGTACGCTGCACGCGCTGTTCGCTCGACACCACCATGTTGTCGCGCAGGTAGTCGAAACCGAACTCATTATTGGTGCCATACGTGATATCACAGCCGTACACCGCGCGACGCTCATAGGTGCCCGGCTCCGTATCGTCGAGACAACCGACGGTGAGTCCCAGCCACCGATACAAGTGCCCCATCCACTGGGAATCGCGACGGGCGAGGTAGTTGTTCACCGTGACGAGGTGCGCCCCGCGTGCGGGCAGCGCATTGAGATACATCGGCAAGGTGGCCACCAGTGTCTTGCCCTCGCCGGTCGCCATCTCCGCGATGCGACCGAGGTGGAGCTGAATGCCACCAATGAGCTGGACGTCATAGGGGACCATATCCCACGTGAGCTCATTGCCCGTGACCGCGACGGTGGACCCCTTGAGTCGCCGGCAAGCCTCACGCACGGTGGCGAAGGCCTCGGGGAGCAGCTCATCGAGGACCTCCGCGATCGTGGCGCGCAGTTCGCCTTCCGCGCCCCCACGGCCATCTGCCCCCTGGAGCTCCAGATCGATACGCTCGCGCTCTGCGCCATCGGCGGTGCCATGCTTGGCCGCTTTGAGCTCCGCGATACGCGACTCGATGGGCGCCGTCTGCTCTGCGAGCCGCTGGCGGAACTTGGCCGTTTGCCCTTGGATCTCATCATCGGACAGCCGCGCGAGGCGTGCCTCGATCTCATGGATCTCTGCGAGCACGGGCTGAACCCGCTTGCGTTCGCGTTCGTGCCGCGTGCCGAACACGCGTCCAATCAAACCTTTCAGCATGTGAACCTCTTGGCAAAGGCGCCGCGACGACGAAGCCTCGGTGCGCCATTAGGGGCGCGCTGGGTCCTCCGCTGTCGACAACACCCGGGAATTCTTGAGATACAGCCCGGTGGTTGCGATGTACGTCTCCACGGCATCGGGAACGAAGCCCCGAATGGAGCGCCCGTCCCGTACCCGTGCCCTGATTTCCGTTGATGACACATCGACGCGGCGTGTCGCAACACGCTGCATCGTCGCTGCTCCTACCCGCTCCACCTCTGACACGGCGTCGGTGGCCTCAGTGGGCCGGTCGCCGCGGCTGAGCACGACCAAGTGCACCAGCGACAACAGGCGGGTCACCTCATGCCACCGGGGGAGCGACTCAACCGCGTCGTCCCCGAGCAGCAAGAAGAGCGACGCCGACGGCCAGCGCAGCCGCAGCGTCTCCACTGTGTCAACCATGTAAGATAACCCGCCGCGATCGATTTCGACGGGGTCGACCTCGATGCCTGGGAGCCCACCAAAGCAAGCCCGCGCCATGGCGAGCCGATCCTGGGCGTCGGTGGCATGCATCCCCTTGAGGGGCTGCTGGGCCGCAGGGATGATGAGCAGGCGATCGAGGGCCAATTCGTCCAGCGCGTCAAGCGCCACCATCAGATGGCCGACATGCGGCGGATCAAAACTGCCTCCGAAGATGCCGATACGCATAGAGGGGCCGCCGATCGGCGCTAGCCGTGCGATCGTGGACCGGGGCGCGGGTATACCCCCGGTACGCCAACGGCCAGGGAGGACGACTTGGACGCCGTTGCCGTGTCTGCCGGTGCCACCCCGCAGGCAGCCTTGACTAATGGATCGGCCGGGTACGCCCGCCACATGGCGGTGCACGTCTCCGCCGCGTCCTCCTTCCAGCGGATTTTGGTGTACAGCTCGTGCAACCGCAGCCACGAAAGCCGCGCGGCCTTCGTGCTGGGATAGGTGGTTACGACATCTTTGAAATAGATGATCGCAGGGTCAATGGCCCGACGGACCCGGATGTAATGCACCCCCGTGTCGTAGTCCTTTTGCGCCATCCACTCTTCGAGCTGCACAATCCGCTTTTTCGCGTCCTCCGTCTCCTTGCTCTCGGGGTACGAAGAGAGAAGGGCGCGAAGAATTGAGACCGCCTTCTGGCCATTCTCCGGATCGAGTGACGGGCGGCGCCACAGATTCTGGTAGCTGCGCCCGACGCCGAGCATCGCGGTGGACGCGAGCGTATCATCGGGGAACCCATCGGTGATCCGCTCGAAGGCCTGCGCGGCGAGGAGATACTCTTTCTGCCGCTCGTGTGCGAGTGCCAGATAGAAATAGGCTGGGGCCAAGAGCGGATCGCGCGCCGACAAATCGCTGGTCAGGCGCTCAAAGCCGATCTTGGCATTCTCCCACTTCTGCCGTTGGAACTCGAGTAACGAGGCGCGGAACAGCGCTTCGGGATTCGCGTAATCGCGCGGTTGAAACCCGCGTGAACAGCCAGCCAATGCGGCTGCGACCCCGAGGAGGAGTAACAGGCGGAAATCAACGCGAGACAGTCGGTAACTCATACGGCGTGTGGTACCCGAGACGCCGCGGATGGATACGTTCCGCGAGTAGGCGAGTGGTTCATGATGCGGCACCCAAGGTCCGACTGCCGGATGCCAGAGGAATGATACGGGCACGTCCAGCTGCTAAGCCGGCGGTCACATTTCGGGTGTCCACCACCAGCACCGCGTGATCGACGACGCGCTGGTAGTCCACATTGTGGTGATCGGTGATGACCACCGCGGCGTCGGCCCACCGCAGCATTTCGTCGCTGAGTTCAACGCCCTTGCGGGTGTGGCCATCTTCGCGGAATTCATGCACAAACGGGTCATGGTATTCGACGTGCGCACCGCGCTGCTCGAGCAGGCGAATCACGTCGAGTGCCGGGCTCTCACGCACGTCGTCGATATTCCGCTTGTACGCCACACCGAGCACGAGCACTCGACTCCCGTGCACCGCTTTCCGCACTTCGTTCAAGGCATCGGCCACCTTCTGCACCACCCACTCGGGCATATGGGCATTGATCTCGCTGGCGAGGTCGATGAAGCGCGTCTTGTAGTTGAGCGTGCGCATCTTCCACGCGAGGTAATGCGGATCGAGCGGGATGCAGTGGCCACCGATGCCGGGGCCCGGGGTAAACTTCATAAAGCCAAACGGTTTTGTGGCCGCGGCGTTAATCACTTCCCAGACGTCGACGCCCAGTTTGTCACAGACGATCGCGAGCTCATTCACCATCCCGATATTG
>CANHTA010000136.1 GCA_947463135.1 Gemmatimonadota bacterium
CACGGCGCGCGGCGTGATGGCGTACGCCCACGTGACGGTGTGCAACCCGGGCGCGCCCGGGCCGGTGAGCGTGGTGAGCGTATCACCGGCGGCGTCCACGATGCTCAGGCGCGCCGACGTGGAACCCGGGGTGGTGATGCGATACGAAATCGCGGCCCCGTAGGCCGGGTTCTGCGTGACGAAGAAGTTCTGCGCATTGCCGTTGCCGCTGGCGCCGCGCAGCGGCTCCTCGCCCCACTGGAAGCCCGTCTTGGGCGTGAACAGATGCACCGGCTTGGCCGCTACGGCCGCCGTCATCTCCTGCAGCGGGGCCACATCCACAATCCAGAAACCACGACCATGCGTGGCCGCGATGAGCTCGCGATCGCGCGGATGGATCTGCAGGTCGTACACCGGCACGCTGGGCAGATTGGCCATGAAGCGCGACCACGTGGCGCCACGGTCGATCGACGCGTACACGCCGATGGACGTGCCCACATACAGCAGATCGCGATTCATGGGGTCTTCGCGCACCACGTGCAGGAAGTCACCCGGGCCGTCGGCCGGCAGGTTGTTCGCGATGGACGAGAACGACTTGCCGCCATCCTTCGACACAAACAGATGCGGGCGGAAATCCCCCCACCGGTGATTGTCGAAGGCCACGTACACCACGTTGGTGTCAAACTTCGACGCTTCAATCCGCGTCACGTACACTTCGCCGCCGTTCGGCAGCCCCTGAATGCGCGACGACAGATTCTCCCACGTGGCGCCGTCATTTGACGACTTCCACACGTTACCGTCGTCGGTACCGGCATACAGCAGGCCGGGCTTGGCCGGGCTCTCTTCGAGCGCCACGATGGTGCCATACGTTTCGGCGCCGGTGGCGTCGAGCGTGATGCCGCCGGTGAGACGCAGCGCGGTGTCGAGCTTGGCCGTCAGGTTCTTGGAGAGATCGCCGGAGATGATGCGCAGATCTTCACCGCGCTTCGTTGACTTCAGCACCTTGTTGCCGGCGAAGTAAATCACCGACGGGTTGTGCGGTGAGATGAAGAACGGCGCGTTCCAGTTGTAGCGAATGGAGAGTTCGCTCGAGTCCTTCGCCTGCTGCGCACGCAGCGCGGCGATGGCGGTGCTCTGCGCCTTGGTGGCGGCCACCAGCGGATTGCCGCGAACGGTCGCAATCGAGTCTTCCCACTGCTTGTATCGGGCCTGCCACGTGGGCTTCACAAAGGCCATACGCTCACCGCTCTTCAGGTTCACGCGCGACACGTTGCCACCCTGCGACTCGCCGTACACGACGTTCGGGTCGGTGGGGTCCATGGCCGCGTAGAAGCCGTCGCCGCCGGCAATGGTAAACCAGTAGCCGAGGCTCGTGGTGGGCGTGCGACGCTTGCTCGGGCCACACCAGGTGCCGTTGTCCTGCGCACCGCCGCAAATGTTGTACGGCACGGCCATGTCGTACGCCACTTCGTAGAACTGCGCCACGGGAATGTTCTGTCCCTGCACGAAGTTGCCGCCCTTGTCGAAGGTGATGGCAATGCCACCATCATTCGCAATCACCCAGCGCTCGGGGTCGCTGGGGTCAATCCAGATGCCGTGCGTATCGATGTGCACGCCATTGGCCGTTGAGCGGTTCGTCTTGCCGCCGTCTTCCGACATTTGCAGGTCGGTGCTCGAGAAGTACACGCGATCGGGGTTTTTCGGATCGCTGCGCACCTGCGAGTAGTAGAACGGACGCACGTTGTAGTTGTTCATCTGCGCCCAGGTGGCGCCGCCGTCGGTGCTCTTCCACAACCCGTTGTTCTTCGGGCTGCGTTCACCGACAATGGGCCCCGTGGCATTGGCTGCGGCTTCGATCATCATGTACATGACGTTCGGATTCGCATGATTGATGTCGATGGTCATGCGGCCCTTCTGGCCGGCGGGGAAGCCACCGCCCTTGACTTCCGTCCACGTGGTGCCGCCGTCGGTGCTCTTCCAGAGCGCCGAGCCCGGACCGCCACTGAACAACGAGTACGGAGAGCGGCGCCGCTCCCAGCTTGTGGCAAACACCACATTCGGATCTTTCGGGTGGAGGGCCACATCCACAAAACCCGCTTTGTCGCTCACAAATTTCACCAACTGCCAAGACGTCCCGCCGTCGGTGGTCTTGTACAAGCCGCGCTCCGGGTTGGAGCGCCAGGCAGCGCCCAGCGCCGCCACGTACACCACGTTGGGGTTCGTCGGATGCACCACGATGCGGCCGATGTGCTCCGTCTTCTCAAGTCCCTTCGCCGACCAGGTGATGCCACCATCGGTGGACTTGAAGATGCCGCCGCCCGGCTCAATGGAGTTGCGCGAGTTCGGCTCACCCGTGCCGGCCCACACCTGCTGCGTATCCGACGGCGCAATGGCGAGCATGCCCATCGAAATCACGCGCTTGTCGTCGAACACCGGGCGCCACGTGGTGCCGTTGTTGGTGGTCTTCCAGATGCCACCGCCGGCCGCCGCGGCAAACAGGGTTTTGGAGGGGCCGGGAATGCCGACCACGTCGGACATGCGGCCCATGAAGTTGGCGGGGCCAACGGTACGCCAGCGCATACCGGCGACGGCGGCGGAATCGAGCGCTTGAGCACCCAGCGTCTGGGCACCCACAAGCACGCCGCCGGCCAGCCAGGAAAGGGAACGGATTCTGGACATGGAGAGAACGGTGGAGGGAAATTGCAGTGTCACCTGTAAAACGTACGACATCGCATGCACGTTTAGCCAATGATTCCCACCCGTGGTTTTGCCGCCTTCAGCGCGACCTCCCCGCTTGGCCCGTGGCACTTTGCGCGTCGTCTCCCCGGCCCGCGCGATGTGCAGATCGAGATTCTCTTCTGCGGCATCTGCCATTCCGACCTCCACACCGTACGCGGCGAATGGGGGCCGGTCGCCTATCCGCAGGTGCCGGGGCACGAAATTGTGGGACGGGTCGTGTCCACCGGCGCCGAGGTCACGCGCTGGCAGGCGGGCGATCTGGTGGGGGTGGGGTGCATGGTGGACAGCTGCCGCAGCTGCCCCTCCTGCGAGGACGGGCTTGAGCAGTACTGCGACGTCGGCATGACCGGCACCTACGGCAGCGTCGAGCAGCAGACCGGGCTCCCCACGCAGGGCGGCTACTCCAACGCCATCGTGGTGGACGACCGCTACGTGCTACGCATCCCTGAGGGGATGGACCCGGCCGGTGCCGCTCCGCTGCTGTGCGCGGGGATCACCACCTTCTCGCCGCTCCGTCACTGGAAGGTTGGTCCGGGCAGCCGCGTCGGCGTGGTCGGTATCGGCGGACTGGGGCACATGGCCGTGAAGCTCGCCGCCGCCATGGGCGCCCACGTAGTGGTACTCACCACCTCGCCGGGCAAGGTCGACGATGCCAAGCGCCTCGGTGCCCACGACGTCGTGATTTCGAACGACAAGGCTGCGATGAAGGCGTTCGCCAACTCGCTCGACCTGATCATCGACACCGTCGGCACCTCGCATGACCTCGTGCCCGAGTTCGCCCTGCTCCGTCGCGACGGCGTGCTGTGCCTGCTTGGTGGCTCCCCCGAGCCGCACCACTATCCCGGCGCCTTCGGTTTCATCACGAAGCGCAAGACGCTGGCCGGCTCGCTCATCGGCGGCATCCCGGAAACGCAGGAGATGCTCGACTTCTGCGCGACGCATCACATTGTGGCCGACATCGAGATCATCGCCGCGTCGGCGATCAACGAGGCGTATGAGCGGATGCTGCGCTCCGACGTGAAATACCGCTTCGTAATTGATATGAGCACGCTCCCCGCCTAACCCGCCAACGTGTCGTCCACCATGGCGCAGGCGCTGGCCCGCTTCGATGCCTTGCCGGCCGTCACCACCCTCGACATGCTGGGGGAGTGGCGTGGCTTTGGCGAGCACACCGGGCATGAGATGGACGGGCTGCTGGAAACTTATGGGTGGTACGGCAAACGGTTCGACAGCGAGGAGGCGGTACACCCCCTCCTGTTTCGCCGCAGCGACGGGATACGGTACGCGGTGGATCCGCGCCGTATTCCGCTGGGGTTAGCGCCGTACCATGCCCTGACGCGCAATGCCGTAGCCACGGCGCTGTTTCGTGTGGCCACCCCACTGCTGCGCACCACGGCGCCGCGCGCGCGGCTACGCGCCGTGACGTACCGGGGCGTGACCACGGCGGCGATGGTGTATGATCATCTACCGATCATCGATTGTTTCCGGCGCATTGACCACCGCACCATGCTGGGGCTGATGGACATGCGGGGCGCCGCTCCGTTCTTTTTCCGCTTGGAGCGCGACACATGAAACTGGCGCGTTGGCTCATGGGCGCACTGATGCTGTCGGTGCTCCTCCTGCTCGCACTCGGCATCGTCTGGGCGCCCGACAAGCCGGTATCGATGCTCACCGCGCGCTGGGCCACGCCGCCGTCGCGCTTCCTGGCCCTCGACGGCATGCAGGTGCATCTGCGCGACGAGGGGCCGCGCACCGATTCCGTGCCGATCGTGCTCGTGCATGGCACGTCGGCAAGCCTCCACACGTGGGATGGGTGGGCCGCCGCGCTGCGTGGGTCACGCCGCGTGATCCGCTTCGATCTCCCCGGATTCGGCCTCACCGGCCCGTCGCCGGACCAGGACTACTCGCTGGGCGCCTACACGCGCTTCACGCGTCGGCTGCTCGACTCGCTCGGCGTGTCCCGCTTCGCGATCGCCGGCAATTCACTCGGCGGCGAAGTGGCGTGGGAAGTGGCGGCTGCGGCGCCCGATCGCGTGGCCGCGCTGATTCTAGTGGACGCGGCCGGCTACCCGATCGTGTCGCAGTCGGTACCGATCGGCTTCCGGATGGCGCGCACACAAGGCCTCGCGTGGCTCTTCACGCGCATCCTGCCGCGCAGCGTGGTCACATCGAGCGTGCGCAGCGTGTACGGCGATCCGTCACGCGTGACCGATTCGCTCGTCACGCGCTACTACGAACTCACCTTGCGCGAAGGGAATCGGGCGTCGCTGCCGCGCCGTTTCGCGCAGTCCGCCAACGGCGCCGATTCGGCGCGCATCGCGACCGTACGCGCGCCCACCCTGATCATGTGGGGCGGGCGCGATGGTCTTATTCCACCCGATCACGCCGGGCGCTTTGCGCGCGATATTCCGGGCAGCCGACTCGCACTGTTCCCCGAGCTGGGCCACGTGCCGCACGAGGAGGATCCGGTACGGACCGCCGCAGCAGCCCGCGCGTTTCTTGACTGCCCGAGCTGTCCACCCGCTCGATAAACACGGTCACGCCAGCAACCGGCACCCTCCGCACGCGGTGCCGGCGTGCGGGTCACCGTCCCGCGTTCACCCGCACTGCCAGTCCGGCCAGTCGTTCACCGGCCGCGCGCAGCGTCTCTTCGCGCTTGGCGAAGTGAAAGCGGATGAGATGATTGACCGGCTCGCGGAAGAAGCTCGAGCCGGGCACGCCCGCCACGCCGATCTCCTTGATGAGCCACTCCGAGGCCAGCGTATCGTTGGCGAAGCCCAGGGCCGTGATATCCACCATCACGTAGTAGGCGCCCTGCGGCTCGGTGAAGGGCAACCCCGTGCTGCGGAGAATGTCGAGGAAGATCTCCCGCTTGGCGGTGTACAGCTCGGTGAGCCCCGCGTAGTACGAGTCGGGGAGCTGGAGCGCGCCCACCGCCGCTTCCATGAGCGGCGCCGCGGCGCCGACGGTGAGGAAATCGTGCACCTTCTTGGCCTGCGCGATCACGCTGGCCGGCGCGTGCACATAGCCCAACCGCCAGCCGGTGATCGAATACGTTTTCGACAACGAGTTGCAGGTGATCGTACGTTCGAACGCGCCCGGCAACGTGTTGAAGTACGTATGGACGTGCGGCTCGTAGATGATGTGTTCGTACGGCTCATCCATGATCACCCAGCTGTCGTACTGCTGCGCGTACTTGAGGATGATGAGCAGCTCCTCGCGCGTGAACACCTTGCCGCTGGGGTTTGACGGGTTGCACACCACGATCGCCTTGGGGCGCTGCGCAAACGCGGCGGCCAGCACGTCTTCGTCGAAGGCAAAGTGCGGCGGATGCAACGGCACGTAGATCGGCTCAGCCCCGGAGAGAATCGCATCGGCCGCGTAGTTCTCGTAGAACGGCGAGAAGACGATCACCTTGTCGCCCGGATTGCACGCCGTCATCATGGCGACCATCATCGCTTCAGTGCTGCCGCAGGTGACCACGAGCTCCGACTCGGGATCCACCGTGAGGCCACTGAAATGGGAGATCTTGTTGGCCAACGCCTCCCGGAACCGCGGCGCGCCCCACGTCACGGCATACTGATGGAACGGCCCGCGCGTGGCGCGTTCCAGCCCCTCAAGCAGGACCTCCGGCGGATCGAAATCCGGGAACCCCTGCGAGAGGTTGATGGCGCCGTACTGATTGGCAAGGCGCGTGGTGCCGCGAATCACCGATTCGCTGAAGACAGAGAGACGCTGAGCGGTCGTAGGCATGGGATCGACATATACCGCACGGTGCCGGTTGGCGCTACCTTCGCGCCATGCCTACGCGCACCTTCTGGCTGATCAGCACATCGGGGCTTACGCCCTTTCTGGTGTGCCTCGCTCTCGCCTACCGCACCCCCCTCGACAGCGCGCTGCATGATGCCGCCGTCCGCACCTTCCTCGTGTACGCCGCGCTGACGCTCAGTTTTCTGGGTGGAGCGCGATGGGGCGCGGAGCTCGCGCGTGCCCCCGAGGCGCCGAAGCTGTGGCGCATGGTGGCGGCCGCGCTGCCATCCATTGTCGGACTGGCGGCGCTCCTGCCGCAAACCCCATACAAGGCCGCCCTTGGTCTGCTCATGCTCAGCGGTGGAATCCAACTGGGCTGGGACCTCGCCGCCTCCCGACTTGGGCTGCTCCCGGCGTGGAACGCCCGCGTGCGTACGGTCATGACGGTGGCCGGTACGCTGTGCAGTCTCGCGCTGTGGCCCGCCATCGCGTGACCGCCCAGCTTCCCCCGTCCCCAGTCGACGATATCCCACTGCCGGCTCCACTGCGCGACGCCGTGTGCGCCCGCCTTGGCGTGACCTCCGCCCCGCCCACGCTGGCACTCCTGAACGCGGTGTACGGCGCCTGGTGCCACCGCGTGCCCTTCGACAACGTGCGCAAGCTCATCGCACTGCGGGAGGGCTCCGCCACGCCGTTGCCGGGCACGCACGCCATCGATTTCTTCGAGCAGTGGCTGGACCACGGCACGGGCGGCACCTGCTGGTCGTCCAGCAATGCGCTGTACATGCTGCTCACCGCGCTCGGCTTCACGGCGCGGCGCATCGCGGGCTCGATGCGCGATCTGGGGTTCATCACGCACGGCAGCACGGTGGTGACCATCAGCGGACACGACTGGCTGGCGGACTCGTCGGCGCTCACGCAGCGTCCCGTGCCGCTCTTCACCGGGCCCTACTGCGATCCCGATCCGGCCTTCGCCACCACCTGGGACACCGACGGCGACACGCACCTGCTGCGCTTCGGTGCCGCCCCCGGTCCCGAACACACCGTATGCCGCTACATGATTGATCACATCGACCATGCCTACCTCGACGCCGCGCACGAACGTTCGCGTGGCTTCGGACGCTTCAACGCAATCACGTACGCGCGACGCAACGTCCCCGATGGATTCCTCGTGCTCTCCTCCGCCGTGCGCTATCACCGCACGGCCGCCGGCACGGAGGTCCGTGCGCTCGACCGCGATGCGTTGCGCTCGGTACTCGCCGACGACTTCGGCATCGGCCCCATAATGCTGCAGCGCTACGAGGCGTGCGGGGCCCTCGACGCGAACTTCACGCCAGCGGGCTCCGCATGACCAACGCTGCCGAATCCGGCTTCGCCATCGCCGCGCGCCGATTGCTGCCGCTCCTGTTCGCCAGCTACATCGTGGCGTTCCTCGATCGCGTCAATGTCGGCTTCGCCAAACTGCAGATGGCGTCGGCCCTTGGCTTCTCCGACGTGGTGTACGGGTTCGGCGCAGGCATCTTCTTCCTTGGCTACTTCCTGTTCGAAGTGCCAAGCAACCTGCTGCTGGAGAAGGTCGGCGC
>CANHTA010000137.1 GCA_947463135.1 Gemmatimonadota bacterium
AGTGTGCTGGTCGCCGGTACGTCGAAGGGGACCGCGCGCGTCTTCGATCCGTCCGGTCGCGAAGTAGTCGGGCAGTCGGTGACGTCGTCCACCTCCTTCGCAGGTGGCACGTCATGATGGGTCAGCCTCCGACAGCTCCGCATCCTGCCCGGCCCTGTTCCCTCAGCGAGTGCCGATCCCGTCCGTTCACCACGTCACCACTCCACCATCAGGAGCCCCGATGTACTCGTAAACTTCCGCGCGTGACGATCGCAGGAAGCAGGTGCTGGAACTGTCAGCCGTGGACATGTCGTTCCGCCGCCGACTGCTCGATGCCCTGGTGGTGCTACCGGAACCCGCAGCGACGTCGGATGAGCTGGACGACGCAGACTTGGACAGCGTCTCGGGCGGCAACGCGTGGACCGATCCCGACGCACGATGGTGACGATTGGGCCCCACGGCGCTGCGGACGAGCGGTCTCGCTCGTAGGGCCGGCAACGTTTCGCACGACGAGGCGCAGGGGGCACGGCCGTGGCGCGCGGCGTGGCTATATTTCGCGCGCCCCGTCTTGCCCTGCGAGCCATGACCGTCATCGACCAACTGCGCGCCGAACTCGGAGACCGCTACACCATCGAGCGTGAACTCGGTGGTGGCGGTATGTCCGTGGTGTTCGTGGCCGTGGAGCATGCCCTCGATCGACGGGTCGTCATCAAGGTGCTGTCGCCGGAGCTGGGGCAAAGCGTCAACGCCGACCGCTTTCGGCGCGAGATTGCCACGCTTGCCACGCTGCAGCACCCGCAGATCGTCCCCATTTTCGCCGTGGGCCAGGCGGCGGACTTGCTGTACTACGTCATGCCGTACGTGGCTGGCGAATCGCTGGGCGCCCGGCTGGCGCGTGAGGGCCCGCTCTCCGCGGCCGAGGTGGTACGCCTTCTCACCCCCTTGTCGCGCGCGCTCGCCTTCGCCCATCGCGAAGGTGTGATCCATCGCGACATCAAGCCGGATAACATCCTGCTCGCACAGGGCGAGCCGGTACTCGCCGACTTCGGGATTGCCAAGGTGCTGCGCAACGGTGCGGCCCACGGGTCGCTCACCTCCGCCGGCATGTCGATCGGCACAGTGGCCTACATGGCCCCCGAGCAGGTGCTGGCCGATCCAGCCCTCGACGGCCGGGCCGATGTGTACTCGCTTGCCGCGGTGGGATACGAGCTGCTTGCCGGCGCGGCGCCGTTTGGCGGCTCGCCGCAGCAGGTCATGTCGGCGCACGTGGTGAAAGCGCCACCGTCGCTCGCCGAAACCGCTCCCGCAACACCCGTGGCGCTGCAGGAGGTGGTGACGCGCGGCCTGGCCAAGGACATGGCCGATCGCCCCACGGCGGAGGCCTTTGCCATGATGCTCGAAGGATCCGCCGCGATGGTCACGGCACCGGTACCGGTACTGTCGGCCACCACCGGTGCCGCGCCGGCGATCGCCCCCACGCACGGCCGCCGAGCCACAACGCTGGCGTCGGCGGCGGCATTGGTGGCGGTGATGGCTGCCGGCGCGTGGTGGGCCACCCATCGCAGCGCTGGCGCCGCCACGAAATCCAGCGCGTCTGAGCGATCCGGCCTTGCCGTGCTGCCCTTCGAGCGACTCGGTGGAACCGATGACGCGTACATCGCCGCCGGCCTCACCGACGAGCTGATGGGTCAACTCGCCGAGGTGCCCGGCCTTCGCGTGGCCGCACGCACCACAGTGCGCGCCTACGCCGACTCGTCGCTGCCGCCCACGCAACTCGGAGAGCGGCTCGATGTGCGGGCGCTGGTGGAAGGTTCCGTGCAGCGGCTGGGCGACCAGGTGCGCGTCTCCACCCGTCTGGTGGATGTGCGGGATGGCAGTACACTCTGGTCGCAACGGTACGAGCGACAAATGCGCGACCTGTTCGCCCTCCAGCGCGAGATCGGCGGCGCCGTCGTGACGGCGCTCACGCCGCGCCTTGGCCTCTCCGGACCTCGTGGGCGCAGCGAGGCGGGCACCGCCGATGCGGAGGCGTACGACCTGTTCCTTCGCGCGCGTTACGCGCTGGATCAACGGGGCGCCGATTCGTTGCGTGCGGCCATCGCGCTATTCACGCAGGCCACCGCGCGCGATCCCCGGTTTGCGCGGGCGTTCGCCGGCATCGCCGAGGCCACGGCCTTGCTCCCCCAGTATGGCAGCGGTGGCTACACCGACCATGCCGCGGCGGTGCGAGTGGCGGCGGCGAAGGCGCTCGCCCTCGACTCCACCCTCGCAGCCCCGCACATGGCCCTCGGCCTGTTGGCCAAGGGACTCGGCGCGTGGAGTGACGCGGAACAGGAGTTCAACCTCGCGCTGGCACGCCAGCCCGACTACGCGCCGGCGCGACAGAACCTCGGCGAGTTGTTCTACACCTTGGGGCGCGTGGACGACGCGGCGCGCGCGCTTGGCGCGGCAGCCGCGCTGGAACCCGCAAACGCGCCCATGGTGGCGGAGTTTGCGTTTGCGCTGCTCCTCGCCTCACGCGTGGATAGCGCACGCCACGTCATCGACCGCGCGGTGGCCCGCGACTCACGCAACGCCTTCGTGCACTTCACCCGCGCGCTGGTGCTCGGACGACACGGTGACCGTGCGGCCGCAGTCACGGCCATGTCGCAGGGCATCGAGCGAGCGCCGCTGCCGCTGTTCGTGGGCTCGCTGGCGCGACTGGCACGCGAGGCGGGCGACAGCGCCACGGCGCGCTCCGCGACCCAGCGGCTCGATGCCATGGGTGCGGCCCCCGGTGTTGCACTGGCGCGCGTCATCGCCGAGAGCGAGCGGGGGGACCCGGCCGCGCTCGCTGCCGGGCTCGATCGCGCCGTCGCCGAGCACGACCCGTTCATCTATCAGGTGCCGCTGCGGCTCTGGTGGTTTGACCGGCTGCGCAGCACGCCGGCACTCGCTCGCGTGGCGCAGCAGCTCGGCTTGCCGCCCTCAGCCATCGCCCCATTGCCGGCCGTCATCCGTTCGCCGTAGTCGCGCGGTAGGCGACACCGGCGCGGGCGACTCCTTGTACGCGCGCCAGATGACGAAGGCGGCGCCGCAGGCGCGTCGGGATGCCAGGTCTCGAGCTTCCCCGCCGGGTCGTGATAGTACTGGAAGAGAAAGTCGTAGACCGGATGCACAACACCACGCGCACGCCGCTCCCGCCACGCGTCCGGATTGCGCAGCGAGCCGCCAGTGTCGCTGCCATCGGCGATCGGCAGCAGGTTGCAGTTCAGTGCACAGGCCGCGCCGCCGCTGGAGCCCGCAGGAGCCCGCCGGTGACGGCCGCGGCACCGACGAGTTGGGTGAAGGCGCGGCGGGGGAGCGCCCACGCCATGATCTCGTGCGGCCCGTTCCCTCTGCACGGGGACGTGCGAAACATCGGCGCCGTTCCTGCCGTACGTCCCGCACCCCTATTTTCACGGAGTGTTCGTGTTCATCTCGACGACGTCGCGCCTCGCCGCGATTCTCACCGCCGGAGCAGCGTTGACGCTGTTTCCCGTGGCCGGTGTCATGGCCCAGACCGTGCCGCCGCTTACCCATGAAAGCTATACCCTGCCGAACGGCCTGCGCGTCATCCTCGCCGAGGATCATGCCGCACAGGTCGTGACGGTGAACGTGTGGTACAATGTCGGCTCCCGGAACGAGCGTCCGGGGCGAACCGGTTTCGCACACCTGTTCGAGCACATGATGTTCCAGGGTTCGGATAATGTGAAGAAAGGCGATCACATGTCGCTCGTCGAACGTGGCGGTGGCAACATGAACGGCTCCACCGCCGACGACCGCACGAATTACTACGAATCGCTTCCCTCGAACCGGCTCAATCTCGGGCTCTGGCTCGAGGCCGACCGGATGCGCTCGCTCAGGATCACGAAGGAGAACTTCGAGAATCAACGCGAGACGGTGAAGGAAGAGCGGCGCCTGCGCATTGATAACCAGCCGTACACCGGTGCGTTCCTCGGTGCAATCACGAGCGTGTTCGATGCCAAGAGCTGCTTCGCCTACGCGCACGAAACGATCGGCTCGATGGACGATCTCAATGCGGCCACGCTCGACGACGTCATCGATTTCCACAAGACGTACTACACGCCGAACAACGCCACGCTCGTGGTTACGGGCGACTTCGTCCCGTCCGATGCGAAGGCGCTCATCGCCGAGTACTTCGGTGCGATCCCGACGGGGCCGGCGGCCCCCGACGTGCAATGCGACCAGCCCTTCAACACCGGGCTGCAGCGCAAGAGTGTGACCGACAGCAAGGCGAACCTGCCCGCGGTGCTCGTGCTCTGGCGCATTCCGGAATACAAGAGTGCCGACTGGCCGGCGCTCGAATTGCTCAGCACGATCCTCGGCCAGGGGGAGAGCTCACGTCTGAACCGCATCGTCGTGCGTGACACCAAGGCTGCCGTGGCCGCCCAGGCGCTGGCCGGCATCGGCCCGCGGCGCGGCCCGAATGTCTTTGGGACGCTCGGCATCGCCAACCAGGGCGTCAGCCCCGATTCGGTCGAGAAGCTGCTCCAGCAGGAGATCGCGAGGGTCGGCACGGCTGGTGTGGAGGCCGACGAGCTGGCGAAGGCGAAGAATGCGTACCGTGCGGGCAAGGTTGCCGAACTCGAAACATCGATGGGGCGCGCGGAAGCGCTGCACGCGGCCACCATGTTCCTCGGCGACACGAAGGCCGTCAGCACCAACATCGACCGCTACATGGCGGTCACCATCGACGACATCAAGCGTGTGGCTGCCAAGTACCTGCGCCCCGACAATAGCACCATCGTCCTCATCAAGCCGGAGACCAAGACCCCATGATGCACCGAATAGCCATTCGCGTTGGGGCGCTCGGACTGGCGGCCCTGGTCTCCGCGCCGGTGCTTACGGCGCAGACCGCCCCCTTCCCCACGCAGCCGCCGGCCCCGATGCCGCTCAAGCCGGCCGCGCTGCCGCCGTTCCAGGAAGCCACGCTGGTCAACGGCGTCCGCGTGGTGCTGGTGGAGAATCATCGCAATCCGACCATTGCCTACCGGCTCGCCTTGCCTGCCGGCGATGCGTACGATTCCAAGGGGAAGACGGGCACCGCTACCATGGTCGCCGCGCTGCTCACTAAGGGGGCGGGCACGCGCACCGCTGAACAGATTTCGGCGGCGATTGAGGGTACCGGTGGGGGCATGGGCGCCTCGACCGACGAGGATTACCTCAGCGTCTCGGGCTTCGTGCTGTCCAACGCGGCGCCAATTGCCTTCGAGCTGCTGGGCGATGTGATCGCCCGTCCGACGTTCAGCGAGAAGGAGTTCGAGCTCGCGCGGACGCAGACGCTCTCGGGGTTGCAGCTGAGCGCTGCCGACCCGGGCTTCCTCGCCGGCAAGTACTTCCGTGCGGGGCTCTATGGCGCGCATCCGTACGGTGCCACGGCAACGGCCACGACGGTGCGAGCCATTACCCGCGCCGACCTGCAGGCATTTCATGCGACGCGGGTGCGTCCACGCGGTGCGCTGCTGGTGGTGGCTGGCGACATCACCATGCGTCAGCTGACGACGCTCGCCAATCGGGCGTTCGCGGGCTGGACCGGGGCCCCTGCGTCGGTGGCCACGCTGCCGGCGCCGCCGGTGCGCCGCACGACCGAGATTCTGCTCGTGCATCGTCCGGGCTCGGTGCAGTCGAACCTGCTCGTCGGCAACCTCGCCATCGGCCCCGCTGACAGCACGCGCTTCGCCGCTGTCCTTGCCACGCAGGTGCTCGGTGGCGGCAGCGACGGCCGCCTCTTCACGATCCTGCGCGAGCAGAAGAGCTGGACCTATGGTGCCTACGCGAATCTCACGCGCGTACGGGGCATCGGTCGCTTCGAGGCCAACGCCGAAGTGCGTACGGAGGTCACCGATTCCGCACTCGTCGAACTGCTGGCCCAGCTTAAGCGGGTCGGTGCCGAACCGATCACCGCCAGCGAGCTCGAAGGAAAGCGTGGGGCGATGGTCGGGTCCTTCCCGCTCACGATCGAGACGCCGCAGGCGCTGGCCGAGCGGGTCGCCAGCATCACGCTGTACGGACTGCCGGCGAACTATCTTCAGACGTATCGCACGAAGATGGCCGCCGTCACTGCGGCGCAAGTATCGGCGGCGGCCCGGCGCGTCATCCGTCCGCAGCAGTCGCTGATCGTGGTGGTGGGCGATGGCACGAAGCTGTACGACAAGCTGGTGAAGATCGCGCCCGTCACCATTCGGAACGCCGATGGGGACGTCATGCAGGCGTCGGACCTCACCCCCAAGGTGATGGCGACGGCGTTCGATGTGTCGCAGCTCAAGGCCAGTCGCGATTCGTTCGTGGTGATGGTGCAGGGGAACGCGCTCGGCACCTCCGTCGTGTCCGTCGAGGCGAAGAATGGCGGCTGGACGATGAGCGAGAACACCAACGTCATGAATGGCATGATCGCGCAGCGTACCACGCTCGAGAGCGACGCGGTGTTGTCACCGGTATCGTTGCAGCAGGGCGCCTCCATGCAAGGGCAGCAGACCAAGACCGATGTCGCGTTCGCTGGCGGCAAGGCGAAGGGGAGTGCACAGACGCCCTCGCAGACGGGACCGCAAACCAAGGCGATCGACACCGATCTGCCGAGTGGCACCATTGCCTCCGACGCGCTGCAGATGGTGCTGCCGCTCTTCCGCTGGGCCAACAACGCAACGTTCACCGTCAACGTGTTCAGCGCTGGCAAGGGGACGGTGGAGCCGATCACGCTCACGGTGGTGGGGAGCGAGTCGGTCACGGTGCCGGCCGGGACCTTCGACAGCTGGAAGATTGAGCAGAAGGGGGGCGAGGCTGCGGTCGTGTTCTACTTGGCGAAGGCGTCGAAGCGCCTCGTGAAGATCAGCCCGGTGGGACAGCCGATCGAACTCCAGCTCGCGAAGTAAAGCCCGGCGAGGTGCCGGTTCACGGCCATTCGCTCACCACAACCACCATGCGGTGCTCCGTTCCATGACACTCGATTTACAGAACGCCCAGTTGCTGGCCGTCACCATCATCTTCGCGCTCTTTGCCGGCGCGGAGCTGCTGCTGGGGCATTTCTTTCCGCACTCGGCGTCGGCCGAGGACAACCGGCTCGATGTGGCGGTGGGGCTCACCTTCCCGATTATCTCGGGGTCGGTCTTTGCGGCCTCCAAGGCGCTCTGTGCGTGGTTGCTCCCCGACATGCGCGACGCGTGGGCCGATTGGCCCTGGTGGCAGATGGTGTTGGTACTGCTCGTCGCGGATGACCTCACGCAGTACTGGTGGCATCGCCTCTCGCACACCTCCGTCATGTGGCCGCTGCATCGTGCCCATCACTCGGCGGCCTACATGAGCGTGCGCGTGGTGTATCGCAACAATGCCTTCTATTACGCCCTGATGCCCGGCTTGTGGTTCAGCGGGGCCCTGCTGTATCTCGGCTTCGGCTGGGTGTTCGTGGGCTACAGCGTGGTGAAGCTCACCGTGATCATCGGCGCGCACTCGGCGGTGCGATGGGACCAGTGGCTGTACTCGTGGCGCCCGTTGCGCCCGCTGGCGTGGCTGCTGGAGCGCACAATCTCCACGCCCGCGACGCACTTCGCCCACCATGCCCTCACGCAGGACGACGGCATTGGGCACTACATGGGCAACTACGGCAATCTGCTCTTCTTTTGGGACGTCCTCTTCGGCACGGCGCGCATTACGCGGCAGTATCCGCCAGCTTACGGGCTGAATGACGACCGTCGACATGGGAGCGAGCGCTGGTACCACCAGTTGCTGTTCCCGATTTTCCGTTCACGCCGCGCCGAGACGGTGCTCGGCTACGAGAAGCACACGCCGATCGACTGACGAGGCGCTGAGGCGCAGGGGGCGCGGTTACGCCGTGAGCGGTGGCATGTGCGTGCTGCCGTGCGCCAGCCCAAGTCGCGTAATCAGCGCCGCCTCGTGTGGATACTGCGCCAGCAGATCGTGCGTGAGGCCGGCCTCGAAGCAGTCCACGGTGAAGCCGGGCGCCATGGTGCAGCCAAACAGCGCATAGCGTCCGCCCGCTACCAGTTCGCCGGCCTGCCAGGTGCC
>CANHTA010000138.1 GCA_947463135.1 Gemmatimonadota bacterium
ATGGCGCGGGCGCTCGCGCCCGATCCGGATGATCGCTTCCCGTCCATTGCGGCGATGCTCCGCGACATGGATCGCCATGTCTCCGTGCGGCAAGTGATGATCGCGCCAGAGGGTGACGAGTTGCCAACCGTGCTGAACTCCGCCGAGGCGCGGCTGCGCTGGGCTACGGCTGATGACTATGAGATTTTGTCACCGCTGGGCAGTGGCATGTTCGGGAGTGTCTGGCGCGCCCGCGATCTATCGCTGTCGCGCGAAGTGGCCATTAAGGTGCTTCATCCGCACATCGCGAAGGACGACACCGCCGTGGCGCGGTTTCGTCGTGAGGCGCGCCTCGCCGCGCATCTCGCGCACGCGGCGATCGTCCCGATTTACGATACCGACAGTCGTGGTGACATCGTGTGGTACACGATGGAACTCGCCGAAGGGGGATCGGTGGCGAGTCTCGTGTCACGCAGTGGACCACGCCAATTTGAAGAGATCGCCCCGCAGGTGGATGAGGTGTTGGAGGCGCTGCACGTAGCGCACACCAGCGGCGTGATCCATCGCGATTTGAAGCCCGAGAACATTCTCATCGACCGGTATCAGCGGTGGCGCATTGGCGACTTCGGCATTGCCTATGCGCTCGGTGAAGAGGGGGCTGGTACCTCGGGTACGCCGTCGTTTGCGGCACCCGAGCAGCTGCTTGGTGAGGCCCAGGGGCCTGCCACCGATTGCTATGCGTTGGCCAGTATTGTCTACTTCGTGATGACCGGTCGCGCCCCGTTTGGTGACGGACCCGCGGAGATGGTGCTGGCGAAGCAGCTCTCCGATACGCTGGCACTTCGCCTCGAGGCTGATGCCTTTCCCGAGGCGCTGGGGAGTTGGCTGCTGCGTGGCCTCGCACCGCGCGTGGAAGATCGCTTCGCCGATGCGCTCGAAATGCGGATCGCGTGGCGGCAGGTGGTGCGGGCCACCCGTCGTGCCGAAGATCAGCGCCCGTGGTGGCGTCGTCTCATTGAGGGGATTCAGGAAGACGCGCCCGTCGAACCACCTTCGGATTGGTGAATTCGCGGAAGCCGAGCACGCCGAGTTCCCGGCCCATGCCGGAGTGTTTTACACCACCGAACGGTACGCGCGGATCAGACACCACGATCTCGTTTACGAACACCATTCCCACGTCGAGCGCGTCGATACAGTGCGAGGCGAGCGCGGGATCGCGCGTCCATACGCTGGCGCCCAACCCAAACGGCGTATCGTTGGCTTTGGCAATGGCCGCTGCCACGTCGGGCACACGAAATACCGACGCCACCGGGCCAAACAGCTCTTCGCGGGAGGCTGGGGCCTCGTCGGGGATATCTACGAGTACCGTGGGCGGATAGAAGAAGCCTGAGAGGCCCTCGCTCGATCCGCCCACCAGCGCACGCGCACCGGCTGCAATCGAGTCCCGCACCTGTGCCGCTAACCCGTCGCGCACGCTTTGGGTTGCGATTGGACCGATCTGGGTCGTGGCATCGTGTGGATCGCCCATGCGCAGCGCGCGCATCCCGTCCACGAGGCGGGCGAGAAAGTCATCGTACACCGCGTCACAGACGATGAAGCGCTTCGCCGCAATGCACGACTGTCCCGAGTTGACGGTCCGCGCTACAACCGCCTGTTCGGCCGCTCGCGGGATGTCGGCGTCAGGGAGCACAAGAAACGGATCGCTGCCGCCGAGCTCGAGTACCACTTTCTTGAGATGTCGTCCGGCCACCGACGCGACGTGACGGCCGGCGCGATCACTCCCGGTGAGCGTCACCGCGGCGATGCGCTCGTCAGCGATCACGTCGTCGAGGGCCTCCACGTCAAAAAAGGCCACATGCCACGGCGCATCAGGAATCGAGCGGTCGGCGCCCTGCGCGACAGCCCGCGCCTCGGCGAAGCACTGGTTGAGGAGCATCGCCCCACCGGGGACCGACGTGGCCGGCTTGATCAACACCCCATTCCCGGCGAGGAGCGTTGGGACCGCACACCGTAACGCCTGCCAGTACGGAAAATTCCACGGCATGATCGCCAGGATGACGCCAAGGGGCGCGTGGTGCAGCTGCACCTCACTGGCTCCGTCGTCCAGCAGCACCTCATCGGCGAGCGCCTGCGCGGCCAATGCCGGGGCCTGTTCACAGAGTGCGACACACTTGTCGACTTCGGCGCGGGCGGCACCGATGGGCTTTCCCATTTCCAGCGTGAGCCACGTGGCGAGCGGCTCGCGGTGTGCCTGCAACACCGCACCGAGCGCCTCAACCACGCGTGCGCGCTGGAGGGGGCGCGTGTGCCGCCACGCCTGTTGTTCACGGTGCACTTGGCTCAGGAGCGCCTCGCGCTCGCGTGGCGCGAGCGCCGCGACGGAGTGCACCGCAAGGCCGGTCGCCGGATTCACCGCATGGAACGTCATCAACGCAAGCTCGGCGCTTGTCCCCGTACGGGTCAAGCGCCGACGTGCCACATCCGTATCACCCGGGACGCGTGAGCGCCGGCGCAGAGCCGCTTACGCGGCGTGCGTGGGAACCAAGCTCCCCGCCACCGCGGGCAGGGCAGTGGCCATCTGCGGAGAGTTGGCCATCTGCGGTGACGTGGTGGGGGTGGCGTTCGGGAGTGCCATCGCCGCCGCTCTCGCGATGGCGGCCACTTCCGCCGGCACCGGAACGGGAGCCAGACGCGGTGCGCGCCGCGGCATCTGGCGCGCCGTCGGGGTATCACTCCCCTGCAGCATGTGCCGGCGACGCTTGCGCGCATAGAGCAGTTGGTCGGCACGCGCGAGCAAGTCACTCACCGACGACGAATCCGTGGGACGCACGAGGGTGTGACCAACCGTGAGCGAGAGGGCCATCGGAAGCTCGCCCGACGCGTTGAACAGGGCGAGGCGTTCGTCGAGGCGTTTCTGGATGATGCGCGCCCCTTCACCGTTGGCGTCGAGCGCGAGGATGGTAAACTCGTCGCCGCCCATGCGGGCGACCACGTCGCAATCGCGCACCGTGCGCCGGAGCAGGCGTGATACGGCCATCAGGGCACGGTCGCCGGCGGCATGACCGAAGCGATCGTTGAGTTGCTTGAAATCATCCATGTCCACGTACATGACCACCGCGTCCTTCCCGTGACGGCGGGCCAGACGGAGATGCTGATCGGCAAGCGCCATAAATCCGCGCCGATTGTACAGACGTGTCAGATCGTCCGTGAGGCAGGCACGCTTGAGACGTAACTCTTCCCGCTTCGTGGCCGACACATCACGCACCGTTACGGCCAAGCCGTCGGCCGTGGGTGCTGCCTGATGAAAGATCCAACTGGCGGCGATGGTCCGACGATCGACGCGGAGTTCCTCGGCCACCGAGGTGCGCAGCGTGATGGCATCGACATACCGTTCGAAGAGCATGTCCGACATGGCCGCTGGCAACACGTCGCGGAGCCGTCGGCCAATCAGGGCGGCGCGTGTGCCATACAGCGTTGCCGCACCGCTGTCGTTCACCTCAGCAATTTCAAAGTCGCTGATCTCGCCCGATCCCGTGCGGATCGTGCGCAGGAGAAACATGCCGTCCCTGTTCGATTGCATCGCGTCCTGCAGGCGGACCACCCGGTCCCGCAGGGCATCGTCTTCCTGCATCCGTCGGAGCAGCTCACGGTGCAGGAGACGCCAGCCGGCAATGGCAATGATGAGCGCGCCAGCGGAGAGCAGGGCGGCGGCATCCACAACGCTGGCAACGGCATCCATCCACGCCGTCGCCGATATCCCGGCGGTAATCAGCGCAACGATGGTGATGAGTCCCCAAAACGGGGTGCGAAGGGCAAGTCGATCGAACATGAACCGAGGGGTTATTGCCGGCGCGGCGTGCGGTACCGCCGTCTGTTCAACGGCACGTCCGGATACGTCGCACCAAACGGGTACCCGTCGGTTCAGAGCAAACTGCGTGCCGACACATTTCCGCAGTGGAAACCGGCTCCCACTCAGGGCGGTTACTTCATTGTAAGTAATTGTTTGCCATAGGTTTGCGTGGAGTTACGCCGGTGTGGTTGTCGGTCGGACTTCCAAGCAAAACGGCATGTTTTGCCGACATGGACGGTCTCTCCCGAGCGGGTAAACCGGCCGGGATCGATGCGGAAAATGTTGCCGATTCGCTTAGTCGGCGCCGAGCAGGAGTCGTGTTTCCAGGGCTTCGTGGCGAGCCTCACTGGCCGGATCGCGACGCAGCAGCGAGACCACAATTCCCGTGGCAAACGCGAGCGGAATGGTGACGAGCGCCGGGTTTTTGAGCGGAAAGATGGCGGTGCTGTGGTGCAGCAGATCGATTTGCACCGCGGGCGAGAGTGCGATGAGCACCAAGGTGGAGGTGGCCCCGACGATCATGCTGGAAACCGCACCTGCGGTGGTGGTGCGGCGCCAGAACACGCTGAGTACGAGGGCCGGGAAGTTGGCGCTCGCCGCAATGGCGAAGGCGAGTCCCACCATGAAGGCCACGTTTTGCCCTTTGAAGACCATGCCGAGGGCCATGGCGACCAGCGCGAGCACCACGGTGGCGATGCGCGCCACCTTCATCTCTTCACCGGGCTTGGGGTTCCCCTTCCGGATCACGCTGGCCCAGAGGTCATGCGAAATGGCTGCGGCCCCGGACAGGGCGAGACCGGCCACGACCGCCAGAATGGTGGCAAAGGCCACGGCAGCGATGAAGCCGAAAAATGCGCGGCCCCCCAGCAGTTCGGCCAACATCGGCGCGGCCATATTGCCACCGGCGTCGATGGCTTTGATCGCGTCGGGTGTGACCAACACCATGGCGCCGAACCCGAGTATGAACGTCATGAGGTAAAAGAGGCCGATCAATCCGGTGGCGATGAACACCGAGCGTCGGGCGGTACGGGCGTCGGGCACCGTGTAGAAGCGCATCAGAATGTGCGGCAGCCCGGCGGTTCCGAACATCAGGGCCATGCCCAACGAGATGGCGTCCAGCGGGTTACTCACCAGCTTTCCCGGTGCGAGCACGCCGGCGCCGTATTGAGCGGCGGCGGCGGCGAATAAGGCGCGCGGATCAAAGCCAAAGCGGGCCAGCACCATGAGGGCTAAGGTGGCCGCGCCGCCCAGCAGCAGCACGGCTTTCACGATCTGCACCCAGGTGGTGGCCAGCATGCCGCCGAAGAGGACGTAGGCCATCATGGCGCAGCCCACGATTACCACGGCGGTTTCGTAGGGAATGCCAAACAGCAGGCGAATAAGACTGCCCGCGCCAACCATTTGGGCAATCAGGTAGAACGCAATGGTGGCCAGCGAGCCCGCCGTGGCACTGATGCGCACGGGCATGGGATCGAGGCGCGAGGCCACGACATCGGCGAAGGTGTAGCGCCCGAGGTTGCGGAGCGGTTCGGCAATGAGAAAGAGCACCACCGGCCAGCCGACGAGCCACCCGGTGGAGTAAATCAGTCCATCGAAGCCGCTGGTTGATACCAGGCCGGCGATGCCGAGAAACGACGCCGCGCTCATGTAGTCGCCGGCGAGGGCGAATCCGTTTTGCCCAGCGGTGACGGAACGGCCGGCGGCATAAAAGTGGTCGGCGGTTTGTGTCCGCCGTGCCGCCCAATAGGTGATGCCGAGCGTGATGGCGATGAAGATGGCGAAGAAGCCGATCGCCACCGGATCTGCGCTGCCACCGGTCATGCTGCACCGCCCGTGGATTCGCGCGCGGCCCTGTCTGCACCGGGCATCGCCCGAAGTGCGGCCAGCGCCGGATCATAGACGCGGTTGGCCCACTGCACATACAGGAGAGTGAGCAGCCACGCTGCTCCGATCACCAGGGCCCCGAGCACGATCCCGAGCGACAGCCCGTTGCCGACGAGCTCGCCAAGCAGCGCCGGTCGATAGGCAACCAAGAGGATGAACCCGAAGTAGACCCCGACCATGAGTAGGGTGAGCAGCGCAGCCACACGCCACCGCGCGTTGGCGAGGGCACGGGTAGCGGCGACCTGTGCCGCCCGCGCCGAATCAGTATGTGAAGAAGTCCTCATGGCGCGCGAAGGTACGTGCAGGGCATCTTATGCGGTAGAGTCCCGCGGCGGTCCGGCGCCCCTTTGCCTCAGTTCCCTTTCGCCTTCTCCCTCCTCTCACGTGACACAGCGCATGGGCATCGCGTTGGGCAGCCTCGTTTCGGGGCTGGTCGCGCTCTATCTCCACCTCTGGAAACTTGGCCTCACCGGTGCGCTTGGCTGCAGCACCGCCGGCGGCTGTGAGTACGTGCAGGGCAGCCGCTACGGGTGGTTTCTGGGCATTGATGTGGCGTTGATCGGCGCCGTGGGGTACACGCTCCTGTTTGTGGTCGCCACGATTGGCACCTTGGAGCAATTCGAGGACGCCACGTGGCCGAATACCCTCATGCAAGGCATGATCTGGCCGGCGGTGCTGTTCACGCTGCGGCTCAAATACGGCGAGTTCATTGTGCTGAAGGGGTTCTGCTCATGGTGTGTGGTCTCCGCCGTGACCATCACCCTGTGCGCCATTCTGGTCACGCTCGACCGGAAGCGGCTGAACCGGCTGGCCTAGGGCACGTCCTGATCGCCAACCATCACGGCGTACCAGTGCTGCATCTCGTCGGGAATCGGATAGCCGGGGAGGGTGCGAACCACGCGCCCATTGCGGTCGATTGCCACGAAGGTGGGAGTGCCGCGGTAGCGCTCGGTGAGCCGTTGCCGATCGCGGCCACCGGCCGGGCCGATGAGTTGGGCGCCGGTGAGCTGTTCCTGAGCGAGCATCGCCACGCCTTCGCCGGCCCCTTCGAGGGTGAGCAGCTTGAGGCGTGGCAAGGGCCGCCCTGCTGCCATGACGCCCAGATCCTTGAGCGCACGCTTGCACCAGCTGCACGTGCGCGAGCTGATCATGAGAATGGCCGGTTCGCCCTTGGTGTGCAGGGGAATCCTCTTGCCATTCAAGGCCGTCACCTTGATGCTGCCAATGGCCTCGTCTGCCGTAGGCGCGGCGGCCGGCGCGGTATCGGTGCCGGCCACAACACCATGATCAACCAGTAGATTTCGCGCATCCTTCTCAGCGGTTGCGCGCCGGGCCACCAGCAGGGTGCAACCCAGTGCCACCAGCACGAGAGCCAGCGTACTGAGGCTGATGCTGCCACGAGGAGCGCGCGTTGGTGCCGTCATCTCTGAAATATACCCCGTCCTGGACTGCATGACGACGCCGACCGGTTCGCCCAACCACAAGCTCGGCTCACTCGATGTCAACGCCCATCTCGCCGATCCGCGGCGCAAGCAGGCGTTCGTGACGCCCATGTTCGACATCATCGCGCCGCGCTACGACGCGTTCACCAAGCTGTTCTCGCTGGGGATGGACGCGGGGTGGAAGCGGGGTGCCATCGCGGCCGTTATCGCCGTGGCGCCAGCCGCCCGTCGCGCGCTGGACCTGGCCAGCGGGACCGGCGACGTGGCGGCGCAGCTGGCGCGCGCGCTACCGCAGGCCACGGTGGAGGCGCTCGACGCCTCGCCGCGCATGATCGACGCGGCGCGTACGCGGCTGAATTCGGTGGACGCGGATGTGTCGGCGCGCGTGACGCCCATGGTGGGCGACATGATGGCGCTGCCGCAGGAACGGGCGAGCATCGATGTGGTGAGCGCCAGCTACGGCGTGCGGAACGTGCCCGACCCGGCCCAGTGCGTGCGCGAGATGGCGCGCGTGCTCCGACCCGGCGGCGCGCTGGTCACGCTCGACTTCTATCGCCCGGGCTTCGCGCCTTGGCGCGCACTGTTCCTCTGGTACCTCGGCGTGGCCGGCAACCTGGTAGGCTGGCTCTGGCATCGCGATCCCATTGTGTACGGCTACATCGCGCGCAGCATCCGCGATTTCATGACCGCCAACGAATTCTCGGCGCTGCTGGTTCGCGAGGGGTTTGAGGTGGTGCGTGTGCAGCGCTATCTGTTTGGCGGCATCGCGCAGCACGTGGCCATTCGTGTGGCCACGACCGATAAAGAACCATGAATTGCCTCCGCCTTCGTGCCCGTTATGCGCGCTGCGCGATCGCCG
>CANHTA010000139.1 GCA_947463135.1 Gemmatimonadota bacterium
CGTCTGCCGAATCCGGCGGCCAAATGGGGTACGGCCCAGCGCCGAAAAAACGAGAGCGCCGACAACCGCCAGCAGGGCGATGAAGAGGGCGCTCTCGAGCAGGATGGCGTTCATAGGGTTACAAAATACTACGGGACGCGCTTGGGAAAGTGTCAGCTATCGGCGAACGCGGCCGTTTGAGTCGCCGGGCGAGGCGCTCATGGTGGCCGCTTGCGCTACTCACCCAGCTCAAAGCGCAACATCGCCTCCAGCTCCGGCAGGCGCCACACAAACCCCGCCTCGCGCAACACGCGCGGATCCACCCGCTGACTCGCCAGCACCGTGAGGTTGGCCATTTCGTCACCCAGCGCCAAGCGCAGCGCAAACGCCGGCGCATTCGCGAGCGTGGGGCGACGCATCACCCGCCCCAGCACCCTCGTATATTCGGCGGTCGTCACGGCGGTGGGCGCCACCAGATTCACCGGCCCGCGGATATCGTCGCGCATGAGACAGAAGTGGATAGCCCCGATCTCGTCATCGAGGGCGATCGGGCTGACAAACTGCGTGCCCGGACCAAGCATGCCGCCGGCGCCATAGCGGAAGAGCGGCGCCTGCGTCCCCAGCGCACCGCCGGCGGCGCCTTGCACAATGCCGGTGCGCAAATGCACCACCCGGATGCCGGCTTGCTCCGCCGGCGCCGTGCTGGCTTCCCACGCGCGCCCAATCTCGGTGAGGTAGTCGGTGCCCGGGGCGCTGCGCTCGTCCAGCAGCTCGTCACCGCGACTCCCGTAGATACCGATCGCGGAACCACTCAGCAACACCTGCGGCTTGCGCGACAGCTGCGCGAGCGTGTGCGCCAGCAGCGACGTCCCCTCCACGCGGCTCTGCTTGAGCGCGGCGCGATGCGCGCTCGTCCACCGCGACGCGATGGAGGCACCGGCCAAATGAATCACCGCATCAACGCCTTCCAGTGCCCGCGGATCGAGTTGCCCACGTTCGGGATTCCACGGGATATCGGTGCTGCCGGGCGCGGGCGTGCCACGCACCAGGCGGATCACCTCGTGTCCACCGGTGGAGAGGAAGGCCGCGAGCTGGGTGCCGATGAAGCCACTCGCCCCGGTCATCGCGATGCGCAGCCGCGGCCGGTTGGCAAACTCCGCATGCCGGGCCAGATCCCCCAGCATGACCGCATGACGGTAGGCAAACACCCGCTCCAGCGTGCGCTGCGTAAAGCCACCGGCCACGGCCTGCCCCACGCCACCCAGCGGGAGCGCGTAGCGAATGTGGTCGTCGAGCGTGCTCGACTGCGAATTATTGGGGGCGAAGCCGTGTGTGTGCTCCCAGAACGCGAACGGACCGTGGCGCATGACGTCACGGAACTGCCGGTTGGCGATGTAGTCGCGGTGTTCGAGGGACCAGGTGGTGGGAAAGGGGCCGGCATGCACCTGCAGCACGACCTTGGCCCCGTCCCGGATGCCGCCGGTGTGCTCGAGCACCTTGGGGCGATCCCACGGCGGCGAGAGACGCGCGAAGGCGCCCTCGCGCTCATGCCACGCGAACAGCGCCTCAACCGACACGGGGGCCTGCACCTGCTTCCGGAATTCCTGCACTGACACGATCACTCTCCGATGCGGCGCGGATGCCCTTCAGGCAGCGCCCGCCGGCCCGTGGGCTACCAGCCGCCGGCGTCCTCGAGGTCGAGGGCCCGCCAGCAGTACCAACTGGCAACGCTTGCCCACGGGTGCCAGTTCCGCGCCACGCGGTGCAACCGGTCGGCATCCGGCAGGGAACGCATGCGATAGATGCGCTGCGCGCCCTTGCGAACGCCAAGGTCCAGCACGGGCAGCACATCGGGACGGCCAAGCCGGAACATCAAAAACATCTGCGCCGTCCAACGGCCCACGCCGCGCACCGCCACCAGCGCGTCGATCACCGCGTCGTCCTCCATCGTGTCCACCAGATCGAGCGGCAAACGGCCCTCTTCCACATGCAGCGCCAAATCCACCAACGCACGGACCTTGGCGGTGGAGAGGCCACAGCCGCGAAGGGTGGCCTCATCCGACGCCAGAATCCGCGCCGGCGTTGGGGCGGCGGTCCCACCACCAATGCGCGTGGCAAACCGCCCGTAAATGGTGGACGCGGCCGCGCCCGAGAGCTGCTGAAACACAATGGCCCGCGCCAGATGATCGAAGGGCGTCCCGTCGGTGCGCGGAAGCAGCGTGCACGGGCCAACCCGCTCAATGGCGCGGGCCATTTTGGGATCGCGAGCTGTCAGCGCCGCCATCGCGTCCTGTATGCGCGGCGGCGTCAGCGGAGCCAGCGGCACCTCGATTACATCGTGAGAGAGAACATCACGTGCGCCTTCGGGGTGCCGGGGAACATCAGCCACGGCTTCGTATCAGACGGCGTGGTGGAAATACCCGTGGTGGCGGTTGTGGCAAAGGGGATGTAGACCACAAACAACGGGTTCCCCTGCTTCACCGTGCCCGACGCGGCATCGAACGCATCCTTCTTGCCGAAAATCTGATACAGCGACGCCGGCGCGGTTGGCATCTTGATCTTCCCCGCCTTCACTTCGGCAAAACGGACCGTATCCACCTGGGCGCCCTTCACCCCGGCCTCGCGGAGCGCGCGGCCACGGGCCATAAAGGGGTCCATGCCGTCGTGGTAGCAGGACACATGGAACTGCTCCTCCGCCGGATCATCGGCGAGGCACATCATGCCGTTTTTGGTGGGGCGAAGCCACTCCAATTTGCCGGGCACCTTGTAGCCCATCACCCCGGCGCCATCGCGCATCTCTTTGGGGAGCGCCTGCGTGGCCGCTGTGATCTGCTCCGCAACTGGACGCACCCCCTGCGCCCCGAGTGCAGGGACGGCAACGAGCAGGACACCCAGCCAAGGGACCACACCGCGAAGACGGAACATCATGGCATGCACTCCGGAAGAAGATCGGACGAGAGGATACGGCCGAACGGTCCGTACCTGGAAGGCACGGACCGATCGTAGACCGTTACGCGCCGGGGGGCGTTACGCAACGGAAGAACCGACTCCTACAATACCACAACGGCGTTCGCCGGTCGAGCTACCGAACGACGCGCCCGCAGTCGTTGGTTGACAGCTCGCCCGACGGCGCAGCGGCATGGCCGTCCCGTAAGCGGGCATACACCGACTGAATCTGTGTATTCGCCTGGGCAAGCATGGCTGGGACATCCGGCCGGAAGCTCGTCCCGTGGGTGAGCATCCCCGGAACGTCACGCACATCGTGAAATCCGAGCAACTCGTTATCCACGAGCCGAAGCGCCGCCTCGGACTCGTACAGCACTTCTCGCGCGCGGGTGCCGGTCATGACGCTGGCCTCAAGCCCATCGTGAAGCAGGCCACGGCTTAGAGATCCCCACGCTGCAGAATGCGGCGCGAGACCTGATCCACAACGTCGAGTGTGTTGTACGCGCCGGTCAGCACCTTGGTACGGAGCTCGGCCACCCGCTCAGGGTCAATAGACTCGGCCTGCCCGGTGGTCAGCCGACGGCCGGCATCGGAGATGCTGACAGAATCCGATCGGACCGGCTTGCTGTTCCGGGCCAGGGTAATGTCCTGAGCACGACGTAACACAGCCGGGTCGCTGGTTGCCGTCGGGCGAATGGGATCGAACGTGTTTCTGTTAATCTTCATGGTATATCCTCCGTACGAAGGACTATCGGCAGGTGGTCCGCGTAACTTTAGCGCGATTAGAAAGTTTTTTTCGGGACATGTTGGCGACGCGGCTCAATGGAGCAGGTTGAGGTGCCGCTGCCCCGGTTCCACCGGCAGGACCGGCGGCGTGACGTAGGCCCCATGCCCGGCGCGCGGCCACGCCCCGCCGTCGCCCGCCAGGATCGTGAGATGCGCCTTGAGTCCCATACGCCCGATCTGATCGTCCGCGCTGGCACACTCGGCCGCCTCGTCGTTGGCCTGGTCGGCCGCTTCCTGCTCCAGCTCCGCCAGTTTATCACGAAGCAAGGCGCTGAAGGCGCCCACCGAACGGTCTGGTTGCATGGCTATCGCATCCGGTCAACGGCGTTGAACGCCGGTGCCGTGGCATACCGTTGGGAGGCAGCCGTCGCCCGCTGGAGCACCTCGAGTTCCACCCGGATTTCATCAAGCCGTTCGGCAACCCGGTTGGCCAAGGCCGAGGTGACCTGCTCGGACCACCGGATGGCATCGCGGAGCGACGCACGCAAGGCATCGGGCTCGTCCGCAGACGCCGCGCGCGCGTCCTCCGAACGAGCCGGCGTTGCCTGCGCCAGATGGACCGCCAAATCCTGCAACAGCAGCTCCCGCTGGTTGATCAGGGCAAACAGGCGGTCATCGTCGGTCCCAACCACTGCGGAGGCCTCATGCGCGAGCGCATCGGCGCTGGCACACACGGCCAGCGCCGCCCGCGCTGCCATCTCGCGGGCGTCGGCCACCTGGTGATGTTCCAAGGGCACGGGCGCAGCAGTGGTCGGCACCATACGTGACATGCCGCCTTATGCCGACTTGCGGCGTTCTACCACCACCTGCTCGGCCGCCCCAACGAAGCCGTCCCGCAACGCCGTCGCCATGCTGATCAGCTTGCGCAGCGTCTTGATATCTCCCCGCGGTCCCACGTCCACCAGCTCCACAAGCATGAACTGGTACAGATCGGCCAGCTGGACGGCCAAGGGGCCGCCATTGTGCTCATCGAGGGTGGCGAAGAGTTCATACAACAGCCCGCGGGCCCGGCCCAGCGAGAGGACCCGCAACGCCACGTCATCCCGTTCCATCGCGATACGGGCGCGCTCAAGATTGACCACCAGTTGCTCGAAGACAATCACCACCAAGCGCTCGGGCGAGGCGGCATGTATCTCCATTTCACGGTACGACGTTGACGGCTTGCTGAAGGACATGGGGTAGGGCGAAGGTCGGAAAGTGGCGAAGGATGTCCGGTACACTGTGAGTATCGGCCAGTGCCGCTATTTCTCAACGTCCTTCGAGTTACCCAGCAGTGCCCCGCTCTGCGACTTGAGCCGACCCAACGCGTCTTCCATGCGGGTGAAGTCCGCCACCAGACGCTCGCGCCGCGATTCCAGCTTGGCCCGTGCCGCCGTCTCACGGGTACGCAAGCGGGCGGTGCTGGTGTCAAGATTGGTCACCTGCGTACTGATCGATCCCACCCCAAAGCGGGTGGCGTTATCCGTGGCCGTCACGAAGGCGGTCCCCACCCCGGCGTAGCCGAAGAGCGCCTCGATTTCGGCTGGCCGTTCGCTGAGCGCCGTGGCGAACTTTGCGGTGTCAAAGGTCAGCTTGCCGAAGCGATCCAAGGGCAAGCCCGTGACCGCTAACGACGAGTAGCGGCTATTCGAGGACACCTTGGTCCGCAGTGCACTGGTGAAGGAATCCACTACGCTGCGCAGCGTGGAATTGCCGTAGAGCGGACTGTCCACCTCGCGCTGTTTGTCCAGGAATTCCCGGATGCCGTTGAAGGCATCGACAAACTTCTTCACCGCTGCCGTACTCCCCTTCACATCGCGCTCAATGGCGACGTCAATCGTTGAGCCGGGCTCCGCGTTGGCCAGTGACAGCGTGACACCATTGATGGCATCGGTGATGGTATTGGACGTTCGGGTAAACTCACGGCCATCCACCCGTACCACCGCGTCCCGGCCCACCTGGAGCTCGCGGCTACGACCGGCCACTGCTACGCTGCTGGCGCCGAGCGTGCCGGTAGACCCGTCGGCCCGCGCCACCGCCAGCGAAAACGAGAGACGCGAGACCCCGCCGACGCTGTCGGTGAGCCGGATCCGACCGTCCGTTCCCAGACTGGCGGTGGCGGGGCGCGCGCCGCTGCCAAATCCCGAGGTGGGATCGTTGAGGCGGGCGAGCAGCGTCTGCATGGTATCCCCGGCCTGCAGCACCATGCCGATCTCCACGGCGGTCCCATCGCCGCGGAGACCGCGGATGTTGATGGCATCACCGGTCGCGAGTGCCGCCGAGGTTCCGTCCACCCGGATGCCGGCCAACGCCGACGTCGTGGACACCAGCGCACCGGCGCTGGTGGTGTAGACGGGCGACTGCACGGCCTGCGGTACACGCCCCGGCACTCCTGCCGCAAAGCCCAGCGCGTCAATCACGGCCTGTGACCCCGCCCCTTCGGCGGTCACATTGCCCGACACCGCGAGGCGGAACCGCGTTGACGACCCGAACGCCTCCTGTTCAACGGCAGCGGAGCCACCGGCCGCGTTAATCTTGGCCGCAATGGACGAGAGGGAATCGATGGCCAGATCGGCCGTAATCAGGATGCCCCCCACGCGAATCGACGCCGGACTCGGGCTGGTTGACATCCCCATGGCTGCCGCGGCCGCGATAATTGCCGACGGAATCGGCTTGGTCCGGCTATCGATCAGCCCCAGCTCACGGGCCATCGCGCCCGTCCCATCGCCAACGGTGATCCCCTGCGAACCGGCGGAGGCCGACGTGAGCACGAGGCGCCCCGTGGTGCCACCCTCGCTCAGAATTGAGGCCGTGACCCCCGTGGCGTTGGCTCCGGCATTGAGGGCGTTGATTTTGGTTTGGACCGCCACCAGGCTGTCGGTGGACGCGACCGACACGCTCTGGCCATTGACGGTGAAGCTCCCGGCTTTGCCCAGCGCCGTGCCGGCATTGGCCACCACGCTTCCGGCCAGCTTGGCCGTGTCGGCCAGCTGCAGCACTTCTACGCGATAGCGCCCCGCCGTCGCATTGTCCGACGGCGTGGCAGTGAGCAAGGCGCGCGAAGTGGACGCACTCGGCGGCACCGTGGCGAGAAAGCCCCCGAAGCCCGCGGTGCGGACACTGCGCGCACTGTCATTGAGCGATTCCACAAGGGTTCGGAACGAGGTCCACGCCTCTTTCTGCGCCGTGCGCTTGGCAATGGTATCGGTAACCGGCTTGACCGAACGCACCTCAAGGGCCGCAATCGTTTTATCAACGATTTCGCCCCACTGCATCCCGGAACCCAAACCGCTGACATTGGTTGTACTGCTCATAAATAGGATCTCCTACCGTCTGCTTACGGCGTTCCCCCAGAGCCGGCACGCATGCCGACCCTGGGGGTCATGCTTCTACGGAAGCGAAGTGGACTACTTCAGGAGCGACAGCACCGACTCGGTACTCTGGTTGGCTTGCGACATCATGGCCTGCGCCGCCTGCGACAGGATCTTGTTGCGCGTGAAGCTGGCCATTTCCTCAGCCATATCCACATCGCGCACCGTGGACTCGGCGGACCGGATGTTCACCACGGACGATTTCAGGTTGGTTTGTGTAAAATCCAGGCGATTCTGGCCGGCACCGATGCTGGTGAGCACGCTGTTGATGGCGTCCATCGCGCTGTCAGCCTGCGCCAGCGTTGCCGTACCAACCAGGGAGACCGTGCTTACGGTGAGCGAGGCGTTCACCGTGAGAATGCCGTTCGCCGACACGTCCGCCACCTGGAAGGTGAGGCTCGCCAGCACCGTGGTGCCCAGGAACGTGGTGGAGTTGGCAATCCGGGCAACTTCTGCCGACAGCGTGGAAATTTCCGCTTCAATCGTGGCGGACGTGGAGCTGTCCGACGATGAGTTGAGCTTCTGGGTAATGAGCTCCTTCTGACGCTCGATGATCCGCTGGATGGTGTTGGCGCCGCCTTCGGCGATCTGCAGCATGGCGCTACCCTGGTCGGCATTGGCTGCCGCCTGATTCAGCGACCGGCTCTGCGTCCGCAGCTTATTGGCAATGGCGAGCCCCGCAGCGTCATCGGCCGCCCGGGCAATACGCAACCCTGAGCTGAGCTTCCGCATGCTTCCCTGGCTCGCCACTTGATTCACAAAGATCTGGTGAGACGAGTTCAACGCGCCGACGTTCGTGTTAATACGCATGGTGTAGCATCCTCCGTGATGTGATCCGAGGCATCCGTGCCTCGCCCGCGATCGCCTATCGAATCGCGGTCAGTGTGTAGTATCGTCGCCCGTGGTCAAAACTTGAGCACGAACGCTGA
>CANHTA010000140.1 GCA_947463135.1 Gemmatimonadota bacterium
CGTAGCTTCATCCTGCCCGAGGATGTGAAGCGGGTGGCGGTGCCGGTGCTGGCGCATCGGCTCTCGCTCACCACGCAGTCGTGGGCCGCGGGAACCAACGCGGGGGACATCGTGGCGGAGATCGTCGAGCGCGTACCGGGACCACGCGTCGCCGGCGCGGCGCGCGCGTGAAAGACGGGGCGGGCACCGTCACGTCCATCGCCGAGGTGCAGCGACCGGCCTGGCGCGCGTCGACGGCACTCCAGCTGGCGGTCGCCGTGGGCTTGGTGATCGCCACGGTCGGCACGCTCGCCAGTCGTGTGGACATCGTGCTACTGGCGCTGCCGCTGCTGCTGTCCGCCGCCATCAGCCTCGACCAACGGCCCGCGGAGGACTCCTCGAGTCGGCTGCAGATCGACGTCGCTCAACGTGCCCACGCTGATGGCACGAGCGAGTTCGCGTACGACGTCGCGCTCGAGGCGCCGCCGGGCACGGCGTTCGTGCATCTGCGCCTCGTGCCACAGGGCGCGCCCGTGTTCGACCTGATCCTGGCCGCGGACCACATAGACAGCGTCGCCGGGGGCCTGCCGGTGGTGCACTCCGGGCGGCAGCGCGTCGTCGATGTGAGTTATCGGCTCATTGGCGTGAATGGCGCGTGGATCTCGGCACCATCGCCAATCGTGGTGGCAGAGCGCGTGGTGGATCCGGCGCTCGCGCCGATCGCCTCCATTCCCCTCCCGCATCGACTCAGTGGCCTCACGGGCACACATGCGTCGGCGCGGCCGGGCGACGGCGGCGAGTTCCGCGATCTGCATCCCTATGCGCCGGGCGATCGCCTGCGTCGCATCGACTGGAAGTCGACCGCACGGCGCTCGCAGGGGCTCGGCGATCTCTATGTGCGACGCACGGACGCGACGGCGGATGCGACGCTGGTGTTGGTGATCGATGGGCGGGACGAGATCGGAGAGCGTGTCGAGCAGTGGTCGGCAGACGCCGACGGTGCGGTGGGACTGACGTCGCTAGACGTGGCCCGTGAAGCCGCAGCGTCATTGGCCGCAGCGGCGATCGGAGGCGGCGACCGCGTCGGTCTGTTCGACCTCGCGGTGCACGACGGACTCGTTCCGGCCGGGTGCGGCAAGCGACATCTGGATCGACTGCGGCGGCGCATCGCGGTGGTCGGTCCGTCGAGCATTCGCCTCAGTCGCCGTCGGGCCCCTATCGTGCCGGCCGGATCGATCGTTTATCTGCTCTCCACGTTTCTCGACGATGAGGGGACCTCGATGGCGCTGCTGTGGCGCGCGTCGGGACATCGGGTTATTGCGGTCGATATCCTACCCGCACCGATGATGGAGGGGAGCGCCCCGGCAACGCGCGTGGCGCATCGCCTGCTGATGGCAGAACGGCGACAGCGCATCGCGTTGTTGCAGTCCAATGGCATCGAGCTGTTGCGCTGGCAAGAGGATGCTTCGCAGCCGTCACGCGCTGTCATGCTGCGCACGCTCGCCCGCGCGGGGCGTCGACGCGCATGAGCGAGTCCAGCGCACCGATGCACAGATCGATTCACGTACGGCTAAGTGAGCCCACGATCGGTCCCTACCTGCCATCGGCGGCGGTGCACCTGAGCTTCTTGGCGCTCGCCACCACACTCTGCCTGATGTCGCTGCCGTCGTTGTGGCTCGGGATGGGACTGCTGCTCGCGGTCCTCGGGACGTTCCTTCCTCACCGCGTGTCGCCGTGGTGGCTGCTGCTCCTGCTGGGCCTCAGCCAGCTCGGACGCGAGCCGTCCATGACCGACTGGCGGTTCTTCGTGCTGCTGGCGGGTATCCACCTGCTCCATCTTCTCGCAAGCGCGGCCACGATGATGCCATGGCGTGCGCGCACACAGGTGGCCGCGCTTGTCCGAATGGTGCGAGGCTTCGCGATACTGCAGGTGCCGGTTCAGTCGATCGCTGTCGGCATACTTCTGCTGCGTCCCGGCGGAGGGGGTACCATCGCGGGTTTGTGCGTTGTCGCTGCGGTGTCGGTCAGCACGGTCGCGGCAATACTTGCGCTGCGCGCGAGGCATGAGCGGGCCTAGTTGATCGAACTCGGTACTCTGGTGGTGTAGGTAGAAGGCATGAGGGACCAGGAATCGAACTGGAGAGGTACCACGCCCGTCCGCTGGCGCGGTTCAGCGAGAAGTTTGGGATTGATTTCTGCAATGTTGAAGCACTCTTTCAAACTAAAAGGGGGGGGCTCGCGTTTAGTTAAAACTCGGGTCACCCCTGCCAGTATGGTGTGAGACGAGAGCCTTCGCCTCATTAGTACGGTCACCATCGCCAAGCTGGAGCGCGAGAACGCGCAGTTGCGCGACGGACTCACGCGGGCCGAGCTCGTGATTGCCTGCCCCAAAAAACTGGCGGCGCTGTTGGATCACCCGGCGGGTGAAACGCTTTCGCAAACTCAATGCGCCGGAGCAGTGTCGCGACGTATATAGTGGCGTGCATTACGTCGATGGCGCCGAAGTCCCCGCTGTTCCGTCCACCCAGATAGCCGCGGCCGAGCGTACATTTACACACTTCTTGAAGAGACCTCCAGATTGTGGAGAGGGGCAGGTTGAGTTCCTGAACCGACGAGTGGATTTCGACCGTCTACCATCATGGTTACCAGCTGCCATGCGGCCCCTTCACGTTGCGTTAGACACGAGCCTCGAATGAATACGCGTTGGCGACAACAGCGGGTTGTCCCGTCCTGAATAACGTCTACACGTCCCCCACCCGCGGCGGCTACTCCCGCTGAAACTCCGCCCACACCAGTCGCCGCGTGTCACCCGGCTGGGTGCGCACCACGAGCGTCTCGCCGTTCACCCGCGTGCCCACCGAGAGGGGTTCGCGCGCGCCGAACCTAGGGAACTACGCAAACGCGAGCTGAGTACACGCACGCAGACGGGGCGCGTGGCCAGCGGGGCGAGGTGTGATGCCTGCATGGTGCGCCTGCACATCGAGCCGACCGCAGTGCTGCTTGACGCAGTCACGTATGGTGGCCCTATCGGCATCAACGGTGATGTAGGCGGCCCAGCAGAAGCCGCGCTCACCGACGAAGGGGCATGCTTATTGGGGTGAAGCCGTGGGTGCCGATGTCTGGACAGTGCGCAGCCGTGCCAGGCAAGGCGACAGCGCCCCGTGCGCTCGGAGGCTGCTGACCGTGCTCCCGGAGAGTTGGCGCAGGGCTTTGCCGAGGACGATGCCATCCGAGAAGCCGAGGTACCAGGCAATACGGTCTAGGGAAGAGATCCCGCGATCGAGCAATCCGGCTGCGACGAGGAGGCGAAACGAGCTGAGGAATCGTCGCGGCGCGGGCCAGCCAGCCAAGACAAGGCGGCGATGCAAGGTGCGCCGCGATAGCCCAAGATGCTGCGCCGCGGCATCGCGGTGGAGCGAGACGTCCGGTACGGTCATGGCGTGCGCCACGAGCGGAACGAGTTCTTGTGGCAAAAGCTCTTGAAATCGCTCGCACAATTCGACGCGTACGACTGCACTGGCCTGCAGCAGCGCACGGTGTGCCTGGACCTCGGGCGAGCTCGGTCCCATCGCAATGTGGTTACGGGACCGAGCATCGAAGCGACGCATCATGGAATCATCCTCAACGGCCAAGGGAAGCTTCATGGACGTCGGCAATATCCAGAACAGCGTCAGCAGAGCGTCAGCGATCGCAGAAACGTGACCCCACAACATGGATGCGTCAGTGCAGCGTCAGCGGGCTTACGAGACGAGGATGCGATGAAACATGGTGAAATTGGCCCATACAGACCTCGCGCAGCCAGACCCTCTCCCCCCAAGCTTTTTGGGCGCTGACGGGGCGCTGTCAATTCTCTCTATTTCTCGGAGTGTCGTATGAAGAGCATCTTTGTGGCCTTGGGAATTGCTGCTGTGACAGTGGCTGTACTCGCGACGTCGCCGAAGCCGTTGACGGCGCAGCAGGCGGGTGGGTGTGTTTGTAGCGGAGGCTGTGAGGGGAAGGCGTTCTACAACCCGTGTTCCAATGGTAACTGTTCGTGGTTCTGTTCGGTGAAGCCAAAAAAAACGTGAGTGTATGCGTTAGGAAGCTGTAGGTAGGGCTCGCCTCGTCAGCGCGTTTTTTCACCCTCTCCCTGCTTCATCATGAAGACTTCTATGCTTTTCCCAGTCGCGTTGACTGCTGCGCTTTTCATTTCTGGCTATTCACAGGCGACATTGCGAAACGACCGAAAGGTCTTTCTCGATCTCAAGCAGAACTTCGCTAACGTAGAAGCGCAGGCGCGGTTCCTCGCCACTGGAGATAGACTAACCGATCAACCAGTGATGCTTGTTGGTCCTCGTGGAGCCACGAGCTTGGCAGAAGAGGTAAAGGGCCACGGTCGAGTTGTGTATATCGAGCAGCGTGGCTGCCAGTTTTGTGACTGGTTCGCCAGCGCCATGGATAAGCGGAATCCTCGTTGGAAGGAGTCTATGGTCGTGATATCGACCAGTGCTGACCCGGACTCGATTCGTGGAAATCTCGGCATCTCGCAGGAAAGTCTTTCCCAAATCCCGGGAACTCCGATCGTTTTGGTTATAGATTCGATTGGGATGGTTCGACAATCGGGTCTAGGAGCAAAGCGAGTTTTGAACGTTCTTCAGTTTATCGGCGTCGACGCACCCACATTTGACGATATGCTTCGGGAATCCAAACGATGATCTCACGCGTGGTTGTTTGCGAAGCGCTCGGGCGTGCGGTACCGCGCCGCTGGACGATCATCGTGGGTCTTCCCTTCATCGCCTTGGTAGCCTGTCGCGATGCCGAGCCAGAGCAGCATGCGAACGCAGCGGGTGCGATAACGGAGACGGCGTATGCATCGCAGGCTGCCGAGCCTGCCGTGCTTGACACCATACTGTGTGTGGATGTGCCCGCAACTGCGTGTGTGTTTGATCCAGTGGAGGACGTCGCCATTTCGGAGCGTGAGACGTGGGTTCTCGCTCGCGGCGCCCTGTCTCGTATCGATTCCGTTGGTACAGTCCGCATCGGCGCGAGGTCCGGCGGGGGGCCTGGGGAAGTGCGCGCACCCATCGCACTTGGTGAAAGCGGACTCGAGGGGGACGGGGTCACCGTCTTCGATGTCGCCAATGCGCGCCTCTCCACGTTCAACGCCAGCGATTCCGCAGTCGGGACGAGCGTAATGCCGGCGCCGTACTTCCGGAATATGCGCATCCGCCGCGGTGCGCTCCACGCGTACACGCTCCCGCCGGCGCGAGCCATTGGCGATACGATTTCGGCAACTATCCTACGTTACAGCATGGAGCGAGACGGATGGACCGATACCGTCGCGCGGCTCGTGGATCGTTCGGTGTCGGTGCAGGGCGATGGAGACCAGTTTTTGCCACGCCTCCCATGGGAACGCGCGCTCCTTTGGGATGTGTGCGGCAACGGTGATCTGATCACCGCGTTCAGTGACGGGTGGACCGTGCGGCGCTTTCGTGCGGGGACCTCAAGTGCGAGCGACTCGATCTATCGCCCGGCGTATCGGGCCGAACCCATGTCCGATGAGGAACACACGGCGCTCTCGAAGCAGGAGCTCGAAACCGCGCCAAGTTTGCCCGCCTTCCGGGCGGTCCTGGCGAAGCGGCTCGCCGCCAAGCCCGCAGCGCGCTTGGCGCTCGAGCAGCTGTTCTGCACCTCGTCGGGGAACGCCGTGGTCGTGAACACCCCGTCGGCTGGCGCGACGGATCGCGTGGTGGATGTGATCGGTGCCGATGGCACCGTACAGCGGCGCGTGCGGGTACCAAATGCCGTGCGATTGGTGGGTGCCTATGGCGAGCGACTGGTAGGGGTGCAGGAGGCGGACGAGGAAACCTCCCGCATCGTCCGGATCGATGTCGCCTCGGCGTCCAAACGCTGACGGCACAGGACGGACGGGTCGCACTGCACGCTGTGTAGTTCCGCTCCGGACGCTACTAATCCGATGGCGCGCACGCACTGTCGGGCGCAGCCGAGGCGGAGCAGCGATTCCTCGAGAGCTAGGTGCCGGATTCGCTCGTCACCAGCCGCGGGCCCGCGTATTCCGAAGCCGCCGGCACCAGACCCGAGCCGTGCGTCCGTACCCGCAAGCTTCGATCAGATTGCTTCGCGCTGCCGTTCACCGAATCGTAATGCAGCCCTCATGATCCGCTCATGCGAATTATGCCGGCGCAGCGTACGCTAGCCCGACGCAGGTATGACCGTGGATCCACGTTATCTCTACCGTGAAAGAGGCGATGCGCATCAGAATGCCGACGTTCGCCGCGTGTACCGCCGCCTGTATGGCCTTGCTCACCGTGGTGGCGCTGCAAGCGCCGGCGGTGTCGACAGGGCTTCGTTGTGAGCCGGACCCCCGCGGACGCGCGCTCGAGCTGCCGCCGATCGACCTCGGTGTCATGCCCCCGCGGGCGTTCGTATCGGGTGACGACCGCTGGCCAATATGGGCACGCTGGGCGCTAATGGCGCTGATCACGCTGGCCGTGCTGCACGGAATGCGCCGCCTCCTTCAGCACCGGATGCGCCGCGCGCCCGCCACCACCGTTGCCCGCACGGCGGCCGCTGCGGGAGCGCCCGTCGAAGCCAATGCGCGCATCCTGCACTCGGGACTGGCGGCTGCGATCGCACTGCTCGACTCCGATCGTCCGCCCGGTAACGCGGTGGTGCAGGCGTGGCAAAGTCTCGAGGATGCGGCGTCCGCCGCCGGTCTCGCGCGCCGTCCTGCCGAGACCTCCTCGGAGTTCACGGCGCGCATTCTCTATCGCTCGCATCGCTCGGCCGCACCAATTGCCGTGCTGCTGTCGCTGTATCAGCGAGTACGATTCGGTGAACACGAGCCGACACCCGCCGACACGGCCGCCGCTCGCGACGCGCTCACACTCCTCGTCTCGCTGTGGCAGAACGACATGCCAGAGCGGCGAGCGCCGACGGTGACCGTCTGATGTCGCGGGGGTCATCGACTGGCCGCGAGAGGCCACGAGCCGCGCGGCTCCTCGTCACCGTGACCGCGGCCGCGGCGCTGACGCTCGGTACGCTCTTCGTGTGGTTCCTTGGCTTCGACCCGCTGTGGGCACTCACCGGGGCACTCGCGGTGGGCAGCGTGGGCGCGGCGATCAGCCTGGTCGGTTTCGACGACCCTGTCCCCTGGGACGCACCGAGTCGCAAGACGCCACGCAGCACGAGACTCAGCGTGGCGCTCATCGAGCGGTCACTCGCCGCGTGCGATCGCCTCGAGAGTCCGGTGTTCCTCAGACACGTTCATCGACTCGCGCACGCAGAGCGCGAGGATCGACAGTCGCGCCTCGTGATCGTGCGTCGCATGCGCGCGCTCATCATAGCCGAGTTGCGCAGGCGTGGGCTCGATGCGACATCGAGCGCCCCCTCGCACGCACTCTCAATGCTCGGCTCCGACGCGGTGACCATCCTCGAATCCCACGACGGCGACGGGGTGAGTACCGCAGTAGTCACACGATGCCTCGATGCTCTCGAGCGACTCACTCCAGCCTCTTGATGATGACCGCCACTGCACCGGAGATGGCCGCTGAGGCGGCACTCCCCATTCCCGACATCACGCGGCTGGTTGCCCGCATCCGCTCCGAAGTTGCCACCGCCGTGGTCGGCATGGAGCACGTGGTCGAACTCGCAATCGCGGCGATCCTCGCGGGCGGCCATACGTTGTTCGAGGATGTCCCGGGCCTTGGCAAGACGCTGGCCGCGCGCAGCATCGCCACGGCGATCGGACTCGACTTTCGCCGGCTCCAGTGTACGCCGGACCTGCTGCCCGCCGACATCACCGGTTCGTTCATCTACGCGCCCGCAACACTGTCGTTCGAGTTCCGGCCCGGACCCGTCTTCACCGGTCTCTTTCTCGCGGACGAGATCAACCGCACCGCGCCGAAAACACAATCGGCGCTGCTGGAAGCCATGGCCGAGGGGCAGGTGACGGTGGAAGGGCGGAGCTTC
>CANHTA010000141.1 GCA_947463135.1 Gemmatimonadota bacterium
TACGCCGCGGCTCATCGCCAACCCATGGTGTGACCCCGATGGCTCGCAAAGCAACTCCACCCGGCGGTTCCGTCCGCGAAATCTTCGAGACGATGTCATACGGACCCGCGCCTGAGGGCGACGACGTGGTGCGCGCATGGCTGGCGAGCCGTGAGGGCACGTTTGGACACTACATCGGGGGCGTCTTTACGGATCCCACCGTCGGCGAATTGGTCGAGGTCAGCAATCCCTCCACGGGCTTGCCGCTGGCCCGTGTAGCGCAGGGCCGTGTGCAGGATGTGGACGCCGCGGTCGCGGCAGCGCGGGCGGCCCTCCCCGCCTGGCAAGCGCTGGACGATCACGCGCGCGCACGATGGCTGTATGCAATCGCACGCGGCATCCAGAAGCATGCACGGCACTTTGCGGTGCTCGAGGCCATCGACAATGGCAAGCCGATTCGCGAAGCACGCGACATCGACCTCCCGCTGGTCGCGCGACACTTCTCGTATCATGCCGGATGGGCGCAGTTGCTCTCGTCGGAGTTTCCGGGCCAGCACGCCTACGGTGTGGTTGGACAGGTGATTCCGTGGAATTTTCCGTTGCTGATGTTGGCCTGGAAAGTTGCACCCGCGCTCGCGGCCGGAAACACGGTCGTGCTCAAGCCCGCCGAGTTCACGCCGCTCACGGCGCTGCGCTTTGCGGAGCTCGTGCACGACATCGGTCTGCCACCGGGAGTGTTCAATCTGGTCACCGGCGATGGGCGCACCGGTGCCGCGCTGGTAGAACACCCGGATGTGGACAAGATCGCCTTCACCGGCAGCACCGACGTTGGTCGGGCCATTCGGGTCGCAACGGCAGGGTCGGGCAAGGGGCTCTCGCTTGAGCTTGGTGGAAAGAGTCCATTTGTGGTTTTTGAAGACGCCGACCTCGACAGCGTCGTGGAAGGCGTTGTTGATGCCATCTGGTTTAATCAGGGGCAGGTGTGCTGTGCCGGATCCCGACTGCTGGTGCAGGAAGGCGTCGCCGATACGCTCCTGGCGAAGCTGCGTGACCGGATGGAGCGCCTTCGCATTGGTTCATCGCTGGACAAGTCCATCGACATGGGGGCCATTGTCGCGCCGGTCCAGCTTGAGCGCATCCGCCAGCTGTGCGCGCAGGGCATCGACGAAGGGGCAACCTGTTGGCAGCCCTCGTGGGCTGTGCCGGCCGAGGGCGCTTTCTATCCGCCCACGCTGTTTACCAACGTCGCCCCCTCCGCCACCATCGCGCAGGTTGAGATTTTTGGGCCGGTGCTGGTGAGCATGACCTTCCGCACGCCCGACGAGGCCGTGGCACTCGCGAACAACACCCCCTTCGGGCTGGCGGCCAGCGTATGGAGCGAGAATATCAACCTCGCACTCGATATCGCGCCCAAGCTCAAGTGTGGAGTGGTGTGGGTGAACAGCACCAACCTCTTCGATGCCGCGGCTGGCTTCGGCGGCTACCGCGAGTCCGGTTTCGGGCGCGAGGGTGGGCGCGAAGGGCTTAGCGAGTATCTCAAGCCGGTGCGCCCACACAACACGGTTCGCCCCCCCGTTGAGGTGGACGCGGAGCCCACGGCGCTCCCCCCTCACAACGAGGATACCGATACCGTATGGCCCAGTGCCGCCATGCCCCCGATCGACCGCACGCCGAAACTGTTTATCGGGGGCAAGCAGCTCCGCAGTGATTCGGGCTATTCGCGTCGCGTGGTGGCGCCCAGCGGTCGCGTCGTGGGTGAGGTTGGCGAGGGGAATCGCAAGGATGTGCGCAACGCGGTGGAAGCGGCACACGCAGGAGCAGGATGGGCCAGACTCACCGGTCACCAGCGGTCGCAGATCCTCTTCTACATCGCGGAGAATCTCTCGGCTCGCGAGCAGGAGTTCGCGGCGCGCCTCTGCGCGATGACCGGCGTGACGCCGGGCGATGCCATGGACGAGGTCCAAGCCTCAATCTCCCGACTCTTCACCTATGGCGCGTGGGCAGACAAGCACGATGGCGCGGTGCATGACGTGCCCTGGCGTGGGGTCGCTCTCGCCATGCATGAGCCCATCGGCGTGGTTGGGGTCGCCTGTCCCGATCCGTACCCGCTGCTCGCCTTCGTCTCGCTGGTAGCCCCGCTGCTGGCCACGGGGAACCGCGTGGTGGCTATCCCATCGCAGCGATATCCGCTCGCTGCCACCGATTTCTACGGCGTGCTGGAAACGTCGGACGTCCCGGATGGCGTGGTGAACATCGTCACCGGCTCTCGGGACGCCCTCGCCAAAGTCCTTGCCGAACACGACGACGTCGACGCCCTGTGGTACGTTGGCTCTCGGGACGGAGCGACCGCGGTGGAAAAGGCGTCGGCGGCAAACTTGAAACGCGTCTGGACCGAGTGGGATGGGCGGGAGTGGCTGGACCCACGCATCGGCGAAGGACGCGAGTTCCTTGGGCGTGCCGTACATGTAAAGAATGTCTGGATTCCCTATGGCGAATAACGACTTCCTGCAGTCTGGTGAACATGATGCACGTTGATGCACCGCTTTCGATCGAACTCCCTGCCGGGCCCGCGGCATTTCGCGACGCGGGGTGGGACGACATCCTCCCGTATTACAACGAGCTGGCAACTCTTCCGATTGAGGCCGCAGCCTCCGTCATGGAGCCGTGGCTCAACGCATGGTCACGCCTCGACGCAACGGTGAGCGAAGCCGCAACGATCGCGAGTATCGCCTATACCGCCAATACGGCTGACGCGGCGGCTGAAGCGGCCAATCTCCGGTTTTCCATGGAGATTCTTCCGAAGGTGGAAGAGCAGGGGGTCCGGCTCGCCAAGCGCTTGATCGAGGTTGGATGGTCGCGCCCCGATCTTGAAACCACGATTCGGCGCTTCCGCACCGACATCGAGATTTTCCGTGAAGCAAACGTCGCCCGGTTTTCTCAACTCGAAGAGCTGTCGGCAAGCTATCAGAAAATTACCGGTGGCCTGAGCGTGAATTGGAACGGCGTCGCTAAAACCATTCCACAGCTGCAGCCCTACCTGAAGTCCGCCAATCGCACCGAACGCGAACAGGCATTCCGCCTCGGTGCGGAGGCGTATATGGAGAAGCGCGACGAGCTGGCTTCGTTGTTCGATGACATGTACCAGCTCCGCTGTGCGGTGGCAACCGAGGCCGGCTTTCCGGATTATCAGCGCTACTGTTTCGCCACCAAGCACCGGTTCGATTACACCCCCGAAGACACAGCGCGGTTTCACGAGTCGGTGAAGTCCACCGTCACACCCGCCTTGGCGCGGCTCATGGAGCATCGTCGCCAATCGCTCGGCGTCAACACGTTGCGCCCGTGGGATGTCACGGTGGACTTGAATGCGGAGGTTCCGCTCAAGCCGTTCGACAACGTGGAAACCTTTATCGATCGCGCGAAGAACATCTTTCAGCGCGTCGATCCCGAGCTGGGTGCGCAGTTCCGCATTATGGCTGACGAACAGTTGCTCGATCTCGAGAGTCGTCCCGCCAAGGCGCCTGGTGGGTACTGCACCGATCTCTCGTTTCGCGGACGCCCGTTCATCTTCATGAACGCCGTGGGTGTACCCGATGACGTCCAAGTGCTCGTGCATGAAGCGGGACATTGTTTTCACGACTTCGCCACCTACGCGCTGCCCTTTGTGTGGCAGCGGAGCACCGGGCATGAAGCCGCCGAACTTGCGTCCATGAGCATGGAGCTGTTGGCGATGCCCTACCTCGTCGCCCCAGACGGCTACTACACGCCGGAGCAAGCACGGGTGGCGTGGCTGGAACATTTCGAAGATGTGTTGGGTAGCTTGGTGCACATTGCCAGCGTCGATGCATTTCAGGCGTGGATGTATTCCGACCCTGCCGGCTCTGATCGTGACGCCCGCGATGCGAAGTGGCTTGAGATTCGCAACGAGTTCGAGGTCGGGGTTGATTGGACCGGTCTCGATCGGGAACGCGTGGGGCGCTGGTATCGTCAGCTGCACATTTTCGAGTTGCCCTTCTACTACATCGAGTATGGACTCGCGCAACTGGGTGCGCTGCAGGTGCTCAGGAATGCCGTTTCCAACGCCAGTGATGCCGTCGCCGCATACAAGCGGTTTCTCGCGCTCGGCGGGACACGCCCGCTCCCTGAGCTCTACGCCGCGGCTGGTGCCAAACTGGTATTTGATGCAAGCACGATGGCCGAGCTGGTGGCGTTCGTAGAAGAGCGGATCGCGCTATTGCGTGCCGGCGCCGATGCTCCGTTTCGTGGAATCGTGCCGGCCTAACCGTTGCCAACGTCCTGCGGCGTGTACCGCGCGTCCGTATACCCAGTCTGAAACCTTTTCCATTCGGAGCCGCAATGCGATTCTCACAACTCATTGGCGTAGCAGCACTGGTGGTCGGAGCAGTGTCCGCGCCTGCCGAGGCCCAGTTACCCAGCGTTCAACAGGTGTACGATAAATTCGCGGCCGCCATTGGCGGGCGTGAGGCGTGGGCAACTGTGCAGGGGCGCAGTGACAAGGGCACCGCAGATATCACCTTCGCGGGCCTCTCCGGCTCGTATGAACGCCACACCGGCGCCCCCAACAAAATGCGCATGGTCATCGACCTTGGCGTCGCCAAAATTGATCAGGGCTTCGATGGCACCGTGGGGTGGGCGGTGCAGCCAACCGGGCAGGCCATGCGCATGCCGCCCGAGCAGGAGAAATCCATGGGGGAGTCCATACAGGTGGGCGCCGCGTTTCTGGATCTCAGTCGGATTGCGAAGGCCTCCGTTGATGCCAAGGAAGTCTTTGACGGCGTGGAGTGCTACCGGCTCTCCATTGCCTCGAAGATCGGTGAAGAACGTACGGAATACTTCGAAGTTGAGAGCGGTTTACGACGGGGTACCGTGACCAAAACGCCCATGGGCGAGCAGAAGTCGATCTTTCGCGAGTACAAGGCGTTTGAAGGCAAGTCTATCGCCACCAAGGTTGTCCAGGTTACCCCGCAGGGGGACGTGGTGCTCACCACCACGGCCGTGTCGTTTCTTCCTCCCGATCTGTCGCTCTTTAAAGCGCCGGATGGGATTGCGAAGTAATACGGGCTAACACCCGACCCGCCAACGCAATACCGCTCAGCCACGCACGCTCCACCGATTGGTGCGAGCGCTGCGGGGCTCCGGCGTTGCCCCAGTCACCGCACGCACCAATGCCATGCGTGTCGTCGAAGAGACAGGGTTCATGAAGGCCATGCTCCACGCGCGCATAGCGCCACCGGTGCGCGACGGCGTGGAGAAGCGGAGCCTCCGTCTGCAGGCGCACGCGTAACGCCTCTGCCACGCGTTCCGCCACCGTGGTGGGGGGCTCCTCTAGATGCGTCGCACTCCAGGTCGCCTCGCTGTGCACCACCCAGGCCTGGTCGTCACATGGACCCGGATGCTCCCGTTGACGCCATGCCCGATACACTAACGGATCGTTCGCGCTGGGGTCGCCGAGGGTGAGCGCCTCCTCAGCGAGTGAGTTATCCTCGGGGCGCGGCGGTGGCCCAGCAAACACAATCATGCTGCTCCAGCACGGGAGCATGGTCACGCCGGCGAGCGCCGTCGCGAACGCCACCGGGGTGTGGGTTGTACCGAGCAACGCGGTAGCCTGAGGAGCAGGCGTGGCCAGCAGCACCATGTCGGACGCGTATACCGCGCCATCTCGGTCGGTGATGGTCCACGCGGATCCTGTGCGTTGCATCGAAGCCACCTGCACGCCATGGCGCACCGGTACGTCGCGTGCCACATGCTTGGCCAAGGCGCTCATCCCACCAACGCCCTGCAGTTCGCCGTTCGCTCCCGTGCGTAACACCCCGTCGTCACACCACGAGGTGGACAAGTGCGCGAGGCGGGGATCATTGAGGTGAAACGACGGGGCGCCGTGGTTGAAGCGCCAGATCCCGTCACGTCGGGTACTCATGCGCCCCCCAACGCCCCGGCTTTTCTCCAGCACCGTCACCGCGATGCCGTGGTCCTGCAGCGTACGTGCACAGGCGAGACCGGAGATGCCAGCGCCGATAATCGTAATGCGTGGCACCGTGCCCGTCGTGCGCCGCACGTGCGACGCGTACGCCGGAAAATTCATGCGGCGACGATGTTCCTCGGTGTCACGCGGACGGACAGTGCCAAGCACTGGCACTTCCGGCGAGAACGGGCGGTCAAACTGGCCAAGGCACCAGAGCAAGCCCCCGAAGCTGGCCGGATCGCGCCCGTCCAGGGCGTACCGGTGGTTCAGGTCAATCAGACGGTCCAGCGCAACGTCCGCGGTGGAGGACCACCCCGGGATCGCCTTCCCCCAGGTCATCCGCACATTGTTGTGGAGCTCCCCGTGCACGCGCAGCGAGTGCTGCGCCGCATCCCACAACGCATCGCCGGTGCAGCCGCGCGCAAGCGTTTCCCACGAGTGACAGGTGCGCGCATCCGGTTCGTGCTGCGCCAAGGTCGCGCGTGCCCACGCCGGGATCGCCTCAAGCGTCTCCGGTGCCTCGTGCCAGTAGCAAAAAGCGTAGGCAAGCTCGCGCCACACCAGCAGTTCGTCGAGGTACTTGTCGGCGCCGTCACCACCGCGCTGCACACACTCCCGCACAATGCGGAACGTGGACACCATTCCGTAGTGGTAGTACGCCGACATCCGGCTCACGCCGTGAATCGTGGCATCGTTTCGCTTGGCCGCATACCGGCTCAACCGGCCGGAGTGTACGAACTCGTGCCATCGTGCGTAGCCGGCCAGCGTGCCCCCGCGGGTATCGGCAACAGCGGCCACGCTGTGGTCAATATCGCACGCCGCCACCAGCGCCCCCAGATCCGCCTCAGCCAGACGGACAGGCACAAACGGCAACGCATCCGGCACGAAGGGCGGCGTGTGCGGGGCCACGTCGGTCCACTCCCGTCCCACGCGCGCCGCACGTATCCGGGCGGTTGCGTCGCGAAACGTGAAGGCCCGCGTATGGGCGATACCCACCAGCGGCATGGGCACCACGCAGGCGGTATCCACGCTCCACACCGGACACGACACGGCGTCCGCCAGCGAGTCGGTCAGCCAGTCCAGCGGGGCCACGGGGAACGTCTCGGTGACCACGAGCGCCGCCCGTGCGGCCAACGTGCGCAAGGCCGGCCCGCGATGCCCGGGGCGTTCGAGGTGGAACGCGTACCCGATCCCGCGCGCGTGGCACTCGGCTTCCACGTCCCGCGCCCCTTCCAAAATGAAGGTGTGGTGCCGGTCTGACGCGAACGGGTACCGCTCGGAGAGCGCGTGATAGACGAACACCGGAATGCCAAGGCGCTGCCCAGCCACGAGCGCGACATCGAGCGCGGGGTTCTCATGCGCGCGTACCGCCGTGCGCATCCAATAGATGACGAACGCACCGTCGGCGGCAGCGGCGGTCGCGTTGGGGCCGGAGTGGTCGGTAATCCGCTCGGCAAGATGGTCGGGAAAAGAATCGGGTCGGAGCACGCTGAACAACGCGCTCCGACCCGATCTCGTGCCACACGGCAACGACTTATTTCTTCTTTTTCTTCGCGTGCGGCGGCTCGGGCGGAGACGCCGGACCGATGCCATCCGGATCGAAGTGCTTCTTATCGGCCAGCAGCTTGGCGAATGACCAGGCGGTCAGCCCGAGCACGAACGTCCAGCTGACTGCCATGAAGGCAATGGCTCCACCAGACATCAGACCCCCGCGCGGTTGGTGTCGATCTCAACGAAGCCCTTACGGTCGTCGTAGCCGTTCTTCTTCCACGCCGCGCGGATGAAGAACAGGAACACGATGACGAAGAGCACCAGAATGCCACGCGAGATCATGATGAACGGCATGTCGGCATCCGATACCGGCGTCGCGCCGCCGGCCGAACGCTGGTTGAGCAGAATCGGCAGCGCCTCGTCCTTGCCCCACCACGTAAGGATGATGAGCAAATACAGCGGCGTCACGTACGTCATGATGAA
>CANHTA010000142.1 GCA_947463135.1 Gemmatimonadota bacterium
GACGGTGACCCCCGTCTCCATTAAGTACAACGATAATGGTCGCCCCGATGGCGGGCCCGGACGCAGCCTCAACATCAACTTCCCGCAGGTGCCGGCTGGCGACTACCGCTTCACGCTCGTGGTTTCGGGGGCCGGCCTCACCGACAGCACCACGCAGGTGATTCGCGTGCGTGGCGCGAAGTAGCCGCGCTCGCCTTCCCGCTTCCGACTGACGGCGTGCGGCTTACGGCCGTTTGCCTCGCACCACCATCATGCCCACGGGGCTTCCGTAATCGTCATTCCCGGCGGGGAGCCCCGGTGGCGCAATCCACGAACCGCCGTCGGTGCGCACCGTAATGCGGTGAATGCCCGGGGCGAGCTTGAGTTCGGCTCTCCACCGGCCATTGGGGCTGCGGTGCATGTGCGTCACGTTCCACTCGGTGGCATCGCCCATAATCTCTACGGACTCGGCGCGCGGTGCATCAATCAGCAGCACCACGCGCAGGGTGTCGGCGTTGGGCGCGGCGACGCCTTGCTCCACGGTGAGGGCGTCCACCGCGCCAAGTGTCCGTGTTTCGAAGGCGAGAATGCCCGTGGGTGTGCCGTTGGTGCCACCGCGCGGGAGGCGGGCGATCCGCAGGCCCAGCGCAAGAACCGGGGCGAAGCTACGGGTACGTGGCCCCTCGACGTCGTCGCGTAAGGCAGTGCCCCCCACCGTGGCCGCATTCGTGGCGGCGGCTCCAACCAGCGACAGCCACGCCGTGACTGGCTGCACCACAGCGACGGACGCAACCGTGGGGAGCGTCCCCGCGACGGCGGACGGCGCGTCGGTGCTGATCCATGTGGCCACGGGCGCCGTGACGGAGATCAGCCAGTTCGTTGGTCCGGTGTGAAAGCCGAGCGAGGTGATACCGGTGGCAATGTCACGTCGCTTCAATACGCGTGTGCTTCGTGTACTGGAACGCGAAGGAGCGCCGTCGAGGTTGATGAACTGCGTTTGCGTGGCGGTGCGGGTGGCGCGCTCCACCGAGAATCCAAACGACAGCTCCATTCCCGACATCTTGGTTACGACCCCCGCTTCGGCGCGACTGATGGCCCCGATATCGCGTCGGGCGATGGTGGTATCGGCGGTGCGAAGCGCCACGCCACCGTAGGACATGGGCGGAATGACGTTCTCCAGCATACTGGCCGCCGGGCTGGATCCGTTGACGGCGGCGTGGCCGTAGCTGATGGCACTCCAGACGCGCTGTCCGCCTATACGGGCCCGCGCGCGGAGCGCCAGCGTGCCTTCCAATTGCCCGTCAGCGGGCACCCCTTGCGGCATGCGCCATGTCCCGGTGCCGAGGGCGGTAAACCGGACCCGGCCGATGCGACCGAGAGGCTGCGTTGCGCCGAGCCAGAGGTCGTTGCGCTGCGTGAGTGCGTTGCCCGTGCCGTCGGGAAGCGCCGCCATCCCCAACACGGACACCGTGGAGGCATCGGTGACCGGACCGATGGTGGCCGCCGGCGCAATGGGCGCATCCCCGCGCACCTGCGCCTGAAGCGGCAACGCGAGAGCAGGGACGAGGGCAAAACCGGCCGCCACCATGGGCGGCAGGCTTCGCCACCCCGCCGCGCAGGGGTGTTGTACCCATGAGGCGTGCCGTCCGCGTTTGAGGGACGCGGGGCGGCTTGACGCGCAGAAGGGAGGGCGTGCGGGCGTCACGGATCAGGAGGTCGGGCCGGCTTACGATCGCTCGTCACGGGAATGGACGGCGTTACGGTACCGGACACCGTAACCCGAACATAGCGATTCAGGGCGGCAAGGGCCATGCCCGGCCCGCGCAGCGCGTTTTTGGCGACGGTGGACTGCAGGCCGAGCAGCGCGTCGTCCGACTGCGGTAACCGGGCGAGCGCGGTGACGGCATCGCGCGCTGTCGGGGTCGGGACGCCACGGTTGACGACATCGGTAAGGACCACCAGCGCCGTCACGGCGGTGCCTGCGTGGCGGGTGCCGCGAACGCTGCTGAGTGTCTTCAGATCAATGCCCGCCCGGATGGCATCGGCGCCGGCGTCGAGCTCGGCGACGGTGCTGATGTCCCCGAGCGCCCCCTTGGCCTCGGCGAGCGCCACGGCATGCGCCCGCACCACACTCAGGATACGGGCACCGTTCACCCGTCGGGCGGCGCCTTCAAGCGCGCGGTTGATCAAGGGCGCCGTCGGTAATCCCTTGGCGGCCGCCTCATCGAAGAGCAGCCGCAGGGCGTTGGCGGTGAGGGTGTCAAACCGCGCCGCATCGAACTGCCCTTGCGGGTTGCGAACGAAGCCCGTGTCGAGGAGCGCCACCACGGCGGACGGGGTCCGCACGCGGTGAGCAGGGAGGGCGGCAGCCTGGGTTGCCGCGGTGGCGGACAACAGCTGCAGCGTCATCCACAGGGTGGTGGTGGCACGAGCCGTCATCGGGGGAGATCCACCACCACGGCGTTCGCCGGCCCGTACCCCTCATCGGGGACCTGGGGGGCCATCGGGTCTACCAACCATCGGGTGCCGTCGATGACAAAGGCATACACATGACGGCCGGGCGACAAGGGGACCTGAGCTGACCACGCGCCATCAGTTGGGCGGCGCACCATCGGGGTGGCGTTGGCGTCCCACCCATTGAAATCACCAACCAACGCCACGGCTCGGGCCGACCGGGGCAACGTGAGGTCGAAACGGACGCCATCCCCCCGCTCCGTGGTGGTGCCAACCGGCGCCGTCGCTCCCGGCGCGGTCGCTCCCGGCGCGGTCGCCGCCGACGTGCCAAGGTCGCCACGCACGCGTCCCGCTATGCCGCTACGCCGAACAACTCCGGCGCTCACGGTAATGACCAGCACCGCGGCTGCCGCCGCTCCCCACCACCATTGCGGACGCACGGTTCCCCCAGTGCGGCGCGATGGCGCGTGCATCGCGGCCGCCAGCACCGCCGTGGTGCACCGCGCCACCTGCGCCGCGTCGGGAGCGGGCAGGGCCGCATACGAGGCCTGCACCCGCGCCACCAACGCCGGGTCATCAACCGACGCGGCATGCGGATCGGCATGGAACGGGTGATCAGGCGTCAATCGACCTCCCGAGCAGCACCCGTAAGCGTTCGCTCCCCCGCTTCACGCGCATCTTGAGCGCGGATTCCCCCGCGCCGGTCATCGCGGACATCTCCCCGTACTCCAACCCTTCGGCATACTTGAGCAAAATGGCTTCCCGTTGGAGTGGGTCGAGCTGGCCAAGCGCACGCACAAGAGCGGCATCATCCACCCCCGAGGCGAACCCACTCGACGGCGCGGGAGCAGATTCCAAGGCGCTCTCATCTTGCACAAACCGACGGGAGCGACGACTCCGTGCCGTGAGCGTGTTATGACACTGGTTGGTGAGGATACGAAAGAGCCAGCCGCGAAATTGATCACGTTCGTCGTACCGGCCAATGGCGAGATAGGCGCGCAAAAAGGCGTCTTGCACCACGTCTTCCGCATCGGCCCGTTCCCCCAGCATATGGTAGGCAAAACGCCAGCACGCGTGATAGTACCGCGACACCAAGGTGCCAAACGCGTCGGGATCACCGGAGCGGGTCCGGACAACCAGTTCCGCGTCAGTCATCGACGTACAACAGGCCAGCCGGGCTTTGCGTCACTGGTACCCCGGTCTCCCGTGAACGGGACCAACAGGCACGGCTCATCCCCCGAGGGTGGAAACCGCCAGCAGTAACGACAGCAGCACAAACAGGGTGACGGCCACCTTGTTCACCCCTCCCACGCGACGCAGCAGCAGCAGCGACTCGGCTGGCGACAGCTGCCGCTGCACCACGAACCAGTTCGCCGCACGAGCGCGACGATACAGGAACCAGTTCGCCGTGCCCCCCGATGCCAGCATCGTGGACACAAAGATCGCGGCGTTCATCATGAGCAGCCATTCATTCTCGGGCTGCTGCATCGCCGCCATGGTCATCGGTTGCTCGGTGCCCGTGAGCACCCGGAACGCTATGCCCGGGACGAGAAAAAAGATCGTGAAGGGCAGATACAACTTGCGGTACAGGAACCACGCCGGCGGAAAGGCCAGCGCCGCGCTCCAGTTCCACGTGGGCACAAACGAGGGGTCCTCCACAAACGTGGCCAGCTTCCGCCGGTACACCGACTCCCACTTGGGCCCGATAAAGGCCGCCAAGGCCGCCTCGCTTGGATACTCCAGCAACAGCTGCTGGTGCTGCTGCTGCGCCCAACGGGGGAGCTCCGGTGGCGGCAACACCGGTGGCAACGGTTCCGCGGGCGTGACCTCAGGAGCATGCCCTTCCGGCGTCTCGGACGGCGTGGCTGGGGGCGTCTCCGGGGGCGGCTGGGTCATGCGCCCCCCATCGCCGCAGCTGGCTGCTGCTGACTTAGGCAGTGCAACGTGCCGAGGCCCCACACCAAATCAACTGCGTGAATGCCGATGATGCGATGATCGGGTAACAGCGTGGCGAGTTGATTCAACGCCACGCGGTCATTGGCATCGTTGAAGGTGGGAACCAGGCACACGCCGTTGGCGAGGTAAAAGTTGGCATAGCTGGCCGGTAGTCGGGTGCCATCCATGATCACCGCGCGCGGGTAGGGCAACGTGACCACACGCAGTGCCTGACCGCGCGCGTCGGTGGCACGTTGCAGCCGCTGCAGATTATCCAGCGATCGTGCGTGGTTCTCGTCGGCCGGATCCTCCTCGTGCGCCAGCACCACCACCCCCGGGGCGACGAAGCGTGCGATGTCATCCACGTGCCCGTGGGTATCGTCACCCACACACCCCTCGCCCAGCCAAATGGTGTGAGTGATGCCCAGGTAGCTGTGGAAGGCGCGCTCGTAGTCGGCGCGCGTGAATCCGGGATTGCGGACCTGCACATCCGACAGCAGCCACTCCTCGGTCACCAGCAAGGTGCCGAGTCCGTCGGTTTCGATCCCGCCCCCCTCGAGGATGAGTCGCTGCCCTGTGTCGTGACGCATCGCCGCGACACGCGGCAGCGCGGTGACCCGAGAGACCGTCTCGGGCACCTGTGCGTCGAGCGCGTAGTTGTCGTATTTGCTCCACGCGTCGAAGCCCCAGTGAATCCACGCCACGCTGCCATCGGCGCGATGCACCCCCGTTGGCCCTGAGTCACGCAGCCACACCCGATCGGTAGGCTGTATATGCAGCCGATACTGGTCGGGGTGCACCGCATGCAGCGCGAGCGCCGTGCGCGCTTCTTCGGCTACGGCGTCGTTCTGACAGAGAATCTCTACACGCTCGTAGGGTGCAAGGGCTCGCACGATCTCGGCGTACACCCATGGGATCGGCCCGAATTTGCCGGGCCAATCCGGTTCGTGCGTGGGCCACCCAATCCACGTGGCGTCGTGGCGCTCCCACTCGGCGGGCATCCGGACCGCCCCCAGCGTGGCATGGTCCATGAGCGGGCTCAAGAACCCGCCAGCCAACGTTGGGTGATGGGTCCGTACGCATCAATCCGACGGTCGCGCAAAAACGGCCATTGGCGTCGCGTCTCTTCGATGAGCCCCAAATCACAAGCGGCCACGAGCAGGTCCGGCTCGGTGCCGGCCTGCGCGAGATAGCGGCCAAACGGATCAGCAATGAACGACTGCCCGAAGAACTCCAAGCCCGCGGTTCCCGGCTCCGCTTCAAAGCCCACGCGGTTGGGCGAGGCCACGAACACGCCGTTCGCGATGGCGTGCGCGCGCTGCGCGGTGCGCCAGGCATCAACCTGCGCCTCACCGAAGGTGGCCTTCTCCCCCGGATGCCATGCAATCGCGGTGGGATAAAACAGCACCTGCGCCCCCAGCAACGACGTGATCCGCGCGGCCTCCGGATACCACTGATCCCAGCAGATCAACACGCCGATATCGGCGTACTTGGTGCGCCAGACGCGGAATCCGTTGATGCCCGGATGCGCGTCGTGCCGCTGATCACCCGTCACGTCACCGGGGGCAAAGTAGTACTTCTCTTCGAAGAGCGGATCGTGCGGGATGTGCATCTTGCGATAGGTCCCGAGCACGCTGCCGTCTGCATCGATGACGGTGGCCGAGTTGCGGTAGAGGCCAGCCGCTTCGCGCTCGTAAAACGGCACCACGATCACCACCTCCAACGCCTGCGCGAGCGACTGAAACGTACGAACCGTGGGCCCGTCAGCGGGCTCCGCCAGATCGAAACGTTCCGGTTTCACGCTCTTGCAAAAGTAGGGCGCGTTGAAGAGCTCCTGCAAACAGATGATCTGCGCGCCTCGTGCGGCGGCTTCGCGCACCCGCGATACTGCGCGCGTGACGTTGCTGGCGAGATCATCCGACGCGGCATCCTGAATGATGCCGATGTTCACGATGTTAGCCATGTCGGAAAATCATCGAACAGGAGGGCGGAGGCAACGTGGAACGCTCACCGTTTTCTCCGTGTGGGGGGCGCTTGGTCGCGCACAGGGGGCGAAGCGGGCTCAAGAACAGGCTGCAGATAGGCCAACAAGATGCGCCGCAAATCATCAAGCAGCGGTTTCTTCTCCGAGGCCACGGCCCGCCCACGTCGTGCCAGCAACGATTGGCCCAAGGTGGCGGCTACCAGGGCAATCCGTCGCCGCTCGCGTGTGGCCAGCGTTGGATTGCGGGCGAAGAAGAGCACGTCCAGTCGATCCACAAACGAGTCAAAGAGCTGAGCGCGCAGCCGGGTTGGGGCTGAGCGGGTATCGTCGCCCGGCCCTTCAACCGTGGCAAACACGCGCCGGAAGGCGGGATGTGAGTCGTGAAATTCAGCCAGCGGCTTCACAATGCGATCGATGAGGCGATCGAGCGGCAGGCCATGCGGGTCCATCGGGAAGGCCCGCTCGTGAATCGCCCGCATTTCGTCGGCATACCGCAGGGCGAGCGCCGCCAGCACGGCATCGCGGTTGGGGAAGAACTGATACAGCGAGCCCTTCGCCGTTCGAGCCCGAAGCGCAATGGCCTCGGCCGTGGCGGCGTGCAACCCGTGTTCCGCAATAACGGCCGCCGCCGCGTCGAGAATCAGGGAGACGCGCGCTTCCCCGCGAGGCTGCCGTGGGCGTCGACGATACGCATCCGCCGTGGCGGTAACGGTGCCCCCGGTCGGTGGCGCGGCGGTGCCAGCCGCAACGTCTGCCGCCGCGTCCGGTGATGGCGCGTCCGGTGATGCTGCGTCCGGTGATGGCGCGGTGCTGGCGGGGCGAGCGGTGGAACGGGGGGTACGCTTGGCGGCCATTGCCAACCATACCGCCGCGTGGAGAGCCTGACAATGCGAGGAATCCGCGACGGCCGCCGGGTTACCGCGCCCGGGACCCGGTAACGCGGTGGGCTAGGCGCGGATCAAGAGCGCGACCACGTCCATGACATTGGTGCCGGTTGGGCCGGGGCGCAGCAAGGCCGCGGCGGCGTCAAGCGCAAACCACGAGCGGCCGGCGGCGAGATCGTCTTCCGGACGTCGCCCGGCACGACGGGCGAGCGCCGGCACGGCCGCATCCACGATGGCGCCGGCGGCGTCGGTGGGCCCGTCACGCCCGTCGGTGCCCGCGGCCAGCACGCTGATGTGCCACGCGCGCGCCGCGTGCGCCGCTGCCGCCTGCTCCAGCGTGAGCGCGGCCGACAGGGCCAGCACCTGCATGCGCCCGCCGCGCAGTGGCTCATCCGACCACGGTGCTTCCCCCAACGCCTCGTCTTCGCACGACAGCGCACGCTCGGCGGTCTCACGGAGATTCACCACCGGCTCGCCGCCACACACTAGCAGTGTGTCGCCGGGCACGTCGGTGGCGGCGTGCAGCGCCATCCGTGCCAGCTGATCACCAAGCTGCGTGGCGTCCCCCTCCATTGGCAGTGGCAGGACCACTACCTGCGCCAGGCCACGCGCGTGGGCTTCGTGCGCCATGGCCTGTACGGCGTCGGCGTTGCCGGCCACCAGTGTGTAGTCCACCCGTGAA
>CANHTA010000143.1 GCA_947463135.1 Gemmatimonadota bacterium
CGCTGTTGATGGACATCCCGCTGCTTGGTGCGCTGTTCAGGCGACAGTCCGTCACGCGGCAGCGCACCGAACTGGCCATCTTCGTCACGCCATATCTGGTGCGTTCCGATGCCGATGCGGATGCCATCCGGGAACGGGTGAAGCGGCGCTTGGAGGATCGCTTGCCTGGTACGCTCGACGGCACCCCGCTCACGCGGAAGCCGCCCGCATGAGCGGCGACGCCCGTGACCTGCGCGCAGCGGCAACCGGCACCCTCGCGGCACAGCTCTCGGCGCGGTGGATGGAAGAGCATGCGGTGTTGCCGCTTGAGGTGAGCCACGGCATCCTGCAGGTTGCCGCAGAGGGGGTGCTGGCCCCGGCGGTACACGACACGCTTGAGCGCACCTTCGACGCCGGTATCCACGTGGTGCCGTACGCCGCGGGCGACATCCGTGCGGCCATCCTGTCGGCGCCTCGCGCCGCGTTGCCGCATCAGCCATCCGACACGCGTGTCGCTCACCTTGATGGTTCGGCCCACATCGGCACCGGTGAGCGCCCCGATGTCCTTCGTGGTGAGCGGACCGAATCGTTGGATGACCTGCAAGCGCTCGCATCCCGCGAACCCGTGATTCAGGTGGTCAACGCCATGCTGGCCGAAGCGGCCCGCGCCGGCGCCAGCGATGTGCATGTGGAATCGGGACCCGACGGCTTACGGGTGCGGATGCGGCTCGACGGCGTATTGCGTGAGGCCCAACAGTTGGGGGCCGAGTTTCGCACGGCCGTGATCTCTCGGCTGAAAGTGCTTGCCGGTCTCGATATCGCGGAACGACGCCTGCCGCAGGATGGGCGCGCGCGGGTGCGGGTGGGTGATCGGGAATTGGATCTCCGCCTGTCCACGTTGCCGGCCTTGCACGGCGAGAGCGTGGTGTTGCGGTTACTGGACGGGGGCCACGCCGAGCAGCCGTCGTCGCTCGAATCGCTGGGGTTTCACCACGACGTGCTCACGCAGTGGCGTGGGCTTCTGCACCGGGCCTCGGGGCTGTTGCTGGTGAGTGGTCCCACGGGGTCGGGCAAAACCACCACGCTCTATGCGGCGCTCCGGGAACGCAGCACGCCGGGGGTGAAAGTGGTCACGGTGGAAGACCCCGTTGAGTACCGCTTGGATGGCATTGTGCAGTTACCGATTAACGGACGTGCTGGCTTTGGCTTTCCCAACGCGCTGCGCGCGATCCTTCGCCATGATCCAGACGTGATCTTGGTGGGGGAACTGCGAGACGCGGAGACCGCGGACATCGCGGTGCAAGCCGCGCTCACCGGCCATCTGGTGCTGAGCACCGTGCATACCACCGATGCCACCGCCGCACTCGTTCGTTTGCAGGAAATGGGTGTGCCCGCGTACCTGCTGAGTGCCACGTTGCAGGGCGTGCTGGCCCAGCGACTGGTGCGTCGGGTCTGTGCGGCCTGCGGCGTGTGGCGTCCGCTCACCGGGCCGGAACAGGCGCGCGCTGCGGCAGATCACCAGTCCATCCAACAGCTTCGCGAGGGGGCGGGGTGTGCGCAGTGTGCCGGCACCGGATTCCGCGGTCGCGTGGCGATCGCCGAATTACTGGTGCTGAACGACGCCATGCGCGCCGCGTTCATGCGCGGCGAGTCACTGATGACGCTACGGGGGATGGCGCGCGCGCAGGGTGTCGCCTCATTGCGCGACGATGGGTGGCGGTGCGTAGCAGCGGGCGAAACTACGATGGACGAAGTGGTACGCGTGGTGAGTGAGGACGACCGCGCGTGAGTGGCGGCGTCGGGGCGGTCGGACAGGGCGTGACGTGGCGGTACGAGGCGGCCGATGCCCACGGGACAACCACGCGCGGCGAGATCGAGGCGGCCTCCGCGGGGGAGGCGGCGGACTTGCTGCGGCGGCGTGCCCTGTGGGTGATTGAGCTTGAACCCGCAAACAGCGGGGCCACGGCCGCGAGAGCCACACCATTGGCATTTGCGGGGCTGCGGCAGCGGGTCGCCCGCCGCACCACGGGCGGTGACGCCGCGCTGGCCATGCTGACGCGTTCAATTGCCACGCTGTTGGCCGCCGGCGTGCCACTGGAGCGTGCCCTCGCCTTTGCTGCAGCGGGAGAGACGGACCCTCGGTGGCGGGACATTTTTGGCGGGCTTCAGGAGGCGGTGCGGGGCGGCGCCTCGCTGTCAGACGCGGCGAGCCGCGTCGCGGCGCTACCGCGCACGTATGCGCCTTTGCTGGCTGCGGCCGAGGCCTCGGGGCGCATGGCGGACACCTTTGCGCGCCTGGCTGACGATCTGGAGCAACGCAGTCAACTGCAAGCCCGCGTGCGCGCCGCGCTGGTGTATCCCACCGTGCTGGCATTGGCCGCCACGGTAGGGACGGCGGTCATTCTGGTGGTGGTGGTGCCGCGGTTTGCCGACTTGATCGCGGACGCCGGTGGCGCCGTGCCGGCCAGCACACGGGCGCTGATCGCCGCCAGTGCCCTCCTGTCACGCTTCGGATGGCTGTTGGCTGGAGCGGTGGTGCTGGTGGTGGCTTCCCTGCGGCAGTGGCTGCAGGAGCCCTCGCGGCGTCGCGCCTTTCATGCCGCCCGCCTGCGCTGGCCGCTGGTGGGCCGCCTGGAAGGTCAACATGCCGCGGCCGGATACCTGAGTACGCTGGCCATTGCGCTCGAAGCCGGTGTGCCGCTCCTGCGTGCGATGACCGTAGCACGCGGCACCGTGGGGAACGACGCGATCGTTGTGCAACTGGAGCGGGCGGAGGAGGTGGTGCGCGACGGCGGGTCGGTGGCGCAGGCCCTGTCCGGTGCCCTGCCCCCGCTCGCCACCCGACTGCTGGAAGCCGGCGAACAAGGGGGGGCGCTCGCACCGTTGGCCCATCGGGCGGCAACCGCGGCACACGATCAGGTCCAGCGGGTGATCACGGGTGCCGTGGCCCTTATTGAGCCGGTGATGATCCTTGGTTTCGGTGGTGTGGTGGCGTTTGTCGCCCTCGCGTTGCTCCAGGCCATTTACGGGATTAACGCCGGCAGCTTCTCCTAGACGCTGTGCGGGGGGTCACCGCCACGGCCCGTTCTCTCACGGCGTGCGCGCTGGGATCAGCGGCGTGACAGCAACGTGCCCCAAAAACTATTGACAGGTAATCGGGGGCGCCCGACCTTTAACAGTGGTTCCCGGTGTACGGCTCCGTTGCCGGCCCCCGCCCGACGCCCCTTCCGCAGCCCCTTATGTCGACGCACGACGCTGATCTCCCGGAATCCGTGACCGAGGCGCCGTCGGTGAACGATGGCCGAACCAGCCGACGCCGGTTCTTCGCGCTTGGTGCGTCGGCTGCCGCCGGACTGGCCGCAGCCCAGACGCTCGAGGCGCAGCGCCCCACCACTCGCGGCGGCTCGCCGTTTCCCACCCGACCAGCAACCGGCAACGCAGCCGATCCGTCAGCGGCTTGGAGCGACCCGGTGCTCCGCCTCGTCCGGCGTATCACCATGGGGATCAGCCCTGACGAGGTCGCGCTGGCTCGGCGTTTGGGATACGCGGGCTACCTCGACTACCAGCTGCGCGTTGCCAACATCGATGACAGTGCGGTTGAGGCGCTGATTGCCACGCGGCTCCCGATGACGCAGATGACGCCCGCGATGCTCGCCACGCAGGATGGCAACGAAGTCGCCAATCAGCTGGCCGATGCCACCTGGTATCGGGCGGCGTTCTCCAAGGCGCAACTGCGCGAGCGCATGGTGGAGTTCTGGACCGACCACTTCACGATCAGCCTGAACAAGGTGGGCTACATGAAGCTGGTGGACGATCGCGACGTGATTCGCCCCAATGCCATGGGAACGTTTCCGGCGCTGCTACGTGCCACCGCCGAGAGCGGGGCGATGCTCGTCTACCTCGATCAGAACCGGAGCCGCACGCCTACGCCCAATCAGAACTACGCGCGCGAGATCATGGAGCTCCACACGCTGGGCGTGAACGGGGGCTACTCGCAAACCGATGTGGCGGAGCTGGCGCGCATTCTCACCGGGTGGTCCACCACGGGCCCGGGGAATTTTGTGTTCAATCGCACGCTGCACGACCGGAATGCGAAGACATTTCTGGGGCGGGCCTTCCCGGCGATGGCCACCACGGCAACGGATGCGCAGATGAAGGGCGAAGGGGACGCGGCCATTCAAATGTTGGTGCAGCATCCGAGCACGGCGGCCTATATCGCGTTGAAAATGGCGCGCTGGCTTCTGGCCTACGAGCCGCCACAAGCCGTGGTTGATGCCACAGCGGCCACGTACCTGTCCACTGGTGGCGACATCACCGCCATGATCCGCACCATCCTCGCGGGGCGGAACCTCATGGTTGCTCCCGCCAAGTACAAGCGGCCGTTCCACCTCGGCATTTCGGCGCTCCGGGGCATGGGGGCCACGGTGGCCAATATTCGGGCAGCGCGTCAACGCGCCGATCAGATGGGGATGCCGGTGTTTCGTTGGGAGCAGCCCAACGGGTATCCCGACCAAGTGGATTGGTGGAGCGGCTTGGTGATTACGCGCTGGTCGTACATGCAGTACGTGTCAACGCTCGCCAGTACGACGGCCGCGCGGGTGGATTCGGCAGCCTTCCGTTCGCCCGATACGGCTGATGGCGTGGTCGCGCAAATCGCCACCCGCATGTTTGGCGGTGAGATGTCACCGGATCTGCGCACGCAGCTACTGAGTTATCTGCGTGGCGGCACCTACAACGATGCGCGGGTGCGCGAGACGTTATCGCTCGCCGGCAGTGCGCAGGAGTACCAATGGTTCTGATGCCCACCACTTCCGCGAGCCGAGTCGTCTCATGAGTACTGAACCGACAGACGATGGCTGCCAGGAATACCAGCAACTGGCGCGCCGTGACTTTCTGACGCTGGCGGGTGGGGTGGGCGTGAGCGCGCTCCTGCCCACCTGGCTGCCCAAAGTGGTCATGGCGCAGTCGTCCAATGGCAGCCGCGACATCATTGTGTCCGTGTTTCTCAGCGGTGGCACCGACGGGATGTCGATGGTGGTCCCGTTTGGTGACCCCGACTACTACACGGGCCGTCCGAACATCGCGATCGCCCGGCCGGATGCAGCGGGCACGGGCCCCAAAGTGGTGGCGCTCGATAACTTTTTCGGCTTCTCGCCTGGCATGGCGCCATTGATGCCCGCGTACACCAACGGTGATCTGTTGGTGGCCCACGCCACAGGCTCAGTCAGCACCTCGCGCTCGCACTTTGATCAGCAGCGCTACATGGAACTGGGCAAGCCCAACGATCCGCGCATCACCGGTGGTTGGCTTGGACGACATCTGGCGACCAGTGCCCCCACGCGAAGTAACGCCCCGCTTCGTGGATTGGGGTTCACTTCCGGCATGCCGCAGACGTTGTCGGGCGGTCCCAAAACGCTGCCGATCCCCAATCCCGCCAGCTTCTCCATCGGTGGCAGCGCTACCACCGCCACCGTGCGCGCACAGTGGTTGGCGGCGAATCACGGCGGCACCGTGAACCCGGTGGCCGACAATGCGCTCGATGCCACCAACACGATTGCGCTGCTGCAGCAAATCAACTTTACCGGCTACGCCCCGGTGAATGGCGCGGTATATCCCACCAGTGGATTGGGGCAGGCGCTGCGATCCACGGCGGCGCTGATCAAGGCCGATGTGGGCGTCGAGGCGGTGCACGCGTTCAGTGGCGGCTGGGACACGCACGCCACGCAGGGCCCCATCGCCACGCTCGACGGGGGCTTCATGCACACGCGCATGCTCGATCTGGCGAATGCGCTTGCCGCCTTCCACGCTGACCTTATTCAAGGCACCACGTCGTATGGCGTGACGGTGGTGGTGATCTCCGAGTTCGGACGGAATGCCCGCGAGAACGGCAATCGCGGCACCGATCATGGGCGCGGGAACGTGGCGTTTGCCATGGGGAAGAAGATCAACGGCGGGCGGGTGCTCACCAACGGCTGGCCCGGGCTCGCGCGCGAAAACCTTGAGGCCGGACAGGACCTCCGCGTGACACTCGATCACCGTGACATCCTCGCCGAGATCGTGCAGAACCGTCTGGGGAACCGCAACCTCTCCGTGGTATTCCCCGACTACACCCCGCGCTTCTTCAACGTCACCAAACCGTAGCCGGTTCGGCGCACACGGCGAAGGACAGCGGCCAAGCAAAAGGGCGCCACCGACCTCGGTGGCGCCCTTTTGCTATTGGCAGTCACGCCGTGACTTACGGGGTGACGATCACCGTGCCGTCCATGCCGGGGTGCAGTGTGCAGGTGTAGGGGAACACGCCAACGGTTGGAAAGACACGGGACACCGTGGCATTACTGATGATGTTGATGTCGGCGGGCGATCCGGCCAGCCGGCGATCCCAAATGACATTATGCGCCAGCGCGGGGAAGAGAAAACGCACCGTTCCCCCCAGCTTCACCACCGTTTCGAAGGGACTGAAGGTGAGTCCTGGCATCACGACATCGGCCGTGGTGGGTGCGTTGGGGATGCTGGTTACCGTGATTGTGACCGTGCCCGTTCGGGCCACAGCCCCATCGGCAACAGACGCTTGGAGCGTCGCCGCGCCAATGCCCACGCCGGTTACCACCCCGGCCTGCGTGATGGTGGCGATGGCCGCGTTGCTACTGCTCCACGTAATCACACGCGAGCCTAACGGCACCGCCCCGCCCAGCAGGTCGCGTCCGTTGACGGTGGCTTGTGTGAGCTGCCCCAGCGGGATGGTGCGATCCTGCGCATCGACCACCACGGTGGCCAATATGCCGGCGCCGGTCGTTACGGTGATGTCCAGCGCCCCGCTCACGCCGCCCACGGTAGCCCGGATCGTCGCCGTGCCAGCCGCCACGCCCGTCACGAGCCCCGACGTACTCACGGTCGCAATACCGGGGGCCGTTGTGGTCCACACCGGCAGTTCATTGGTGACCACCGCGCCGGCACTCGTCCGGGCCACCGCCGAGAGTTGAACCGTTTGCGTGCGCATGAGGGTGGAGGTTGCCGCCGAGACCTCAACCAGCGACACCACGATTGGCGGCGGGGGCGTGACTGCGGGCGAGCCGTCGCCGCAGGCGATGAGCAACGCCGCAGCCAGGAACATCGCGCCGCGCACGGCACCGGTGCGGCCACGTGCGCGGATGGGTTTCGGTACGACCGCGGTGGACGGTGTCATCTGTTCGCACGTCACGCGTGATGCCTCATGATGGGGAGAGTGAGATGACGTACGGGGAAACAGCGGATGACCGCGACGGCGAGGGTATAACGCCGAAACCGCGTTGAAGCGTTCGATGCTGTTCGAAAGCTATCGTTGAACCATTGCGCCCGCACCGCATGGTTGGATAGCGTCCGAGTACTATGGATCATCTCGCGCACGGCGCTCGCGTGTCTCCCCTGACGCCCGGGGTGCCGCATCAGCGCCTCGCTCGCGTCATTCGGCTGGCCGTGCGCGGTGCGGTTGGCCTCGCGTTCATCGCCTGCCGCGACGGCGGACCGACCACGGCCCCGCCGCTGCCCCCGTCGGGTCCAACCATCAGCAGCGTGGTGGTGTTACCCGCGTCGCTGTATCTGCAAGCCGGGCAGGAACGACGCGTGTCCGTGGAAGCGCGCGACAGCGCGGGACTGATCGTGACCGCTCCGTCGTTGACGTGGCGGAGCGATGCGCCCGCCACCGCCACGGTGGACGCCTCTGGGCTCATCCGTGCCGTCGCGCCGGGTTCGGCGCGCATCACGGTTACCGCAGGCACACACACTGCGCTGGTCCAGGTCGGCGTCAGCGCGGTGTCACCCGGGATCACCCAATGGCGGAGCGCCCGTCCCGGCTTCTCCGACGTGACGATCCTTGGGCTTTGGGATGACGGCGCCGGCAGCAGCTATGCGGTGGGACAAAATGGGATTGTCCTGCGGTCGCGCAACA
>CANHTA010000144.1 GCA_947463135.1 Gemmatimonadota bacterium
CGGCTGCGCCACCGGTGGGACCGCGTGTGCTCAACGGTGCGCCGGTGAGTGCGGCACGCAACGAGTTTCTCGCGCGGCTGGCCGTGGTGGACAGCACGGGGCCGCTGGCGCAGGCGCTGCTCTCAACGCGCGAGCGTGCCAAGCTGCTGGTTGATGTGCCGTCGCCTGAGCGGAGTGCGGAGTTCCTGAACGATCCGGTGAAGTTGTCGCGCGATTTGGCGCGTGAAGTGAGTGTGCTGGAGCGCGGCCGCGATCCGTACGTCGGGTTGGTGGGCGATTACTGGCGGGTGTATCGCGGCGCGAAGAACGCCCTGGTGCCGATGCGTGTGGTTGTTCCTTCGTCGGCCAACCTGCGCCGACCGGTGGGGGTGCTGCTGGTGCTGCACGGCGCCGGCGGCGACGAAAACATGTTTGTGGATGCGTACGGGGCGGGGATTGCAGTGAAGCTGGCGGCCGAGCAGCGGCTGATTCTGGTGTCGCCCAAAACGGACGTGTTTGGCGCCACGCCCGAGCATTTCGATGCGCTGATGACGTTGTTGCGCAACGAATTCCGCATTGATAGCTCGCGGGTGTACCTGATTGGTCACTCGATGGGGGCCGGGGCGGCGGCGCGATTGGCGCAACAGCGGCCGGCGCAGATTGCTGCGGTGGCGATGATTGCGGGAGGCAGCGCCATTACCGTGGCCAACGCGCCACCCTCGCTGTTCATCGGGGCTGAGCTGGACGGCATTATTCCCGCGGCACGAGTGGAAGCGGCTGCCACCGCCACGCCCGGTGCGGTGTACGAACTGTTCCGGCATGAGGGGCACCTGTTGGTGGTGGGCGGCGGGGTGCGTCGCGCCGTGCCGTGGCTCCTGTCCCGTACGCGCTAGCCTCTCGCGGTGGCCACCCGTCCGCTCATCTTGCTGCACGGCTACAGCGCCGACGGCCACGCGTTCAACCGGTGGCGCTCGGTGTTGCAGGCCGCCGGGTGGCGTGCTGACCAGTTGTTCACGGTGAGCTATGAGTCGCTCAGCAACGAAGTGTCGGTGCGCGATATCGCCGAAGGGTTTGACAAACTGCTGCGGAAGCAGGAAGGGCTTGCCAACGGGGAACCCTTTGATGTGATGGTGCACTCCACGGGCATGTTGGTGTTGCGCGCCTGGCTCACGCAGCGCGGTATGTCGGCACCGCGCCGCGCCCGTTTGAAGCATCTCATTGCGCTGGCCCCGGCCACCTTCGGCTCTCCGCTGGCGCATAAGGGACGCAGCTTTCTCGGCGCGCTGGTGCGCGGGCGCAAGGGCTTTGGTCCGGATTTTCTGGAGGCGGGCGATCAGGTGCTTGACGCGCTCGAGCTGGGGAGCCGCTTCAGCTGGGATCTGGCACACGCGGATCTCTTCGGCACCGAATGCTTCTACGATACGCGTCGTGCCACGCCGTATGTCTTTGTGTTTTGCGGTGCCCGCGGCTATCGTGGGCTCAGCGCCATCGCCAACAGCGCCGGTACCGATGGCGCCGTGCGGTGGGCAGGGTGCGCGCTCAACAGCCGCAAGCTGGTGCTTGATCTCACCGCCGACTGCGCTGAAGCGGACCGCGTGCAGGTGCTGGATTGGACACAGGATGATGTGCCCATGTATCCCATCGCGAATACGGATCACGGGAGCATACTGTCCAACCCACCTGTTGCGCTGCAGCAGATGGTGATTGACGCGCTGCGGGTGACGTCGCGCCCACTCTACGATGCGTGGGTTGCACAGGCTGATGCTGCGGTGGCCGACGCGCGTGGCACCATGGTGCCCTGGCAGCAATTCATTGTGCGTGCGGTGGACGAGCGCGGTGATGGTGTTGCCGATTGGAATTTACAGCTGGGGGTGCGTAACGGCCCCACGCTTACTCCGTTCACGCAGGACGTGCATGTGTATAGCGGCGATGCCAGCTATCGTAGCTTTCACGTGAATCTTTCCCAGTTGAAACAGGCAGAGCTGCTGCGTGGACGTCCGCGTCATCTCGCCGCGCAGCTCTACGCCAGCACGGGCACCCAGCGCGTGCTGTATACCGGTGCGATGGTGGACGGCGCTGGTGACTCCGCTGTCGTCGAGGCCCCGAACCGCGCCGGCACGTGGTACGGCACGCTGGATTTATCGAGCGTGTTGCCGGGGGGAGCCGTGCGTCTCTTTCATCCGTTCACCACCACCTTCATTGAGCTGCGTCTCGAACGCGATCCGCTCACGGGCGCGGGGATGGTGGCGCGGATGCACGAGCCCGATCGGTAGTTCGGCGTCTTCTATTCCAACCGACTTCGACATGATCTCCGACTCTCTCCGTATTGCCGGCGCGCAGATGGCGCCGGAGCCATGCGTCTGCAAACAGGCGGCGATGCCGACGGCGAGGTCGCGCCCGCCTCAAGAACTGCCTGAACAGCTCTCTGCGGTGTGAGCTGGCATGCCTATTGACGCCGACTCTCCCCCCCCTTTTTACTCTTTGTTGTCTCGATTGGGACGATGTCAGGGCAGGTGAGGGTCAGTTGGAACGCTCGGTCCTTTTTATTCGGAGGAGGGGTCTATGCATCGATTGTTGGCAACCGTCGCATTCGCAGCGCTGTGTCTCGCGGTCCGCGCCGCCCACGCAGCGGGTGATGGACCGTCGTGCGGCTCGGGAAGCGTGATCTGCGCCAACACATGCGAGGTCCTCCCGGGCAGCTGCGAGCGATCCAAGCCGGGAGAAGTTTTCTGTCAAGTGCTGTGTACAGATCGTACTCCCAGAGCTGAGTAGCTCCGTGCATATGTGCGGCAACTACGGAAACTCCACCTGTACGTGCACTCCAGCCTCCTGCAAGCAACTGCCGGACGGAACTTGGCTCTGTTCGTTCGGCTGCAAGTTTCGTACGGTGATCCACGCCGAATGAGAGCGCTCAGCGCTTTGCCTGCGCTAGCGTTGGCGACGCTGGTCATCAGTTGCTCCTCCAAGTCCGATGGGTACAAGGACGGAGCAAGGTGGGTGGTTCCCAATGCGATCTCCGTCATCTGGGAGTCGCGCTTTGAGGACACGGACACGCTGCTCACTGCGCCTGCAAAAATTGCAAGCACGGCGAGAATCGTCGCGGTTCTCGATATGGGAGTACGTCGCGTGGTCGGCTTCGATCGGTCGACGGGGAGGCACGCGTGGACCTACGCGAAGAACGGGAGCGGACCCACCGAGATCAAAGACCCCTCCGATATCGGCGTCGATCCCGATGGCGCGATCTACGTCATCGATGGCGCAAACGGCAAAGTCGTGTGGCTTGACAGTGACGGCCATTTCGTTCGTGAGTCGTCGAACACCGAGATCGCGTCGGTGCGCTCTTCCTGCATGATGCAGGATCGCCGCATGCTTGTATTTCAGCTGAGCCTCGGCCGACCCATTGTTCTTGTGGCGGCGGATGGGCGTCGAATCGAAGCATCGAAGGTCCCGTGGTCTTCTGAGGCTCCCATGAGCTCTCCGATGAGCCCCGATGCGGGAGCATTACTAACCGAGCTGGTTCGTACCAATCAGGGCGTTTTCGGTGGTGACGGCCGCAAGCTCTGCGCATACGCCGGCCAAACCTCGAATGGCTTGGCGTTGTTTTCTGATGGTGTCCTCCGATGGACACGATCGACGCAGGTGAAAGTGCCTGAGGACTCGCTGCGTGCATCTTCCCTCTCCAGTATCAGCGCCGGTGTTCGCGGAGACGCTGTTTTCGTGGCGACCATCGGGATCGGCGAGAGCCGAGGCCGCTACATCGACGCGTACGCCGTCAGCGATGGAACGTACTTGAAGACGTGGAAGACCCCGTCGAAAATGAGCTGGGTCTCGTTTGACAGTGCTGGTCTCGTAGCCCTTCGGGTGACTGCGAGCGGCGCCGTGATCTCCAGTTGGCGTCTGAATGACTCGAGCCGATAAGGTCTACTCGGTCATCGCCGTGGCGATGACACACGGTGCACTCGCCGTGTGGACGAACCCAGCCATTGTGAGAAGCAAGCAGACCTTTCGGCGCATGAGCGCTCTGGAGGGCACTAAGGTGTCACGCATTGTCGTGAGCTCCGGCAACCATGGCGGCGTCGACACATTGGAGCTCGGTGGACAGACCGATCGTATGGTATACGTAATGTCGACCGGCTGTCCCTACTGTGCCGCACAGCGAGAGGCTCTTCGCGACCTGTTTGCACAGGTCGACGCGTCGAAGATCATTACTCTGTCCATGGAAACTTCTGCATCGACGGAAGATTACTGGGGCGACGCGAGAATCGCCGCTCCGCACCAGCTTGTGCAGATCCCTGGTCTAGCTGTTCGCGCGGTTCCCTTGGTGCTTTGCGTCGACAAGCGGGGACGGATCAGGCACGCGCTTCTCGGCTTATTTGCAACGCGACTCTTTGGCGCGGTATGGAATCCGGCAGAGCAGCGCTGTGCGTGATACCCGCCGTGTCCGGAGGACGTTCGTCTGCTGCAACAGCGCGTCGAGATCGATCCTGCGTCGATATGGTAAGCGCTACTGCCCCGGGAGCTTCGTCGACAGCTTCACGGGCTTCGGCACCGTGAAGGTGAACGTGTCCTTCGGCAGCGTTGCCTCGGGCACCGAAAGGGGCCCTCTCTGACGGCCGTGTGCACGCGGAATCCCGCGTGTGCCCAGGTGACCATGCCGAGGGCCTGCGCGTTACCCAACAGCTCAAGGCGCACGAAGCGCCGGAGCACGGCGCGTTGAAACGCTTTGGTCAGGCGTGCCGTGTCGTGCGCGAGCCCGAGCAGTAGTTTGGACGCATCTTTTTCCAACCGACTTCGTCATGACCTCCGACTCTCTCCGTACTGCCGGCGCGCAGATGGCGTCTGGCTGGACCGTGCGGGCACCCTTGTGAAGGTGATCGCGGTGGAGCTGGGTATCATCGAGAGCATTGGCGCCGCAGGCCGCTACTTATTACAAAAACCGCTGATAATTCATTGCAAAGTGCCGTATTAAAAAATTGCAAACAACCGTACGGTAAGTGTACAAAATACCGTGGGGGAGCGGTGCTGTCGGCGGTCCGTCTTACCGGCCAATCCACCGGGCGAACTTGATGAGAAACACATGGCGCCCCGGGTCGGCGAAGGCGCGGCCCACCTGGTTCGCCACGCCGAAATCCGCCGTGTCGAAGCCCGTCTCACGCTGCTGGGACCACACAAAGAAGAGCGACGACCCCGGCTGGTATTCCCAGCGCAGCACCGCATTGCCGCGTAGGGCGCGCACGGTGAAATCCTGCGTCGGCACGAAAAACGGGCGCGCTGCCCCGCTGCCGTCCGGATCCACCGTGAGACCACCCGTGGTGGCGCTCACCCGTCCGCGATCGCGGCCATACTCGGCGAACGCGAAGGTGCGGGGCGTCGTGTACTCTTTGAAGCGCGAGAACTCGCCGGCCGATGCGAACGGCTGCAGGAAGAGCTGCAGCGACAGCCACGGAGAGAAGGTCCAGTCGACCCGCGCATCGAGGCGGGCTTCACGCTGGCGCACATCGGCGAAGACGTACCGGCGTCCATACGTTGTCACGGCCAGTGGATCGGTGACGGTCTGGATGTACTGCCCCGTGGTGATGCCACCCTGATAGGATGGACCGAGCCGGATGCGCGCCTGCGGCAGTGGACGCCAGTCGACCTCCAGTTCCACCGAGTGCACATCACGCCCGCTGCGATCGGTCGTGCGCTGGGCTTCCACGTTGAAGATGATCGACTTGCGCCCATCGGTGGACAGCTCGAGCGAGTGCAGCGTTTCCGTGGGGCGCAGCGCCAGGGGGCCACCACGCAGCAATCGGTCGTTCAGCGTTTCCGGCGAGTACGACAACCGGTAGCTGAGCTCCCAGAAGTTGAGCAGCGTCGTATTCGCCAGGAGACTCGTGCGCGTTTCGTTGCGATCGCCGGCGAAGTTGAAGCCGACCGTCTGGTACACACTGGCACCCCATTCACGCGACCAGCGGTTCAAGAACGGATTCCGGAATGTCAACGCACTCGAAACAGATCGCGTATCGGAGCGCGTCTGAAACCCGAGATCGTTCGATTCGAACCCGGGGCTCGTTTCTTCGTAGGTCACGCTGCCGAGGACGCGCTGGCCGGCCAACTTGGCAAAGGAGAGCGCGACGAAGTGGCCGCTCAGTGAGGTGCGGTTGAGGTCGAACTCGAGATGATCGGCATCGGGGCGTTGCCAGCTGCGGTAATTGGCCGTCTGCAAGCGTCGCATCACCGTTTCGCTCCCCGCCACACGACTGCCACTGAACACACCGCTCACGGCATACGTGCGGTTGTTCCACGCGTGCTCCCAGTCGAGCCCGGCCACCGTGGCGGCACTCGGCAGACGCGACGCAAGCACCGTGTCGCTCAAGTCACGACGCGTGTCGGCGAGGAATCCCCCCACCCCCGTATTGCCGCCGCGTAGCAGACGACGCAGCCGCGACACATGATAGTTGGCGCGGGGCTCTACCGGTTCACGCAGCACGCGGCCGTTGTTGAGCTGCACATCGGCATGTTCGTGCGCCGTGACCGCATTGAGTACGCCCACCTGCCAACCGCTCGGAGTCGTACCGCTCAACTTGAGCGCGCCGAGGATGGGCGTCTGGGTGGTGATGCGGGTCGCCTGCAGACTGTCGCCGGTCGGGCGACGCTGCGGGGCCCGACCCACGCGGCGGCTGTAGAAGAAACGCGGGGGGTCGTTGTCGTTGAGCGTTCGCGTGTTGCCGAACGCGAACCCGTCGGCGTTTTCGAGAAAGAACGGACGACGCTCCGGAAAGAACACCTCGAACGCCGTGAGATTGACCACCGCCGGATCGGCTTCCACTTGCCCGAAGTCGGGGTTTATGGTGGCCGTGAGCGTGAGCGACTGCGGCAGCTTGAATCGCGCGTCACCACCCACCGCACCGACCAACTTCTGCCCTGGCACGAACGCATTCCGTGCACGCAGCGGCTGACTTTCGAGCTGCGTGCGCACATAGGGAATGAGCTCCGTACGCGACGGCGGCTGCAATGAATCGAGACCGGTGAGGGTACCGAAGCGCGAGACAAAGCCGGGGGCGTCGGCGGGGGTGGGCGCCCAGTAGGCTTCCTCACCGTGACGGGCGATTTCACGCCCGAAGTTCACCCCCCACGGCCGCACCGCGCCGCGGCCGTTCGCAACATCGTAGCGCAGCTGCGAAAGCGGGATGCGAAACTCTGCCGTCCATCCGATACTGTCGATGCGCGCCACCACGTTCCACACCGCATCCCACGTGGCGTCGAAGTTGTCGCCGTCGTCGTTCGTGACGTAACCGTCGCTGAGCACACCGCGCGGATTGACACCGAACACGAACGCCGTGCGCTTGTCGCCGTAGCTGTCGAAGCCCACGTAGAACCAGTCGGCGTACACGTCTTCGGCGTCGCGGCGCCCCAGCTGTTGTGCGATACTGTCGGGCGCCGTGTCGAAATTGCGCACGCCGACATACAGCGCGTTGGCATCGTAGGCGATCCGCACTTCGCTCTTCTGCGAGGCGGGACGGCCGTTCTGCGGGGTGCGCTGCACGAAGCCCGTGGCCGGGGTTCCGGTTCGCCACACCGGCTCATCGAGCTTGCCATCGATCGTGATCGGCGCTGTAGCCCACTGGGCGTGAAGCGACGGCTGGGCAGCGAGGGGTACGGCGGCGAAGGCAAGTGCCACCGGGACAGCCAATAACCAAAGGTGCCTGAACATCCAGGCAACATAATCAGGCGCTCTGTACTGGGCCCCGCCGCGAGCCCCGAGGGGTGATGCATCAGCATGCGGAGCGTGATCGGAGCCCGTTCAGGCGCGGCGAACTCGGGCAGGACCTCGCGCACCGGCAGGTCGTACGACGTGATGCGGCGCTACAAGGTCGAAGGTGTACTCATGTCGGAATCCGGGACCGAACCGCGTTCCTCACGACGGGGTCGAGAGCC
>CANHTA010000145.1 GCA_947463135.1 Gemmatimonadota bacterium
CCCGCAGCAGCGCTCGGTGTTTCTGAAGTACACACGCCAGTTCGGCACTGGTGGCTGAGGCGCTGTTTTCGTTTCTGGTGCAACAGCGTACGCAGCTGTTGCACCGCGCGATGATGACACACGGGCGGCCAGTACGTACTGGCCGCCCGTGTGTTGCTCCTGCCTGCCCGCGATTAGGCGACGGTGTTCCGGCGACGATGCGCGGCAAGGAGGCCCAGCATACCGAAGGAGAGCAACGCCATGGAGGACGGCTCGGGAACCACGCCGATCTCCGTGCCGATCTTGTCTTCAATGGCCGCACCAAAGGTGCTGAAATTACTGGCGGAACGGCTGAAGCCGTTGGCCGTCTTCGCGTTGGCATCGTACCAGTTGGCCAGCGAGAGTCCGCCACAGTCGCTGTTCTCTGTGCCGATCGTAACCACGTTAATGGTGATATTGGCTGCCACCGCCGCGTTGCGCGCCGCCGACGTACTGCTGCCATCGTTCTGACATCCGTCGGACGAGATGTCGATAAGGCGCGTGGTTCCTAAATACGCGTTGTTGTTCAGCTGGCCGATCCCATAGTTGATCGCGTTGCCGGGTGCGGTCTGGCCGGAGAATGCCCGCCCTTTGTTGCTGATGGCCTGTGCAAAGGTCTGTGCCGTTGCATAGTTGGTGATCTGATACCAGTTCGTGCTGCTCTGTTGCGTCGCGCCGGACCATTCGGTGTACTGAACGGCCAACGAACGATTGCTGGCGGCAAAGGCGTCCCAGAAGGTCTGCTTGTTGAACACGTTGACATAGCCGGTTTTCTGCAGATCGAACTCGGCGCTGGAGATACTTCCAGACACATCAACGAGCAGCGACAGCTCAATGTCAACGACCTGCGGGGATTGGGCCGCGGCGGATTGTGATCCAATCACAACCGCAGCAAAGGCGACCATCACTTTGTTCAGCATTGCAGCGAACCTCGTGTGTAGGGAGAATGAACATCGGGTGCTGCTCACAGAGGCAATCGGCGTGCCGATATACGGTTGAGGGCGCGCGAGCCGACATCACATCGGGTTGCGATGCGCGGTATGGCGTAGCACTTTTGTGCTGGTGTTGATGACGTCGGTGACGTGTCCTGCTGAATGTTGATGTTTCCATTTATGACGATGCCAACTGAGCCAACGATGGTGGTGCGACTGCGGGAGTTCGGGGTCCCGTGGTTGGAAGCGCCCGATGGTACCGTGCTGCAGCGGGGCGGCAAGCCGCTGGTGCTGTTGCTCTGGCTCGCCCACGTGGCGGGGCGCCGATATCTGCGCGAAGAGCTGGCCGAACTGTTCTGGCCGGACGATCCGCCGCTGAATGCACGGAAGTCGTTGCGCCAGGCGCTCACAACGCTGCGTCGGTGGGTAGGACCGGAGGCGTTGGTGTCCTCGGGGGATTGGCTGTGGCTTGCTGAGGGCGCTTGTCCACTGGATGCGCCGCGGTTCCGGCAGGCGGTGCGAGCGGGGGATTGGGCGCAGGCGTGTGCCCTGATGCACGGGCCATGGGCGAGTGGGGCGGAGCACGCGGGCGGCTCGCGGCTGGAGCGTTGGGTTTTGGGGGAGCGTCGCGCACTGCTGACGGAATTCGAGGCGCTGGCGGAGCGCGAAGTGAACGAGGCCCTCACTGCGGGCGATCACGCAGCGGTGTGTGCCATCGCGCAGGCCGCCGAGGCGTTGGGCTCGTCGCATGAGCCACTGATGCGGGCGCACGTGGAGGCCTGTTGCGCGCAGGGTGACTTCGTGGCGGCGCGCACGGTGCTGGCCCGGTATGTGGCGGCGGACGAAGAAGGGGGCGCGATGACGGCGTCGCTTCAGCGCCTTGAGCGCCGGTTGCGGGAGCAGGCCGCGGCGGCGGAGGGGGCACTGGGGAGCCGTCCGGGCGAACGGCTGATTGGCCGCGACGAGGAGCTGGCGATCATCTTCCGCGCCCTCGCGCGCGCGCGGCAGCAGGCCCCGCAGCGCGTGTTGGTCACAGGAGCGGCGGGGATGGGGAAAACGCGCCTTCTGGATGAGTTCGAAGCGCGGCTGCAGAGCTACGCCGTGCGCAAAGTGCGGATTACGCTGGACGCCGAAATGCACGAGGTCCCGGGCGCCATGCTCACGGCCGTCGTCCGTGCGCTGGGCCTCCTCAGCGGGGCGGCCGGGATTACCGCAGACGCCGCCGCGATACTGGTTCGGCTCACCCCCGATTTGCAGCCGCGCTTTCCGGGGGTGAAGCCGTGGGAGGGTCCATTGGCGCTGGCCGCGACAACGGGGGCGGTGCGCGATCTTCTGCAGGCGGTGGCGGAGGAGCGGCCAACGGTGCTGCTACTGGACGACGCACAGCACGCTGATGAGTGGTCGTGGCGGATCTGGTGCGCGGTGCGCGTAGCCCCGCCCGCGGCCCTGTTGGAGGTCACGGCCAGCCGTCGCGCGGACGACGGGCTTGGCTGGACCGTGGTGCCGCTCCCCCCGCTTGATGCGGACGCCCTGCGGACGCTCCTTGCCGAGGTCGCGCTCCTGCCGGCGTCCGGTTGGGCTGACACCTTGGTGCGGACGTTACGTACCGCGTCGCGCGGGATCCCGGGCCGGGTGCTACAGACGCTGCAAGTGCTGGGGGTGCGCGGAGCGCTCACCGTGCGGGCCCACGCGTGGCAAGCGGCTGAACCGGTGCAGATTGCCGAAGACGTGGAGCATGCCGCGGGGGAGGGGTATGGGCCCGTATCGGCCGTTGCGAGGGCGCTCTACGCCATGCTGCAGCTGTGGCGCCGCCCACTGGCGGAGGAGACCTTGCTCGCGCTGGCAGCGGAGTGTTGGCCGGAAACGGCGGAGGCGCTCTGGCGCCCGGCGGCGCAGGAGCTTGAGCGAAATGGATTGATCGTGGCCCGCCATGGCGCGTGGGTGTGCGCCGATATCGATGCGGAAGGCACGCCGGTGTCCTCGGTGGAGCTCCCGCGCATCCTGCTGTCGCTGGTGGGCGCGTTGCCAACCGACGGCGCGGCGCTGCTGCCGGCCAGTGAGCACCTGTTGCGTTTGGCTGGCGTCCATGATGCCTTCGATGTGGCGGTGGCAGTGGTACGCTACCTGGCGCAGCGGGAGGTTCCGCGTGCGCTTGGTCTCTATGGGCGTCCGCTGGCGCAGCATGCGGCGGAGGTGGCTGGGCGGCCCACGTGGACGCGTCCCTTGTATCGGGCCATGGGCCTGGTGGCGCGACGTTCCACAGCGGCACTGCTGGGGCTCGGCGCACTGGCGGCCACCGCGCTCTCGGCGCTGGGGGCGTTACTCGTCCTGTGGCAGCCGCGACTGGTGGTAGAGTCCACGCTCATGGCAGGAGGGCCTCAGCCGGGAGACGTGGGATTACAGGTGCAGCCGCGGGTGGCGGTTGTTGATGGATTTGGACGCCTTCGTCCCAACTGGTCCATACCGGTGCGTGTGGAGAGTCGGCAATTGATCATTCACGGTGACACGCTGCGGCGTACCGACAGCGGCCGCGTGCAGTTTGAACGACTGTCCTTGCAACCCAATGCCGAGCCCGATGAACAGCCGCGTGTTGCACCAACGATGATCTTTCGCGGGCCGTGGTGGGTGCGCAGCGCGGAGGCGGAGGTGTGGGGGCTCACGCGGCCCGGCGTGAAGGATCAGTTTCGCGTGGTTCGCGCGGTGAGTAACGGTCGCCCGGTGGGACGCGATCAGCTGGTGTATCTCTCCCCCGGGGAGGATTCGCTCGACATCACGCTCACCTTCGAGTACACGACGACGAATACCACGGCGAACTACGTGGTGGGCGCCGGCCCGGTGTGGCTTCCCCGCGAGTCCTCCGTGGTGCGGCTTGCCGGGCTCCCGCGTCCGGTTTTAAACGGGTGGCAGACGGTACGCTTTGTGGTTCCCACGCCGCGTGCACCGGGCCGCTATCCCCTCATCATCGCCATGAAGGCGGATGATTCGGTGAATCATCTGTTCTCCAGCACCTACTGGGGCCTTGGTGTGCCCATCTGGAACGATGGGAATGATATACATGATCTCAACACGGTGGAGCGCGCATTCCTGCGCGACTCCGGCTGGATCAGTCTGCCGCAGTATGTGTCTGGCAACTACACCGGACCGCAGGGCACCTACAATCTGTCCAATGCGGAACGTCGCGTTGGCGGGAGCAGCCCGCGTCCAACACGGGCGAAGGTCGGCGTCGTCCCGGAACACACCGTCGTGATGGGCAGTGTGTTTGATGTCATTGTCAGCGACAGCGCCGCGCAACGCCGCGCACGTTTAGATCCGACCCAGTACCCACCCCGGTAGCACGGCCAGTACCAGCGTGCCCACCAGACAGAGCACCCCTGCCATATGCGCCATGCCATCAGCGCGTTGCTCACGTGGTGTCGCGTTTCCAGCGGTCATAAACAACAGCTGGATCACACGCAGGTAGAAGTAGATGCCAAGGTACGATCCCACGAGACCAAGCACAGCGTACGTGGTGTAGCCCGCCGCCATGACGTTCTTGAAGATCAGGAACTTGGCCGCAAACCCCGGAAACGGCGGGAGGCCGGCCAGTGACAACATCGCCACGGCTATCATCACCGCCGCGAACGGATTCCGATGGTACAGCCCCTTGAGCGCGTCGAGTGAATCGCGCTGCTCGTCGTCGGTATGCTGCGGCATCACGGCAAACGCCAGCAGGTTCACCACCGAGTATGTGACCACGTAGAAGAGCACCGCCTGCATGCGCCCGTCGGCGTTGCCGAGGAAGGCGTAAAACAGGTAGCCCGCGTGCGCGATGGATGAATACGCGATCATGCGGCGGAAACTCTGTTGTTTGATCGCGGCCAGATTGCCCCACACAATCGACACCAGCGGCAGCACCATGAGCAGTTCGGCCAGCGCCCCGGACACATTCGCGCCGCTGAACAGGCGCACCGCGGCCAACAGCACCGCGCCCTTGGTGAGCGTAGCCATGTACGCCGTCACCGGGATGCTCGCCCCTTCATAGGTGTCGGGCGCCCACGCGTGGAACGGCACCACGGCGGCCTTGAGGAACAGCGCCAGCAGCACCAGCACCACCGCCGTGCGCGTCATGACGTCGCCCGAGGCCAACGCCGGGCCGAAGGCATCCACGCTCATGGAGCCCGTGGCGCCGTACAGCAGCGATACGCCCATGAGGAACGTGGCCGACGCCGCACCGCTGAGCACGAGGTACTTGAACGCCGACTCGGCGCTTTGGGGCCGACGGAACGCCAGCAGCACCAGCGCGTACACCGGCATGGCCATCAGCTCCAGCCCCAGGAACATCACCAGGAAGCTGTCCGACGACGGCAACAGGCACAGTCCGTACAGTGACGACAGCAGCAGGATGGAAAACTCGCCGTCGCTGAACTCGGTGCGCGACATCAGCAGCACCGGCACCGCCAACGCCAGCAACGCGCCCTTGGCCATCAACACGGCCGGCGTGACCGAGAACTGCCCGGCGAACGGAGCCGCGGTGTACTGCGCATTCGACAGCCAGAAGGCCGCTGCCGACGACGCCACCACCGCGCCCAGCGCCACCCACAACGCCGATCGCGACCCGCGTCCCAGCACCTCCATCACAATCAAGACCACCATGCCGCCCAGCAGGAGATGCTCGGGGAGCATCGCCATCAGCGCGTCCTGTGCATTCATCGTGGCATTCACGGCGTCACCTCCATGGCAGCCGACAGCGCGTCAGATGCCCGCGACGTGGTGACCAGCGACTGGTACGACTTGGCCGCCAGCTCGGTTTTCTGCAAGGCGCCGTTCGGGAAGAGCCCGAGCGCGAACACGGCGATGGTGAGCAGCCCAAGGATGCTCTTCTCACGCAGCGACAGATCGAGCAACGGATGGTCCGGCGCATGGTGCGGCGCCTTCACGGCGCCGAACAGGAACGTGAGGGCGAAGCGCAGCATGTACATGGCGCCCAGCACCACGCCCGACACCGCCACCGACGCGAGCACCAGCGGCAGGTTGTTGCCATCGAGATGGGCCGGCCATGCGGCCGTGAAGGCGCCCATGAGGGCGAGGAACTCACCGGTGAAGCCGCTGGTGGTGGGCAGTCCCACCGAGGCCAGCGTGAAGATCATGAAGAACACCGAGTACACCGGCAGCAGGCGGGCCAGACCGCCATACGCCGCGAGCTCGCGCGTGTGGCAGCGATCGTAGATCATCCCCACCAGCAGGAACAGGCCGGCCGCTACCAGTCCGTGGCTCACCATCTGGATGATCGCGCCCTGGATGCCCACCAGTTCGAGACTGAGCAGCCCCAGCATCACGTAGCCCAGGTGACTGATCGACGAATAGGCGATGATCTTCTTGATGTCGGTCTGCACCAGCGCGAGACAGGCGCCGTACACGATGCTGATGACCGACAGCGTCATCAGGAGCGGGGTGAAGGCGCGCGCGGCGTCGGGGAAGAGCGGGAAGCCAAGCTTCATGAACCCGTACGTGCCCATCTTGAGCAGCACACCGGCCAGAATCACCGAGCCCGCCGTGGGCGCTTCCACGTGCGCGTCGGGAAGCCACGTGTGCAGCGGCACCATTGGCACCTTGATCGCGAACGACAGCGCGAAGGCGCCCAGCAGAATGGTCTGCACCGACAGCGGCAACTGCGTCTGATACAGATCGGCGAATGCAAACGACATGACGCCGCTGTTCTGCTGCATGGACTGCACGAGGTAGATCACCGCAGCCAGCATGAGAATGCTGCCGAACGCGGTGTACAGCACGAACTTGAGCGTGGCGTACACGCGCCGCGCACCGCCCCACATGCCGATGATCAGAAACATCGGGATCAGCATCGCTTCCCAGAACAGATAGAACAGGAAGAGATCCTGCGCCACGAGGGCGCCCACCATGGCGAACTGCAGCAGCAGCACCATGACATGAAAGAGCGGCACATCCTTTTTGATGGACGTCCACGCTCCCAGCACCACGATCGGCCCCAGGAACGCCGTTAGCAGCACGAGCAGGAGGTTGAAGCCATCCAGCCCGATGAGGTACGACACGCCCCACTGGGCAATCCATGGCAGCTGCGTGGCGAACTGCAGCCCGGCGGCGGTGCCATCAAACTGCAGATACAGCACCGTCGCCAGCGCGAGTTGTACGGTCATCGTGGCGGCGGCGATGGTACGCGCCAACCCGTCGTTCGCGCGCGCCGCCAGCAGCACCAGCCCTACGCCAGCCATTGGCAGCCACAACACAAGATTCAGCAGCATCGGTCCCATCGTGAACTCAGACATGACGCCAGCTCCAGAGCAACGCGCCCACGATGCCGACCATCACCAGCAGCGCATACAAATGCAGGCTGCCGGTTTGCGCACGGCCCAGCAATCCCGCCGTTCGCTGCGCCAGCAATGCCAACCCGTTAAGTGAACCATCCAGCAGCATCTGGTCGCTGCCGCGCAGCAGCACCACGTCGGAAAACCACGCCAGCGGCTTCACGATCACGCGATCGTACAGTTCGTCCACGAAATACTTGCCTGACAGCAGCCGGTGAACCGGCAGCAGGGCCTGCTTGATGCGTTCCGGGCGTGATGCCGGACCGCCGAACATGAACACCGCGAGCCCAAGGCCGCTGAAGGCCAGCACGATGGAGACGTATCGCAGCGTGTGCTCGTAGTGCTCGAGACGTTCCACGATGGGGGGTAGCGGAATCTGCGGCTCGAGGAAGTGCGGAATGGCGATGTACCCGCCGCCCGCCGACAGCAGCGCCAGCAGCATGAGCACGCCCGTCATGGAGATCGGGGACTCATGCACATGGTGCTCCACTTCATGACTCATGCGCGAGGCGCCCATGAAGGTGAGCCACAACAGGCGG
>CANHTA010000146.1 GCA_947463135.1 Gemmatimonadota bacterium
CGATTCAGCGTCGTGCCCGCACGCTGACGGAGGAGCTCTCCAATTTAGACGCGCAGCGGCAAGCAACGGCGCGATTAGTGGGGGCGCTTGATCAGCAGCTTGAGACCATCAACGCCGAGGTTCGGGTAACGGGCGAGGGATTGGCCAACGCGGAACAGGAGCTTGTCCGCAAACGATCCGTGCTGCATCGGCGTCTGGTGGAGATTTATAAGCGCGGTCGCCTGTACGACCTGGAGGCCTTACTGTCGGCGCAGTCGTTTGCGGGATTGATGGCGCGCTACAAGTATCTGCACGAGCTCACCTTGCGCGATCAGGGGTTGGTCCGCCGGGTTGAGGGATTGCGCGACCAGATTGAGTCCCAACGTGTGCGCTTGGTGCGATTACAGGATGACGTCGTGCGCAACCGGGCGGAAAAGACGCGGGAAGTGGCGCGACTGGCGCTGCTTGGATCGCAAAGCCAGCGCGACCTCGTTGTAGTCCAGCGGAGCGAGACTGACGCCCGACAACGCCTCACGGAACTGGCGCGCGCGGAAGCCGATATTGCCGGGCTGATCGCCTCACGGGAAACGGTGCGTCTCCGCGCCGAACTGGCGCCGAATGCACGCCCGGCGGCGGTGTCGAGCCTTCGCCCGGTAGACCGGGGACAGTTGGAATGGCCGGTGGTGGGGAGCATTCTGTACCGCTTCGGCCGCGTGATTAATCCCAACCGGACAACCACGCGGTGGAACGGCATTGGGATTGGCGCAAGCGTGGGCACTGCGGTTCAGGCCATCGCCGCCGGCGAAGTGGTGCACGCGGATAAGATGCGAACCTATGGGCCCACCGTCATTGTCCAGCATGGCGGTGGCGACTACTCCGTGTACGGATCACTGGCGCGTATCGAGGTGCGAAAGGGCCAACAGATTCCCAAGGGGGAAATGATCGGCACCGTTGGGGCCATCGATCCGGACTTGCCGCCGCATCTGCACTTTGAGCTCCGGCCGCAGGGGCGATCCGTGGATCCACTCACCTGGCTGCGCAGGCCACGCTAGGGCGGCGGCAGGAAAAGTCCCGCGCGACCGATGTGGCAATGAAACACGTCGGTCGCCAAGCCGTTGGCCTCGGGAAAAATCTGCGGTCTCCTTCGTCCCTCGTCGAGATCTGGCATGGCTTGTTACTGACCCGATGATACGCAGCCCACGTTTGACTGGCATCCGCATCTGCACTTCATCGTCACCGACGGCGGGATCCGAGACCGGCGACCCGCTGGAGTTCCTGGTCCGAGAGTTGCGCCATTTCCCCGACAACAGCCACGTCACGACGCGGTACTCCGGGTGGCATGCCAACCGTGCGCCAGGCATGAGCTAGAAGGCGGCGCGGACCGGAGCCGACGGGCTTTCGAACCCCCATCGACGCGGCCTAGATGCTCGTGGGGAGCTGGGCGCCGATTTCCACAGGACGCGAGGTGTGGCGCGGCGCGCGGTACGAGATCTCGCGCATGGTGATCGCGCGGGAGTTGTTGTTGTTGGCCTTGGACGGGGCGGAGAGAAGTTCAGGCGACCGCGCTGTGCTGACGCCGATCTTGTGCATGAGACGCAGATATGTGGTCGCGTGCGGGGCTCATGCCAACCCAGAGACGAGACACCGACGCGGAAAGCATACATGAATTGCACGAACGTCGCGCCAACCTCTGGTTTGGTTGGAAACATACGAAAAACCCGAAGCTGCCACCTGATTCCGCTGGAGCTCAGAGAGGCTACACGACCTCTGGCCGTGCGGGCGCCAACGCGCTCACTCGCCACGCCCGCCCGATATGCTGCACCCGGGCGCTCCGAGCGCGAGCGGCTCCGCGCTGCCCGAGTTGTGCACAAGGAAGCAACCGCGGGCGGTGTCCGTGGCCGCCACGATCGACACGAGATAGCATCCTCTCGCGAGGAACGTCGGGCCTTGGCGCGTGACCAAGCCCTGTGGTGCGATGCCGTACACGAACGTGCTGTCCAGCGCCGCGTCGCGATCCATGTTCGCCGCCATCCACATGACTGCCGCTGGTGTTCGTGGTGATCTCGATTGATCCACCGTTGTGCATTGCTCAACGCGAATCGAACGAAGTTGAACGGGGGCACGTCGTCCATGCTCGGTGCCGATTCCAAACCGAAGTGCATCGCGTCCGGATCCGCTTTCCAGCCACACATTGACAGACGGCTCAGCCGAGCAAGCCATGGCCGCTAGACCGGATAGCACGCGGCATGCCAAAGACGATACGCGATTGCGCGATCGGTGCATGTTGCTGCGGCCTGGTCTATCAGTTCGCGGGACCAATGCTCGACTTTGGGTGGTGAAGCAGGATGCGCTCTACGTCATCATCGTCGACCGCAAGTACGTAGGCTCCGCGCGAGGTGACGGTGACCAGGTAGTGACGTGCGGGAAGGGCCAGAGTGCCTACACGCTTGCCCTCCTTGATGTCGATGATGTCCCAATACTCGGAATCAGGGGCGTCGTCGACGTGAACGGGCAACCATAGCATGCCATCAGCTTCATGCATATGGCGTTTTCCATCGCCAAAGTTGAACGCCGGCAGGAAGCGAGGCATTTCGGGGATGATGTAGCGCGTTTTGCCGAGACTCGGCGCCGGCATACCTGCGCTGGCGAACACTCGACTCGTGAGCTTTTGCGTGACGGCGCTGGAACTCTGTGTGGCCCACTGTACGTGCGCACTCCAACGCTCCGGCTTGACCGAGACCGGCGTGTGCGGTAACACAAACTTGCGTGGGGGCGAGAACTCTTTCGAAAGATCCTGAACCAACAGCGATGATCTCACGGCATCGGCGACGATCAAAATGCCATCGGCAGTGACGAACCAATCGTTGAAGGTGCCGTAGCCGCCGAGCTCCATCGGTCGTGCCCTCACGCCGTCGGCATCTCGAAATGGGGAAGCCGTACGGACGCCACGGTCGAGTGTGAAGATCGTATCCGCGCGCTGGTCTCGCAGTGAGAAGCGCACGAGAGGAATCGAATCCAGTTCCCTAAGGGTGGCTAGATCGCGACGTCCAGATACGCCGTTTGTACGCAGTCGGGCATATCTCGGGGCGCCGTACAGGTGCCCGATCGTATCTGAGTAGCGAACGGTCGGCGCGCTCAGCAGTTGCGACCCAGAGAACTCCGTGTGCGATACGATAGAGTGGGTGCGTCCACGCCCCGTTACCGCACTGATGATCGGGATGCGCATCTGCTGCAGGTTGAGCAAAGCGACAGAGTCGCGACTGACGCGAGCGGCACATCCGACGGCCTGGTACTCACCAGGCCCGTTGCCGCTTCGCGCGATCGACACTCGCGTGCCCCGACGCATATTGGTCTGCCAAATCAACCGTTCTGCAGCATCGGTCGTGATCAACAGCGAATCCGCGAACTCGCTCGCGCAGGCGAGCAACGTGTACGTACCCGCGAGCGTATCAATCCGCGATGACCAGTCGGCGATCGGTGTCGTAGCCCGCACTTCTTCGGTCCACTCTGGCTTTGCACAGGCGCAGAGCAGCAACATGAATGCGCGTACCCAAAAGTTCCTGCGCGTGGTCAGCATCATAGGCCAAGTATATTGCACGCGCTGCATGGCGCGGAGTGCGAGCGAGTTATCAGATGTCCCGTCAAGCGGACTGGTCGCCATCAGCAGAGATACTACTGCCGGCGCGGTGGGGTTCCAGCAAGCACTTTCTCGATCAGGAGGAAGAGTTCCCCTTCTGAAAGAGGGCCTCCGAGCATCAGTCCGTTCACGAAAATTGTGGGAGTGCCAGGTACCTTGAGCGCTCGACCCACCGCAATCCCCTCGCGAATGATCGGAAGTGTATCAGTCGTGGCCATACACTGACGGAATGACTCAAGATCGAGCACGCTCACATCATCCGCGAAACTCTCGAACGACTTTTTCCCGATGGAGTCTTGATCGGCAAAGAGAGCCTCGTGCATCTCCGCGAACCGCCCCTGCCGCTTCGCACACTCGGCAGCCGTGGCAGCTTTGAACGCAAAGCGGTGGTACTCCAACGGATAATGAACGTACGTCAGCGCCACGGCGCGTCCGAATCGACTGCTTGCCGCTGACCATACCTTGTGAAACCCTTTGCAGCCCGGGCACTGATAGTCGCCGAGCTCAATCAGCTGCACAGGTGCTGTAGCTTCACCGATCAGAGTACCGCGCGAAAGTAGCGTCCGCCACTCTGCGTGCCATGTGTCTTCGGCTCGTTTTGTATGCTGCTCCAATGGAGTACGAGCCTTCTTCAGCCAAAGACTCACAGCCACAAGGCACAATACAATGAGTGAGATGTTCCCTGCTGCATCAAGGAGCGTCGATCGCTTCATCACTTGCTGGTCGGACGTGAAAATCGGCAGCACACATCGGTAGATGCGAAGAGCCACGCCTTCCGCACCGAGCACTGTTGGAACTCATGCGCCGGGCAAGCGGGCTCCGCTCCAGTAAAGCACCTTGGGACTAGAAGCGGAGCTGCTGCCGACGAGTAGAAGCCACTTACATGGGGTATCGAGAATCGCAGTAGTTACAGGTGTACTCCCAGCTGTCCTGACACATGGCGTAAGTAACGCCAGATCTAGGGGAATGAGAGATGCCGATGCACTCCTGATAGGCACGGTACATGTAATCGTCACAAGCCTGCCAGTTCGGGAACCCACCACCACCGCCCGCGTGTACCGGACTGGTCAGCGCAATCGAGGTGAAGGCGACTGCCGCCAGCCCGAGCTTGAATAGCTTCAGAGACATAGACCCTCTGGAATCGAAATGAATGTGGGATTGACTAAAGCGCGCCTACAATAGGTCTGGTGCGCACCGCTGTCAAGAGCACCCTGTCTCGAGCCGACTTGTCTCCTGAGCGTTGCGACTGCATCTCGCGCGGGCACGGCGTGATGAGGGTGCCGAGTGGACACCAACGCAGACGAACACCATCGCGGATTCGCGAGTAGTGCCTGACAAAGGCGAGTGCGCGACCATCTCCGGTACCGTCGTTAATGTCGCAGGGGTGTCGATCATGAAGGCCTCCGTATCCGTACGAGCACACTCACCGCAACCAATTGAAAGCAGCTGCAGTGAGTGCCCGTTAAATAGATTCCTCTTGGCCCAAACATTCCGCGCGATTCAACGGGAACACACCGTGGCGCGGCTGTGGCGGGTACGCGCCGGTGCGGCGACCCGCTGTGCGCTTCGCAGTACGTTCACCGCAAGGAACAGCGTCAGGGCCGCGCGCCCAAACGCGCCGCTCCTGGGGGCCATTGTGACCGCGAGTGCGCTGAGTCGCATCTGGCGTCCCGAACGCAAGAGTGCGCGCGAGGGGTAGCTCTTGCTGGTAACGCGTGGGGGGATCGTGACCTTTGCGACGGTGGTAAACGGTGCGGTGACGGATATGCAGCGGCGGTGACCACGGTAGGCAAAAAGGCGTGGCGAGATCACTGAGATTGCGCCACGCTTTTCATCGCTCGATGTAACTGCGTCAGCTGGCCTTGCGCGCGGGCGCCGCGCCCTGACTTTCCAGCGCGGCCCCGAGGGCATCGGCCGCCCACGTGCTCGCGTTGGTATAAAACTCGCCAAGCTTGGCGGGGTCGACACCCATCTCATTCGCGATCTTGGTGGCCTATTGTCTCTATCGGCGCCGCCTGCTCGGCGAGATCGCCCGCGTCGCCGCCCGCACCGTCACGGCCGCCATCCGGACGCTGACGGGCGAGCGCGTCCTCGCGGTCGGCATCGTGGCCTGCCTGCAGACGCATGGCTCTCGGGCCAACTGGGATCCGCATCCGCCCCCCCTCTTCACCGACGGCGGCTTCCGGATGATCGGCACTTTCGTCTTGTCGCCCGCCAACTACACCGCACGACTGACGGAGGCGCTCTGCCGCGCCGTGCTCCAGCTTTTCGTACGCCTCGAACTCTTCGACGAGGACCAAGCCGCCGGCATGCTCACGTGGCCGCAGTCCGGAATCCCGCTCGCGTGTCCCACCGGCCACGGCGCCATGCGGATAGTCGCCTGCATCACCCAGACGTCGGTAATCGACCAGATCCTCACCCATCTCCGAACCCGCGCCGCCCGCGAGGAACACCGGCGCGGTGGCGGTCACGCCGCCGCCCGCCACGAGGCGCTGGCGAGGTCGGCGATCGCGCTGAATGCTCGACGGATAGTCGACCCACCCCGATTGAAATTGCTGTCCCACGGTGGCTCCCCGCACCGCGCTTCTCATCGCTCGCGTTGAAGCGCACGCGAACGCTCGAAAACGCCTTGTCCTACAGCTTCAAGCAGGCGGTTCGCCTGTCACGTAGCGCCATCCACCCTACGTGGAGATGCGGGCCGCACCCTGGTACACTGTGGTATGCCTGCCAAGAACGCCGCCGCTGCGGCCCCCAACACGCGCGCGACCACCCGCAAGGCGCCGTCGCCTCCTGCCCCCTCACTGAGTGCCCCCGTTACGGTGGATGCCGGCGACTGGACCAAAGACCGTGCCCCGCTTGGTTCGCACGTGTCGATTGCCGGCGGCACGTGGGAAGCGGCAGCCCGTGCGCGCGAGATCAGTGCCACCGGGGCGCAAGTCTTTACCAAGCAGGCCAACCGGTGGCTTGAGCGGGACATCGATGACGTGGAGGTGGCGCGCTTCCGTGACGCCATGCGCGAGACGCATGTGCGCTGGAGCTGCGCCCATGACTCGTACCTGATCAATCTGGCCTCACCCGACGACACGCTCAGAGCCCGCTCGTTGGAGAGCTTCCGTGCGGAATTACGCCGGTGTCATGTGTTGGGGCTCGATGCGCTGGTCTCGCATCCGGGCAATTACATGGACGATCGCCAGAGCGGGATTGCGCGTAACGCGGAGGGGATCACCGCGGCCCTTGAAGCGGAGCGTGGCCCCACACGCCTGCTCATGGAACTCACCGCAGGTCAGGGCACCGTGCTGGGATCCACATTTGAGGAAATGGCGGATCTCCTCTCGCGCATTCCCACGCCGCTCCGCTCGCGCGTGGGGGTGTGCCTCGACACCGCGCATGTGTGGGCCGCCGGCTATGATCTGGTAGGCGACTATGACGGCGTGTTCGCGAGGTTCGGCGACGTCATCGGCTTTGAGGCGCTGGGCTGCCTCCACTTAAACGACTCGAAAGCCAAGCTCGCGTCGCATCTCGATCGTCATGAACTGATCGCCGAAGGGACCATCGGCGAAACGGTGTTCCGGCGCATCATGACCGACGAGCGCATGGCAAACATCCCGAAGATCATCGAAACGCCGAAGGGCGATACCCCGGCGGAATCGGACTCACGGATGCTGCGGTTGTTACGGTCGTACGCGGCGGAGTAAGCGCCACACGCCCGGCCCCGCGCACGCAACCTGGCGTGCGTCAACGCTGGTTGTTTGGCCACGGCGCCGACAGCTTTCACCAATGGATCGTTCCCTTCCGCAAAAGTCGCGGCCCCTCGCGCATCCGCTGGCAACCGGCATCCTGCTGGCAACCCTGTTGCTGGCAGGGGCATGTGACCAGCCAACCGCGACTCGGCCCGACTTTGCCTACGATCCCACGCAACTCACCGGTGGACTGCTGTACCGATGGACCACCGGGGCGAAGGTTCGTGTGTTCAGTGAGCCCGCCGAGCCTTCCACCGTTGACCTCGCGCTGTCGGTGCGGCGCGCGGTGCAGGCGTGGAATGCCGTGCCGCAGCAACGCGAGTTTACGCTGGAAGTCGTGGCA
>CANHTA010000147.1 GCA_947463135.1 Gemmatimonadota bacterium
TCCGCTTCTCGGTGCGGGCGCTCACCGAGTTCCGGAACCCGGCGGAGATTCTCGATACGCCGATCGGACGCGTGGGGGCCGGCATCACGTTGCGTGATGTGGGGACCGTGTCGCTGGGGTTGGCCGATCCGCTCACGCTTACGCGTCTCGATGGCGCGTCTGCCATCGGGATGGTGGTCTACAAAGACGCCGGCTCGAATACGGTGGCGGTGACCCGTCGCATGACCGACGCCATTGCGGAGCTCGAGAAAGAGTTTCCCGGCGTGTCGATGACGGTGGTGGCCGCGCAGGCCGACTTCGTGGTTGATGCGCTCTCGAATTTGGGGCAGGAGATTGTGGCCGGCGGGCTCTTGTCGCTGCTGGTGATCTTTCTGTTTCTGCGCGACTGGCGGCTGTCGCTGGCCATTGGTGTCACCGTGCCGCTGTCGGTGCTCATGGCACTGGTGGCGCTGCAGGCGCTCGATGTCTCCATCAACGTGCTGAGTTTAGGTGGTCTCGCATTGGGCACCGGCCTGCTGGTCGATACCGCAATTGTCGTGGCCGAATCGGTGGGGCGACGGCGCGAAGAAGGGATGTCGCTGTTGGAGGCAGCGGTGACCGGCACCGATGAAGTGGCAGCGCCGCTGTTCGCCGGGACCCTCACCACCGTGCTGGTGTTCGGTCCCATCATCTTCGTGCGTGGACTCGCCGCCGCGTTGTTCCGCGATTTGAGCTTGAGTGTGGTAACCACCGTGGCCGCGTCGCTGCTGTTGGCGCTCACCCTCATGCCGGTGATGATCGTCGGTCGCCGGCGGTTGGCCAACGCCGCCCCGGCACCGGTAGCACCACCCACCACACCGTCGTCGGCGGCCCGCACGCTTGACGCCTGGGGACGGACCCTCACCACCTGGTACGAGGGCGGAATGCGCTGGTCGCTGTCGCATCCGCGATCGGTTTTCGGCATGGCCGGCGTGCTGCTGGCGGTCACGGTGCTGCTCATCAACACGTTGCCCAAGGAAATTCTGCCACGCGTGGACGAAGGGGTGCTGGTGGCGGCGGTCCAACTCCCCGAAGGCACCAGCATTCAGGCCACGGCGGCGCAGGTGGCGCGCGTGGAAGGCGCGGCGCGGTCGCTTGGGGCCACCGGCATCTACGCGCGCGTAGGCAAGGCCACCGACGAAGAGATCCTGGCCGGCGCCGATCCGGGGTCAAGTGCCACCGCTCAGCTCATTGTGCCGGTACCGGCCAGTGCCGACGCGGCGGGTTTTGCGCAGCAGCTGCGCGCGAGGCTCCCCGACTTGGCCTCGGGGGCGCTGGCTATTGATCTGGCCGGCCAATCGGAGTTCGGTTCGTTGATCGGGCGCGAAGGGCGATTGGTGCGCGTGGAACTCTCGGCCCCCACGTTGATCGAATCACAACGGTGGGCGGACACCGTGCGTCGGGCCATGCGCACGGTGCCCGCGCTCACCGATGTGCGCGACGCCTTCGCCGCCACACAGCCCATGGTGGAAGTGTCACTGGAGCGCGCACGCATGGCCGAACGCAATATCCTGCCGCAACAGGTGGCGAGCGCGCTCGCCGGCGCCCTTGGTGGGGTGAGTGCCAGTGAGCTGCGCGAAACCGACCGTCGCACGCCCATCATGGTGCGCTATGCCGGGCTGCGGAACGAAGCGCTGGAAACCGCGCTCATGACCCCGCTGCGCGGCGTGCCGTTGGCGCAGTTGGTGCAGGTGCGCGACACGCGGGCACCGTTGGAAGTGGTGCGCGTGGGGCAGCGACCGGTCACCATCGTTGAGGGACTGGTGGAAAGCGGCGGCACCGCCAAAGCCACCACCGACGTGCAGGCGCGCATGGCGGCGCTCACGCTCCCCGCCGGGGTGTCGTGGCAGGTGGGTGGCGCCGACGCCGAGCGGGCGCGCACCAGCAATGAACTCACGCTGGTGGCCGTGTTGGCCGCCCTGCTCATGTTTTTGGTGTTGGCCGGTGAGTTTGCCAGCTTCACCATTCCGCTGGTGGTCATGCTCACCGTCCCGCTGGCCGGTGCCGGTGCGGTGATCTTCCTGTGGCTCACGGGACAGTCGCTCAACGCCGTGAGTTTGATCGGCATCGTGGTGATGATCGGCATGGCCGACAACGAAGCGGTGGTGAAGCTGGACGCCATTCGCCGATTCCGCGAAGAGGGGCACAGCATCGACGACGCCATCATTCGCGGCGGTCAGCAGCGTCTGCGGGCCATCGCCATGACGTCGATTACCACCGTGACCGGGGTGTTGCCGCTGGTCTTCGGCTGGGGCAGTGGTGGCGCCTTGTATCAGCCGCTGGCCGCCGGCATCATCGGGGGGAGTGTCAGCGCGCTGCTGGTCACGTTCTTCCTGTTGCCCACTGCGTATGCGGTGCTGGAGCGGCGCACCGGACGCCGCGCGGCCCGCCGAACGGAACGCACCGCGTGATCCGTTTCGCGACGCGCCGTCCGGCGGTGGTGTGGGCGATCTGCGTGGCGTTGCTCGTGGCCGGCGCGATCGCGTTCACGCGCTTGCCGCTGGCAACACGTACCACCGTGGAATTGCCGCGCCTCAGCGTGTTCGCCAGCTGGCCCGGCGCCGCTCCGGAAGTCATCGAGACCTATCTCACGAGTCCGGTCGAAGCGGCCATTCAGGGTGTGCGCGGTGTGCGGCGCGTGTCCAGCAATTCAAACGACGACTACGCCATGCTCACGGTTGAGCTGGAGGAGCGCGCCGATGTGCAGATGGCGCGCTTGGCCATTCTCGAACGGCTCGAGCTGCTCCGCACCGAGTTGCCGCCGGGCGCGAGCCCGCCCACGGTGGACAACTTCGTGCCGGAAGGGCTCGAGGAAGCACCGCTGATGTCGCTCTCGGTGTTCGGGCCGTACACGGCGGGTACGTTGCAAAAGCTGCTGGAAGAACGCGTGAGTCCGCGCTTAGGCAGCATTCCCGGTGTGTCCGGCGTGCAGGTGCGTGGCGGCACCGATCTCGGGGTCTCGGTGTCGTACGATCCGGTGTCGCTGCGCCGCATCGGTATTTCCCCGCAGCGGTTGTCGGACGCGATCGCCGATGCGCGCATGGTGCAGGCGCTGGGGGCGCTTCACCGCGGGACGGATCCGGCCTCGGCCACCACACGGAACGTGGTGTTGCGCGATCAACCGAAGGCGCTGGAAGATCTGCAGGCGCTGCCGGTACGTGGCCCCGGTGCACGCCTGTTCACGCTCGGTGAACTGGCCACGGTACGAGCCGAAGAGGACGCGCGTGGCCGGTTTTTTCGCATCGACGGTGAACCGGCGGTGGCGGTCGAGATTTCGCGGCATCCCGGCGCCGATGCCATCAAAACGGCGGCGGCACTCCGCGCAGCAATCACACAAATCCAAGCCACGTTGCCGCCGGCGGTGCGGCTGCGCATCAACAACGATGAAAGCGAAGACTTGAAGCAACAGCTAGACGATCTGGCTCGGCGCAGCCTGATCGCCTTTGGATGTGTCCTGCTGGTGCTCGCCATCACACTGCGACGCGGGCGGGCGGTGGCGGTGGTGATGGGCACCACCGCCGTAGCGATCGCCGCCACGGCGCTGTCGCTCTACCTGTTGAAGATTCCCGCCAACCTGCTCACCCTCGCCGGCCTCGGCATGGGCGTGGGCATTCTCGTACAAAATGGACTCGTCGTCGTGGAGCGTCTGGGCACCGAGCCCGATACCCCCGACGGGCGGGCGCGCGCCACGCAGCGCATCATGCCGGCGATTGTGGGCAGCACACTCACCACGGCGGTGGTACTCGTCCCGTTTCTGTATCTGCAAGGCGACACACGAGCCGCGTTCGTCCCCTTCGCGGCGGCGTTTGTGTGCGCGCTGGGGTGGAGTGTGTTTACCGCGCTGCTGGTCGTGCCGGCATTGGGGAAGGGGGTGGCCGCGCAGAGCGTGGCGTGGCCACGTTGCCGGCGCCTCTATGCGCGCGTGCTCATACGCGCGCTCCGGTGGCGCGCCGCCACGATCGTAGCGGCCGTGGCGGTGTGCGCCGTGCTCACGTGGGGCTTCGTGAAGAAGGTGCCGCGTTCATCGTTCGGCCGCTTCGGCGAACGACGGACCTCGTTAAGTGTAGGGCTGTCGTTCCCGCGTGGCTCCGATCCCGGTACACTCGATCGCGGCATGGCGGAGTTTGAGCGGCTGGTGGTGGGGCGCCCAGAAGTGGAACAGGTGCGCGCTGCGGCGCGATCGGGCACGTCGGCCCAGATGTCAGTGCTGTTCACACGCGCCGGCGGCCTTACCTCGGTGCCGCTCCAGCTGCAGGAACTGCTCACACAACGCGCCGTGCTGATTGGCGGAGCGAGCGTGAGCGTCTTTGGCGATGGACCGGGCTTCTCAAGCGGTGGGGGTGGGTCGAGCTTCGCCACCTTTCGTATTCAAGTACGTGGCTTCTCGTACGACGGCGTGGGGCGTGTGGCCGATGATCTCAAGTCGCGCCTCGAGCGTATCGCGCGGGTGCGCGAAGTGCGTATCAGCAGTGGCGGCTACTTCGGCAATGAGCGCGGCTATCAGGTTACCCTCGAACCCGATCGCGCCGCGCTCACCCGCTACGGGTTGAATGCGTCCCTGCTCACCAACGCGATCGCACGTGAAGTGCGTGGACCGGTGGGGCGGCAGCTGCTGGAAATCGGCGGCGACGAATTGCCGGTCACGGTAAAAGCCGCCGGCGCGCGCGACCGCAGTCTCGAAGAACTGCAGGAGGCCATCGTCCCCACGCTCACCGGCGCCCCGGTGCGCATCGGCGACGTGGCCATCGTCGATGCGCGCGAGGCGCTCAGCACCATCGTGCGTGAGGACCAGCAGTACATCCGCCAAGTATCCTACGATTTTCGCGGCCCCGCCAAGCTGGCGCGCCGTACCCACACGGCGTTCATGAAATCACTGGCAGCGCCCGCCGGCTACAGCATCATCGATCTCTCCGAAGGCTCGCCCTTCGAGCGTGACGAAAGCGAGAAGGGGCTCTATCTCGTATTCGCGATAGGCGTGGCGCTGGTCGTCCTCGCGGTGGCGTTGGTGTTTAACTCGCTCTGGGGCGCCGCACAGGTGTTCCTGTCGCTGCCCCTCGCGGTGGGCGGGGTGGCGGCGGCGTTCTGGCTGCTGAACACGGCGTTTACCCGCGAGGCCGCCGTCGGCGTCATCCTCGTCATTGGCCTCTCGGTGAATCAGGCCATCCTCCTCGCCGACGCCGCGCTCGTGAAGCGTCACGCGCTTCGCGAGGCGGGCTCGGCTGAGGTGGGCCTTGATGCCGGACAGGTCCTGCGCGCCGCCCTCGATCGGGCGGGGATGATCCTCGTGGTCACGCTGGCCGCGATGGCCTCACTCATTCCGCTCTCCGTCGGCACCGACGCCACGCAACTCTTCGGCGCCATCGCCCTCGCCACCGCCGGGGGTACCGTCGCCGGTACACTCGGTGTCCTCTTTGTGATGCCGGCACTGCTGGTCGGACGACGGCTGCCGCGTCACCAGTGAGAGAGCGTCTACAGGGAGGCGCACGTGCACCGCACGGCGGCCAATAGTTATCTTTCACTGATGACTGCTATCGCATTTCTCGGCACGGGGCTGCTTGGGAGCGGCTTCGTGGAAGCCGCCTGTCAGCGCGGCGACAGCGTGACGGTATGGAACCGCACCATCGAAAAGGCCCGCGCGCTCACGGCGTTTGGCGCCACCGTGGCGGATACCCCGGCCGACGCCGTGCGCGGCGCGAGTCGGGTGCACCTCGTACTCACCGATGACGCCGTCGTGGAAGACGTCATCGCGCAGCTGCGCCCCGGGTTGTCCCCCGACGCCATCATTCTCGACCACACCACCACGCAGCCCGCGCTCACCGCCCAACGCGCCGCCCGCCTCGCGGCCGATGGCGTGCACTACCTGCACTGCCCCGTGTTCATCGGGCCGGCCGCGGCACGCCAAAATCAGGGCATTATTTTGGCGGCCGGCCCGAGCGCTCTCTTTGAATCGGTGAAGGACGCCCTGGGTCGCATGGCCGTGCGTGTGGAGTACTTCGGTGAGCGCCCTGATCTGGCGGCCGCATACAAGTTGATGGGGAATGCCTTCATTGTCGGCATGTGTGCCCTCATCAGTGACGTGTACAGTATTGCGCAGGGGAGCGACGTCACCCCCACCGATGCGCTCAAACTGCTCGACTTTTTTAATCCCGGGAACATCCTGCAGGGACGCGGGCGCACCATGGCCGCCGGCACCTTTACCCCCAGCTTTGAGCTGGTGATGGCGCGAAAGGATGTGCGGCTCATGATGGAAACCGCAGGCGACCTGCCGCTGGCCGTGCTCCCCTCGCTGGCGGCCCGGATGGACGCGGTGATCGCCGAAGGCTTCGGGGCCGCCGACTTCTCCGTGATCGCGAAGGACGCCATCGCGGGTACACAATGAAACCTTCATTCACGTTGCGTATGCGTACGGCTTCTTCACTCGCCCTCGCGGCGATCGTGTCGGTTGGGCTCCCCGCCGGCGCTCAGCAACCCACGCGAACCCTCGCCACACCGCTCGCCGAGTACCGCGAGCCCTTCTCGCAGATCGCCGCGGTGCGCGAGCTCAAAGACGGCCGCCTGCTCGTGGTGGATAGCCGTGACAAGCTCGTGCAGCTGGTCAATCTCTCAACGAACAGCGCCACCACGGTTGGTCGCGAGGGATCCGGCCCGGGCGAGTACGGACTGCCAACCCAGCTCTTCGCACTCCCGGGCGATAGCAGCGTGATCTTCGATCCGCTCAATCAGCGGTACCTCATGGTGCACCCCGACGGGAAGCCCGGTGCGTCGTTTCGGGTGGGTGACGAGCCCGCGGGACCGCCGCGTCCCCTCCCTGGCCAGCGGCCGCCAGGCGCCGCGCCGATGGTGCGGATCGGCGGTCTCGGGTTCGGCATGCCCCGCGCCGCCGACGCCCGTGGACGCCTCTACTTCGAAGGGAGCGGCCTCTCCATGGGCCCGAATGGTCCCGTCACCGCCGACACCGCACCCATTGTGCGATACGATCGCACCACGAAGGCGGTGGATACGCTGGCGTGGCTGCGGCTGCCCAAGAACAACGCGTCGGTGAAGTCCAGTGGCACTGCCAGCAACCAGCGCATGGAACTGCGTATCGGTGGGCAGACCCCCTATCCGGCACGCGACGCATGGACGGTGCTCCCGAACGGCACCGTGGTGATTGCCCGTGTGGCGGACTATCACCTCGATCTCGTGTCGCCTTCCCGTGTCGTCACCCGTGGCGCAGCGGTGAGCTACGCGCCGGTGAAGGTCGGGAACGCCGAAAAGCAGGAGTACCGTGACCAGTCCAAGAGCACGGGTGGGATCATGATCATGCGGACGGAAGGCGGCTCCGGTGGTTCGCAGAACCGCGCCAGCACCGCGCCACCATCGTTCGAAGAGCCAACCGAATGGCCCGCGACGAAGCCGCCCTTCAATGCGAATGGCATCTTCGCGACCCCCACGGGGGACATCTGGATCGCCCGCAACCGGTCTGCCACCGACGCCGTTCCAACGTATGACGTCTTTTCGGCCGCCGGAAAGCTCACGGGCAAGGTGGTGCTGCCTAAGAAAACCCGGGTGATCGGATTCGGAACGGGCGGGATCGTGTACACGATCCGTGTGGACGACGACGACCTGCAATACCTTCAGCGCTTCCGGGGCTGACCCGAGGTCGCTACTATCCGATCGTCGTCGCA
>CANHTA010000148.1 GCA_947463135.1 Gemmatimonadota bacterium
CAGGTCGGCCGGCATGAGGCCGCGCTGCTTTTTGAAGGGGGCCCGGAACGAGGGTTTCGCCGCAATCCCGTCGGCGCGGGCGTTGGTCAACCGCTGCCCAATCCCCGGATCATCCGCCCAGAAGGGGATGAGGCCCCACTTGGCCAGGACAACGTCCCGCGTGCCATCGTGCTCGCGCACCACAGGGACCGCCTGCGAGGGCGCCACGTTGAAGCGCGGGGCGAGCGCGGGGAAGGTGACCCCAAGGGGGAGCGTCGCCAGTCGCGCGGGGTTACCGAAGCCGTATCTGCCACACATATGCGGCGCAATGTACGGCAGGCCGCCCTTCCCTTCCATCCCCAGTCGGGCTAGGCTTAAAGGCTCATCCGGAACGGGTTCCCGTTCCTCTGACCCTCCTCCCGCCGATCGGCACTGCGGGGGGCACCTTAGACCACAGGGAGGATTGCCGAGTGGCAAAGCTCAAAATCCGCCGCAACCCAACGCGGCGCTACGAAGCCGTGTACATCGTCGATAGTGCGATCGAAGATGCGGCCATTCTGGAAAAGTTGGACAAGCTGCAGAGCCTGTTGCATCTCGCCGCTCCGGCGGAGATCGAGCATTGGGGCCGTCGGCAGCTCGCGTACAAAATCGGCCGCCACGAGACGGGCTACTACGCGATTTCGCGCTTTGAAACCACCCCCGCGGTGCTTCCGGAGTTTGAGCGTGCGCTCAAGCTGGACGAAGGAATCATCCGCTACCTCATCTCGCTGGCCGAGCATGAGCTGGGTGCTCCGAAGCTCAGCGATGAAGAGCTCGCATCGCGCCGCCGCGCGGGCGATGACGACGACGACGACGAGGATTAACCCATGCGCCGCCAAAAGAAGCCCTGCCCGGTTACCGAAGCGGGCATTCGCTACGTCGATTACAAGGATGACCGCCTCCTTGCCCGGTTTATCACCGACTACGGCAAGATTCTGCCAAGCCGCCTGAGCGGCGTGGACGCGCGTCACCAGCGCCAGCTCTCGAAGGCCGTGAAAAAGGCGCGCTTCCTTGCGCTCCTGCCGTACGTGAAGGGACAGACGGGCTGAGTATGACCGGAGCGGTCGCGTCGGAGCCCGCCGCGACCGCTCCGCAAGAGCGTGGGTGGCGGTGGTTTGTGTTGGCGTTGGTGCTCATGGTGCTCGTCACTGCGGCTCCAACCTGGCCCGCTTCGCTGTCGCTGCTGTCGGGTGCGATACGACTCCTGCTCCCCGTTGAACAGTTTGCGTTGTTGGTGCTGGTGGTGATTGCCTCGTGCGCCGTGATCGGCTGGTGGTCGGGGGGGCGGTTGGTGATGGCCCTGCTGTGGATGGTGGCAGCGGGGTACGTCATCTGGAAGGTGCCGCTTCCGTTTTCAGGCTACGGCGCGTTTGGCCGTGGGTGGGCGCTTACCGTGGGCGCCTCCTTCGGTTTGGTGTGCTTGGCGTCACCACGGCAGGCGTTCATCACTCGGGCGTTAGCCGCGATCGGGGTGGCCATGGTCATCACGGCCGCCAGCTTCTCGGCTCGGGTGAATGCCACCGGTGTACTGTCCGATGGCCCGGCGCAGATGCTGACGTCTGAGTATCAGCGCCGCCTCGGTGAATCGTTACAAAGCTGGCGTAATCGGTCGGAGTCGGAGTCGTGGCGCGCGTTCGCGCAGCGGTTCCCGGATGCCGCCGGTCGCGCCACAGAGATGGAAAATCTGTTGGTGGCTGTCACCACGCCGCTGGCACGCGCGGGGTCGGCTCGAGGGTTTGTTGCAGGTCCGGTGGTGGCGTTGGCACCGGCGCTCTTAGCGCTGGAGTCGCTCGCCGCGTTAGCGTTGGGATGGGCGGCGTTTCATCGGTTGTCCAGGGTGCGTATCGGTCCGCCGTTAGGCGCCCTTCGTGACATGCGATTTAACGACCAGCTCGTCTGGGGACTGGTGGTCAGTGCCACCGTCCTGCTGTTACCCACGCTTGCGGAATGGCGAACGCTCGGCGCCAATCTGTTCTGTTTTTTCGGGTCGCTCTACGCCCTGCGGGGTGCAGGCGTCCTCACCTGGTGGATCCCCGACCGATTCGCCCTGTCGGCGTTCATCGTGTTGGTGATGTTGGTCCCAATCCTTGGTCCGGTCTGGGTCGTGCTCGCCGTGCTGGCGGTCACCTTCAGCTTGGGTCTCGGTGACACCTGGCGTGACTTCCGGGCCGGTGCGCAGCCGCGCCGACCGTCGCCACGCTGATTTCACACACCTTTTCTCGCAGGCCCCGGAGCACCCATGGAAGTCATCCTTCGTAACGCCGTCGACAAGCTCGGACATCCTGGTGACATCGTCTCCGTGTCCGCCGGCTTCGCCCGCAACTTCCTGATCCCCCGCGGCTTCGCCTTCGAAGCCACGGCCGGCAATCGGAAGCGGATCGCCCAGGAAAAGGGTCGTCTCGAGGCGATGGAGGCCGAACGCGTGGCCTCTGCCCAGGCGATCGCCGACAAGCTCGCGGAAGTCTCTGTCACCTTCGCCGCGCGCGTGGGCGAAGAAGGCAAGCTGTTCGGGTCCGTGACCACGGCCGACATTGCGCACCAGCTGGAGGCGCAGGGCTTCCACATCGAAAAGCGCCAGATCGAGCTCAACGAGCCGCTCAAAACCCTCGGCGTCTATCGCGTGGGCGTGCGCTTGCATGCCGATGTGAAGCCCGAGATCAAGGTGTGGATCATTAAGCAGTAATCGGCCCCACTTTTGCCAGACTGGGGGGAGTCCACGAGCGGACTCCCCCTTTTTTGCCCCTGTCCGAGTGGCGGCCCCGTGAGCAACCTTCCTAGTACCGATGGGGTATCGACCTCACGGCACCTCTCTCGAATTCTCCCAACTCCAGACATGGCTGAACGTCCGCCAAGCCCCGGCGAATCCATTGCCCGCCGCGCCGCCGCCCTCGCCAGTGACATGAAGGCCAACGATATTCTCGTCCTCGATTTGCGCGGAGTGACGGATATGACCGACTTCTTTGTTATTGCGAGTGGCACCTCTGACACGCACGTCCGCGCCGTCGCGGAACACATCCAGGCAGGGTTGAAAGCGGGTGGCGTGTCTACCACTATGACGGAAGGCCTCACGCAGGGACGTTGGGCGCTGCTGGATTACGCGCACGCCGTCATCCATGTCTTTCATCCGACGTTGCGACAGTACTACCAGCTGGAACGGCTGTGGGGAGACGCAACGCCGGTACCTCTGAACACCGAAGCCATGCAGGGAGCCCGGTAAATGCCGCAGGCGCAGCGCGTGATACGATGGGGAGCGACTCTGCTGTTCGCGATCATCTCGGTCGCTGCGCCGCTCCACGCCCAGTTCTTCGGGCAGAATCAGGTGCAGTACGACCGGCTGCGCTGGCGCGTCATTGAAACCGAGCATTTCCAGATTCACTACTATCCGCAAATCGCGGACGTGGCGCCCGACGCCGCGCGTATGGCCGAGCGGTCGTATGCCCGCCTGTCGCGGCTCATGGCCCATCAGTTCCGTGAGAAGAAGCCCGTCCTCATTTTCGGCTCGTCGGGGGACTTTGCGCAAAGCAACGTCTTCGGCGATCTCGGCGAAGGCACAGGGGGTGTCACCGACCCCCTGCGCCAACGGATGGCGCAGTTCTTCAGCGGCGACTGGGCCAGCTTCGAGCACGTGCTCCAGCACGAAATGGTGCACGTGTTTCAGTTCGATATTTTCTCGCGGGGCCGTGCCGGCGCTGGGCTGCAAAACCTCGCCATGGTGAATCCTCCGCTGTGGTTCATGGAAGGACTCGCCGAATACTTCTCGATCGGGGAGAAGCACGAGTGGACCGATGCGTGGGTGCGCGACGCTGTCACCAACAACGCGCTCCCCAGTATTGCGCAGATGACCGAGCGCCCGGATAAGTACTTCCCGTACCGCTACGGCTTGTCCGTGTGGCAGTACGTCGGCGGACGCTGGGGTGACGAGGTCATCGGCGAAATCATGAACGCCGTCCCCAGCATTGGCATTGACCGTGCGTTCCGCCGCGAAATTGGCTTGTCCCTCGACGAGCTCAGCGGCGAGTGGAAGCAGGCCATGCAGAACAAGTATCTGCCCACCGTGGCGGATCTCCAGCGCCCGCGCAGTTTTGCGGAGCCCCTGCTCTCGCAGAAGCGCTCGGGCAGCATCGCGAGCCTGTTCGTGGCCCCGGCGCTGTCGGACGATGGCAAATACATCACGTACATCGCCTTGGGAAGCTTTCTGCGCGGTGAAGTCTTCCCCGACATGTATCTGGCCAATGCCGAGACGGGAAAGCGGATCAAGCGTCTCGTGAAGACCACCACCAATCCCGACTTCGAGCAGCTGCGCTTCATCTATTCGCAGCCCTCATTTTCGCCCGACGCACAACTGCTCGCCTTTACCGGACAGAGTGGCGGACGCGATGTGCTGTATGTGATGAACGTGAAGTCCCGACGCATCATCAAGCGCTTTGACTTCGAGCTCGATCAGGTGCTCAGTCCCAGCTTCTCGCCCGATGGACGTCGCATTGTGTTCAGCGGTATGCGCCGTGGCACCAGTGATCTCTACATCGCCTCGCTCGACAGCGACGGCTACCAGCAAGTCACGAAGGATCCGTACGGCGATCTGCAGCCCCAATGGTCCCCCGATGGGCGCACGATTGCCTTTACCAGCGATCGTGGCGCGGACACGGATCTCGACATCCTCAAAATCGGGAAGTGGAAGCTCTCGCTGCTCGATCTCGAGACGCAACGCGTCTCCATTATCGATGGACAAGGCGGGCGGAGTCTCAACCCGCAGTGGGCCCCCGACGGTAAGTCGCTGGCCTACATCACCGATCGCACCGGCACCGCCAACATTTTCCTGTACGAGTTTGACGCGAAGGAGCACTATCAGCTCACCAATGTGCTGGGTGCCGTTACCGCGGTGGCCGAACAGTCCCCCGCGATTACGTGGGCCCGCGGCGCTGATGTGCTCGCCTTCGTGTACTACGAAAAAACCGATCACGCAATCTGGAAGATCCGGAATCCCCGGGCGCTGAAGAAGACGCCCTATCGGGATCCCGTCGTCGTGGCGCAGGGCGGCCCAGCCCTCACGCCGCTGGCCGAGACGGTAAAGCCACTCAAGGTCGATCCCACCGCGCATTTGACACGGGCCACTATTACCGACACCGCAGCGGCCCGGCAGTCGTTTTACCGGCCCACGGTCGGCACCACCGCGCGCGCGTCGAACGACCTCCCCGTGTCCGTTGCCGCCCGCATGGCCGAAACGGTGAGCGTGCGTGCCCTGATGGACAGCTTCGACTTCAACCTGCCCGACTCCACCAAGCTCCGCGATTACAGCTATAAGGCGCGACTCACACCGGAGTACGTGGCGCAGCCGTCCATCGGGTATCAGCAAGGCGGCTTTGGCCAAGGGACGTTTGGCGGCACCACCATCGTGCTCAGCGATTTGTTGGGCGACCGGCGCTTGGCCCTGTCCGGCGCTATCAACGGACAGCTGAGTGACGCGCAGGTCTTTGTGGGCTACACCAGTCTCGGCCGTCGCCTGCAATACACCACGGGCGTCACGCAGCAGCCGGTGTATCTGCTCTCGAACTACATCCAGGAACCCCTCGGCAACAACCAGTATGCCGAGTCGCAGGAGATCACGCGTTTGGTTTTCCGCCAAGTGTTCGCGGCGGGGCTCTATCCCCTCAACCGGTTTACCCGGTTTGAGCTTGGCGCGCGGTTCCAAAACATTGACCAGCAGGTGTTCCCCTTCACGCGTCTGGTGGATTACCAGCAAGGGTACGCCACCGGTTTCGAACGCGGGTCCACCCGCAATGTGGCCTCGGCAAACACGGTGTCCCCGTACCTGGCGTTTGTCACCGACAACACGCTCTTCGGCAACACCGGACCGATCTCCGGTCGTCGCATGCGGTTGGAAGTGGAGCCCAGCGTCGGGACATGGCGATGGACGGAGTACATGGCCGATATCCGCGGCTATTACCCGATCCTCTTCAACTACATCACCTTTGCCACCCGGTTCACGACCAGCATGTCGGTGGGCCGCGACGAACTGCGATTCCCCAAGTGGATCGGTCGCCCGGACTTTATCCGTGGCTACAACCGCGAGAATCTCGGATCGGTGACCTGCACCGGCCTCCCCACCGACGACGGCTCGTCGTGTAACTCGGTGGAGCTGATCGGCAGCCGCGTGGCCTTCGGCAATGCCGAGTTACGCTTCCCCGTGATCCGGAACTTTGGCGGCGGACGTATCCCGGTGGGGCTCCCGCCCATCGACGGCTTGTTTTTCTATGATGCCGGTGTGGCCTGGTCCAAGGGGCAGCAGGTCGTCTCCCGTCGCCCCGACGGATACAACTTCGCCACGGAGCGGGCCCTGCTGCAGAGCTATGGGTTTGGGGTGCGGATGAATCTGTTTGGCATTGCCATCGTGCGCTGGGACTGGGCCGTCCCCGTGAGCCGACCCGGCGCCAAGGGCTTCGGGACGTGGTTCTTCGGCGCCAGCTATTGAGTTGTGGCTCCCGGGTAGCATCACTGGTGAGCGCACGGGGGGGCAGCGGGGATTTCCCCCGCCGTCCCCCCTCCCTGCTCCTGCCGTAACGAGGTAACTTTCCCTCGTGCGCACGCTCATCGCGACGGCGCTCGTGCTCCTCGCGTGCGGTGTTGTCGGCGGCTGCTCCGATCGCTCGTCCCGCCCTTCCGGAGCCGACGCCACTCCCGTTATTCCCGGTGGTCCGGACCCCATCGTGTTGCGCGTTTCGCGCGACGGCGGTGTCATGAGCGCTGCCCGGTATCCGGAGCTCACCGTCAGCATCTGGCGTTCGGCGGCGCCGGTCCCGCCGCTCGATCGGATTCTCGCGTTCGGCCCGGACGACGGCTACCTCGCGGCCGTCGATACCACGGGCGCCCCCGTGCGCATCGATCTCCGACTCGGCACCGTGACCACGTCGCGCAGCGACGAGGTTGCGCTGGCCTCGTCGGCCGACGGCGGCGCGATCTATGTGCGCACCACCGATGGCGAACTCACACGCTATACCCCCAGTGGCGGCGACTGGCGTTTCCGGCCTGCCCTGCCCGCGCACGCCCTGTACGCGCAGAACGACGGCTCCTTAATCGTCGCGGGCGCACAGGGCGATCGTGCCATCGTGTGGCGCGTTCGCCCTCCCGGCCTGGAAGTCACCGATAGTCTCTCGTTCGACATCGGTGGTGATGAGGCCTCCCTGCGCACCTCGCTCGGGGCCACCGCCGGCGCGGTTGGGGATCGGGTGTTCTTTGGGGGTAACGACGCGGTGCTCGCGGTGCGCACGCGTGACCTCGCGAAAGCGCTTGAGGTGGACATGGGCGATCCGGTGACTGCGATTGCGGCCACCCCCAGCGGGGATCGCCTGTTCGTGGCGCTGGCCGAGGACGACCGCCTCCGCATCGTCGATCGATTTGAGGAAGGCGTGAGTGGGAAAATCGCCCTGCCGGGCGTGCCGCGCGCCTTACGCATGGATCCTCTGGGACGAGTGCTGTTAGCGCGCGGTGGCGCAGACTCGGTGTGGGTGGTCAGTTTGGCCACCGACGCCGTCATCGGGATGGTGCGGAGCGAGTGGCGTGGCGATTTACCGCTCGTGTTGCCCGACGGCGCCATCGCCACCAC
>CANHTA010000149.1 GCA_947463135.1 Gemmatimonadota bacterium
CTCGATGCCCGCAACACCGCCGATCAGCAGCAACGTGGCCAGGCCCGTCGCGAGAACCGCTTTCAAAACGAGATGAGCGTGCGCGTCGTGGCCGTGGGCCCCAATGGCCTGCTCCAAGTGAAGGGCACCAAAAACATCGACGTGGATAACGCCGTGCAAGCCATTGAGTTCACCGGCTGGATCCGCGCCCAGGACATCTCCACCTCCAACATGGTGGAATCCAGTCGTGTTGCCGACGCACAAATCGGGTACGCCTCACCGGGCCCGCTTGGAAAGCCCAAGCAAGGGATGGTGACCAAAATTCTCGGAGCCTTGTGGCCATGAGTCGTTTCGCCCTTGGCCTGCGCCGCGTGCGCACCGCCGTGCTGTTGTTGGGGCTTGCCCTGCGCCCCAACAGCGCGCACGCCCAAAACGACATCAAAATCCGCGATCTCACCAACCCCGAGGGCGCGCTACCGGTGCGCCTGGTCGGGTACGGACTGGCCGTCGGACTCGACGGTACCGGCGACCGCGCGGTGGGTGGGCAAACCGCCGGACCAACGGTGCAGAGTGTGATCAACATGCTCCGCCGGTTCAACGTGGAAGTGCCGGCGGATCTTATTCGCATGCGCAACGTGGCGGCGGTGCTGGTAACCGCGGAAGTCTCCCCGTATCTGCGCGCCGGTGGGCGCTTCGAGATTCATGTGTCGTCCATGGGGGACGCCCGGTCGTTACGGGGCGGCGTGCTCTACATGACCCCGCTGGTGGCCGACCCGACAGGGCCGGCGCTGGCATCAGCCCAAGGGTCGCTGTTAGTGAGTGAAGGGGGGGCCACCACGCGCTACACCCCAACGCACGAAACCACCGCACGCATTCCCACCGGTGGCGTGCTGGAAGCCGATTTACCGCGCCCGGCCATCACCGCCGCGTCACGTCTGCTGCTGCGCGAACCGGATCTGCAAATCGCCACCCGCATTGCCACCGCCATCAACGGGGCGTTTGGCAACAACACCGCCGTGGTGGAAGACGAAGGCGCCGTGATGGTGACGCTCCCCGACTCGGTGGCCAAACCCACCGCGCTGGCGCGCATCCGCGATCTGGCCGTGAAGCCGGAATCGCGGTCGCGCCTGGTGATTGATGGAAAAGACGGGACCATCGTAGGCGGCGGCGATATGGTGGTGGGTGCGGCCATGGTCAGCCATGGCGCCATCACCCTCGCCATTGGCACCGACGTGGCCAGCGATACCACCAGCATTGCCGGCAGTGTCCGGCTCCCGGCTGGCGTCTCCGTGCAACGGGTTGCCACCGCGCTCCACGCCGTGCGCACCCCCCCCAGCGAAATCGCCGCCATCTTTGCCGCCCTGCGGGAAGTGGGAGCCATCACCGCTGAGGTCCTCATCCGATGATCCGGTCCGTCACCACCAGCGCCGGTGTCACGCCAGTGAAGCCGGACGATCAGGATAAAAAGCTGCAGAAAGCCGCCGGTGACCTGGAAGGGCTCTTTGTCCAGCAACTCTTCAAAGCCATGCGCGACACGGTGCCCCAGGACGAAGGCATTATCTCCGGAGGATCGGGGGAAGAGATGTTTACCGGACTTATGGACCAGCACCTCGCTGCCGAAACTCCCAAGCAGAGTCAGAGCGGCATCGCCGAGGCGCTCTATCGTCAGCTTCGCCATCGCCTCCCTGGGGCAGACTCTCCTGTCGCCTCCGGGCTAACCACTGATTCTCCCATCCGCTGATGTCGACGATGACGTTGTTGAGTGCAGAGACAACCCCGCGCTTCGGCCCACCCACCGCCAGCCTGCTCAATGCGCTGCACGACGCCCTGCTGGGCGAGCGCAAGCTGCTGGACGATCTCATCGCCCAGATGCGACGCCAGCGCGCCGCGGTGGGCGCGGATGACATTGACGGCGTGGACGACAGCACCTTCGCGACGCACCGCATTCTCGCCACCCTCGGACAGGCGCGGACGCGACGTCGGCAACTCAACGTGCTCCTCGGTGGAACCGAAGAGTGCACGCTGCGGGAACTCGAAGATCATCTCGGCCCGCAGTCGGACGAGCGGCTGAAGGAGGCGCGCGTGCTGTTGCAGCAGGCGGCTGAACTGCTCACGCGGGAAGTGAGCATGAACCGCACGCTGCTCCGTGAGGCACTCACGCACACCGACCAGCACGTCCGCACGCTGGTGGGGGCACCCGCGCAGGCCAACACGTACGCCACCGAAGGGACGGCCACGCCCTCCAACGGGGCGCCCCGTGGCGTGCTCGTGAACCGGACCGCCTAGCATGTCCTCCAGCCTGATGAGTGTCGCGCGCTCGGCCTTGCTGACGCATCAAACCAGTCTGCAAACGATTTCGCAGAACATCGCGAACGCGGAGACACCGGGATACTCACGGCAGGAAGCCGTTATCTCCACCAACACCCCCACGCGCATGGCGTATGGGGCGGTGGGTACCGGCGTGCACGTGGACACCATCATCCGCCGACGCGACCAGTTTCTCGATGACAGCTTCCGCGCCGCCGATGGCCTCGCCAGTGGGGCGGACATGCGGCGTGACCTCATGGGTCAGGTGGAAGGCATCTTCGGTGAACCGAGCGATCAGGGGATGTCCAACGCGCTCGACGCCTTTTGGAGTGGGTGGAGCGACCTCACCTCGTCTCCCGGCAGCCTCTCCACGCGCACCATCATTCAGCAGCGCGGCCGTCAGGCCGCCACGCTGTTTAACGAATACAATACCCAGCTCACGCAGCTGCGCACGTCCACGCTGGAACGCCTCCAGAGCTCGGTGGCCACCATTAACAGCGTGGCCGTACAAGTTGCCGACCTGAACCAGCAAATCGCCTCGTCGGAGCTCTCAGGGAACACGGCCAACGACCTGCGCGACCTGCGCGATGGCAAACTCGACGAGCTGGCCAAGCTTGGCGGTACGCGGAGCCTCACGCAGGCGAACGGCTCGATCACCGTGCTCATTGGGAACGCCACCCTCGTGCAGGGCGATTCGGTGCAGAAGCTCTCGTTGGCGTATGAGGTCACCACCCCGCCGCCAGCCACACCCGTTACCGACGTGAAGGTCCGGCTGCAAATCGGCAACTCCCCCGATCCGGTGACCCCGCTACCCAGCGAGATCAAGGCGGTCATGGATGTGCTGAACGTGGACATCCCCGACACGCGGAGCCGGCTGGACGCCATGGCCGCGCAGTTGGTGTCGGCGGTCAATGCGGTACACACCACCGGCTATACCTTTACCGGTACCACCGTGCCGGGGACCCCGGCGGGCAACTTTTTTGCGGCCGGCACCCCCAGCGCCCCGGTCACCGCTGGCAACATTCAGCTGGATAGTGCGGTGGCGAACGATCCGTTCAGGATTGCCGCCAGCGGGAGCCTCAATGGCCCCACCGACAACAGCGTGGCACAGCGGGTGGCACAGCTGCGACTCACCGAAAACACGGTGAGCTGGAGCTCCGCCACGGGCGCCACGGAGACCGGATCGTTTCTGGGGTTCTTTCGCGGCATGGTCACGCGCATTGGCGTGGATGTCGCCGCCGCCAACGACAATGCCACCGTGTTTCAGAGCCTCGCCGATCAGGCCGATAGCCGGCGGCAGGCCGTCAGTGGCGTGAGCACCGACGAAGAACTCGTCAACATGATGCGCGTGCAGCAGTCCTATCAGGCGGCCACCAAAATGATCAAGATGGCCGACGAAATGATGCAGACTCTTTTATCCCTTGTATAATCCGGTATGCTGATTCTCGGACGTCGCGAAGGCGACTCAATCATTATCGACGGCGGTATCCGCATTGTCGTCGTGTCCTGCGACCGCGGTGGGGTCCGGATCGGGATCGACGCGCCCAGCACCGTGAAAATTCTGCGCGGCGAGATCGCCGATCAGGTGCGCACGGAAAACCAGCGCGCCGTGGTGCCCCCCTCCGCCGATTGGATGGCCACCCTCGGTGCCCCATCGCCCCGCCCCGCTCCGGAATCCTGACCGTCAGCGTGTAGCCGGCAGATCCTGACCGGCAGCACCTGACCCACCGTCACGGCCGGTGGCGCGACGCCTGTAACGTGGGAAGCTCCAGGCCACACCCCAACGGCGCGGCGAAGCCGCGTCCGTGGCTCCCCGCCAACAGCCAGTCCACGGCGCTCACCTCCTGCGCCAGCGCCCCCGCCTCGAGCTCGCCGTGCTCCGCTGCGGCCGACACGGCGATTCGCACCACGTCCCCGTGGCTGCTGAGCGCAACGCCAACCCCCGCCACGTCCCCACCCGCCCGGCAGGCGCTCACCAAGGCCACACACACCGCGTGCTGCAGCGCCGACGGGTCCACCCGCACCGGTGGCACCCCCTCCGCGCCAACCACCGTGCAGCGCATGGCCCCGTACGCGGGATGATGCGCAAACAGCGCCAACGCGGCCGTGACCCCGTCCACCGGCAGCATCGGTTCGGGATCCCCCTCGCCGCGTCGAGGAAGTTGCCGCAAACACTTCAGTAATTCGTCCAAGCGGTCGACATCAGAGCGTAGGCCGGCTAGCAGGCGTTCGTCGGGCACCCGTGATGGATCCAGGTGGGCCGCGATGGCCACCACGGTGGCCACCCGATTGCTGAAGGCATGTGCCAACCCACGAAGTAAATCGTCATGAATCGTGAGCCAGCGGGCCGCTCCGGCTTCGCTGCTCACGTCTGACCCGTCCACTCGCTTCCCGAGAGTCCCTGCGTGTTCGTCATCATCGGCCTGGTCATCGTGATGGGCTCCGTCATCGGTGGCTACGTAATGCACCATGGCGAGCTCGCAGTGCTGGTGCAGCCCAACGAGTTTCTCATTCTTGGCGGGGCGGGCCTTGGCTCCATGATCGTGGCCAATCCCCCCGCCGTCTTGAAAGGGGTGATCTCCCAGACGCTCGGCTTGCTCAAGCCCAATCCGTTTGGTGCCACCGCCTACGCCGAGTTGCTGCAGGTACTCTATGCGATCTTCCAGAAAGCTCGCAAGGATGGGTTGGTGGGGCTGGAGTCGCACATCGAAAACCCCGAGTCCAGCGACATCTTCCAAAAGTACCCGTCGTTCATGCGCAACCACCACGCGGTCTCACTGCTCTGTGATACGCTGAAGGTGCTGCTCACCGGTACCGTGGAAGACCATAATCTCGCCGAAATCCTCGACGTCGATCTCGAAAAGCACCATCACGAAGCCATGCTGGTCCCCGGCGCCGTGACGGCCGTGGGCGATGCCATGCCCGGCTTCGGGATCGTGGCCGCCGTGCTCGGCGTGATCATCACCATGGGGTCCATCGGCGGTGCGGCCTCGGAAATCGGTGAAAAAGTGGCCGCCGCGCTTGTCGGCACGTTCCTCGGTATTCTCCTCGCCTACGGCATTTTCGGTCCGGTGGCCGCGGCCATGAGTAACCGCATTGCCGCCGAACATGACTACATGCTCTGCGTGCGCACCGCCCTGCTCTCCTTTGCCCGTGGCGACGCGCCCATGACCGCGGTGGAATTTGCCCGCCGCAACGTGGAGCCACATGAGCGCCCAAGCTTCACCGAGCTGGAAGAGATGACGCGCAAGAAGGCCGCGTAGCGCTATGGCACCCCGCGGCGGCAAGAAAATCGTCATCGTCAAGAAAAAGGTGGCCGGGCACGGCGGCCACCATGGCGGCTCATGGAAGGTGGCCTATGCCGACTTCGTCACCGCCATGATGGCGTTCTTCATGGTGATGTGGATCCTGGGTATGGACGACCAGACCAAGAAGGCGGTGGAAGGATACTTCTCCAATCCCCTGGGCTTCAAAAAGGGGTATGCCGCCGGCATGAGTCCGCTCGCCTCCAAAACCAGCCCCACCATTGTCCAACGCCCCGCGTTACGCGTGCTGGTGCGCTCCAGCGAAGAGCAATCGTTTGAGAAGCTGAAAGACTCCATTCTCGCCAAAATTACGGCGAACGATTCGCTCAGCGCCCTCAAAGGGCTCGTGGACGTCCAGGTCACCAACGGCGGCCTGCGCATTGAACTCGTGGAAGACGGGAGCGGTGACACGTTTTTCCCGGCTGGCTCTGCCGTCATGCGGAGCGCCACCACGACGGCGCTGCAGCTGATTGGGCGTGAACTCGCCGCCCTGCAGCATCCCGTGGTGCTGGAAGGACACACCGACGCCGCGCGCTTCAGCGCCGCCGGGGGCGCCTACACCAATTGGGAGCTCTCCGCCGATCGCGCCAACTCCGCCCGCCGTGTGCTGGAGGCGCAGGGGCTTGGGGACGGACGCATTGTGGAGGTGCGCGGCTACGCCGCCACCAAGCCGCGTGTGATGGACGACCCCATGTCGGCCAGCAACCGTCGCATTTCCATCTTGCTTCCGTACAGCGCCGTGCCCGAAAGCCCCGCCGACGCGGCCACCATGGCCCAGTTCAAAGCGGATTCGCTACGGGCCGACATCGCGAAGCGCGTGCCCTAGGCGCTTTCCAACCGTTCCGATGCCCACACCGCGGCATCGGCGTACAGCCCCGACAAATCGGCCTCAAGCGCCGGCGGCATGGCTTCGGTGGCGTGCACCGTCCCCCACTCGCCGCGCTCATAGGCTTCGGCCATACGAAGCACGGCCGCATGCGGCCCCGTGCCCGCAATAAGGGCTTCGCGCACATCAGCGCTCACAGGAAGTCGTTCCAGCACCGCTGCCATGGGCATGCCCAGCAGCGCATCCATGCGCGACAACAATCCCACCAGAAAGCGCGCAGCCGGATCCCCGGGGAGTCCGCGCGCGGTGACGGTTTCGCAGAACCGGCCGCGCACCAGCGCCTGCACCACCGCTTCGTAAGCCACCGGACTCTGCGATCCCACCGAGGAGACCAGCATGATTAACACCCAACGCGACAGGGCCTGACGACCGATAAGCCGGATGGCCTGGCCAATGGAGTCAACAGAACGGGAACCGAAGGAGGCGGAATTCACAATGCGCAGCAACGACAGCGACAATGCCGGATGACTGCGGAACGCGTCCTCCAGCGCCGACTCCGTCACGTCGGGCTTGTTGAGGAGCGCCATGACGTTGAACATCGTGGTCTGCTGCACACTCACGGCGCGCCCGCTCATTGTTTCCGGGCGGCTGAACACATAGCCCTGGAACAGCGAACAGCCCAGCGCCTGACAGGTGCTCAGCATCTCCGCGGTTTCCACCTTTTCGGCCAACACCGTGAGCCCCTGCGCCTTGAGGCGCGCTACCGCCGGCGCAATCTCCTCGGCCGTTTTACCAAGCACATCAAGCTTGATAATGCTGGCAAAGGGGAGCAGCGCCTCCAGCGCGGCGCGTCCATCGTAGTCGTCAAGCGCCAGCCGGTAGCCCATCGCCACCGCCCGCTCACACGCCGCCACCACCGCCTCGTCGCCCTCAATCGTTTCCAGCAGCTCCAGCACCACCGCCGACGGATCGAAGATCTTGTACAGATCCTCTACCAGGTGCTCGCGGGTGATGTTGACGTACGCCGTGGTGCCCGAGGTCAACTGCGACAGGCCAATCGACATCACCGCATGCAACGCCTTATCGTCCAAACGCTGCGCATCGGTAAACGAGGGCGCTTGCGTGGCGTCCCGGTTGGCGCGATACAA
>CANHTA010000150.1 GCA_947463135.1 Gemmatimonadota bacterium
GACGCGCGGCGAGTCCGTTGGCGTAGAGCAAATTATTGAGTGGTTCCGGTCCCGGCGTACCGGCACCGACGAGCGGGCTGCTGATATCGATGATCGAGAGATCGGCCTTTGCGCCCACGGCAATCCGACCCAGATCTGCGCGTCGTAATCCGTCGGCCGCCACGCGCGTGGCGCCGTCGATCGCGTCCCGCATGGTCGGCAGTCGCAGTGCCGTCCCATTGGCGCTGTTGAGCAGGCGCGCCCTCGCGCGTCCGCAGATCACGGCCAGCTTCAGATTTTCGATGTAGTCGTTGGAGTGTGTATCGATGCCGATATTCGTTGCGACGCCAGCCGTTAACGCTTCCGGATAAGGTTGCGAGCCACTTGATGCGCCGGCACCGCCCGCCGATGGGCAATGCGCATACACGCCACCGCGTCTGGTCATCACCTCCCAGTCGGCCGCCGTTGCGCCGGTCATGTGCGCCGCAAAAAGCGGTCCGTCAAAGGCGCCCAACTGCTCCAACCACGCCGCCGGCGTCTGCTTCCAGAGTCGTTCGGTTGTCCGTGCTTCACCCGCGCCCTGTGCGAGATGCACGTGCATGCCGTGCCCAAGGATCCCGGCCGCCGCAATCATGGCCCGCATGGTTTCGGGGGTATGCGTATCGGTGGCGTGCGGTGTCATCATGGGGGCGATCAGTCCGTCCTCCGCCCCATTTACCGACTGGGCGAACGCCAGATTGGCGGCGATCTCCGCGAGCGTGGCCGGCACGCTGTCATACAACGGCTGATCAGACGTGCGACGCCAGATGGGAAACAGGCGGGCGGTACCCGGCACCATACCGCCGGGAAATCCCCGCACCTGCCACCGTCGCGCCACGCGCACGTAGCTCTGGACCTGCCGGAGACTGAGACTCATCTCCACCTGCGTTGTGCACCCGGATCGCAACAGCTCCGCCAGGTTGTAGGCGGTGATCGCATCGAGCTCTTCATCGCCGAGCGCCTCGAGCAGCTCCAGCGGTCGCTGATATGAGCGCCCCCCTTCGATAATGCCTCGGGTGGGGGTCCCCGATGCCACGTGCGTATGCCCCGAGATGAAGCCGGGGAGTAGCAGGTGCCCCGGTGCCGCCACGCGACGTGCCGTGCCGCGCAGGCGTCCCTGTGCGATGTCCACGATATAGTCACCGCGCACGCGCACCGACGCGTCGCGCATGAGCGTGGTGGTCCCGTTGTTGGTGACGAGTGCCCATGCGGCTTCAATGATGCAGTCGCGATCTGGTGGGGCGTTGCTGCCCCCTGGCGGCGGCGAGACCGATGCCCGCCCCGAGGCCACGGGGATCGCCGCCAACGCGGCGCTCGTCAGGAGGGCGCGCCGTGACAGGGGGAAATCGTCGCTCATAGACGTTCGCGGTGTGGGAGAAGACGACGGCAGGCGCGGGGGCACCGATGGTGATCGGTGACGCACCGCTCTGCATGCACCTGCTGAATAATGCCGCCGTGGCGCCGATGTCCAGCAAATCCGCCAATTGGCGCGTAGCTTTGGCCTGACCCTCTCTGTGAGCACACCCGACATGCCAACACCGTTATTCCTGCCGCGCGCACTCGTTGTGCTGGCGGCGTTCACCGCTCCGGCCTCAGCGCTTCCGGCCCTTCAGCCGCCGACTCGAGCCGATGCGCCTCCGGCCGCGCTGTCCGCGATTCGCGAGGCCGACCTGAAGCGTGATTTGTATGCCATGGCCGGTGATGCCATGCGCGGGCGTGAAGCCGGAACCCCCGATGAAATGCGCGCGTCGATGTGGGTGGCGGAGCAGTTACGCATGATCGGTGTGAAGCCGATGGGTGATGACGGGTCGTACTTTCAGTGGTTCAACATGATCCGCACCCGTGTCTCCACGGTGTCAACGACGGCTTCGTTCAACGGCACGGAGGCGCAGCTGTTCCGCGACTTCATTCCGCTTGGTGCGGCCAACGCCGACGTAAGCGGCGCCGTGCTTTGGGTGGACAATCCGGCCGATTCCACGATGGACGTGCGTGGCAAGGTGGTCGCGACGCGGATGGTTACGCCAAATGCGGCCAGCATTCGCACCACCACCAACTCACCGGGGGTGCGCTACACCCAGGCTGGGCTGACCGCCACACAGCAACGGTTTGCGCGCCGCGGCGCCGCGGCGCTGTTTATTGTGGCCGACGCCGAGGCGGATCGTGCCTTTGATGATCTGGCGATTGTGCGCGCTCGTGGTACGTACGATGTGGATCGTGCGGCCCAACGCTTCGCCGATCAGCCGCGTCGGGCGGAGTTGCCACCGGCCAGCCGTAACGCACCCACCCCGGCATTTTTGGTTCGGGCCAACGCCGAGGCGATGCTGCGCGGCGGTGCTCCCGTGGCGGTGCAGCTGCGCTTGGAGCGATTTGAGACGCCGTCGGTGAATATCGTGGGTCGCATTGAGGGCACGGATCGGGTCCTGAGTAAGGAATACGTGCTCTTCAGCTCCCACCAGGATCACGACGGGGTGCGGTATGCCATTGATGGTGATTCCGTCTGGGCCGGCGCGGACGACAACGGCACGGTGAGTGTGGCGCTGCTGGCGTCCGCTCGCGCGTTCATCAAACAGCGTCCGAAGCGATCGGTGCTCTTTGTGTACCACGGGGCTGAGGAGCGCGGATTGTTGGGTTCGCGCTACCATGCGGCGCATCCGGTGGTGCCGCTCTCACAGATTGTGACGGTGCTGAACGGGGACATGATCGGCCGGAACCACCCGGACTCCGCAAGTATTCTGGGGGTGCAGCCGCCGCATCGTAATTCGAGTGATCTGGTGGCGCATGCGTTGCGGGCCAACGCGCTCACCGGGCGCTTCAAGCTGGACTCGATCTGGGATCGCCCCTCGCATCCCGAAGGATGGTACTTCCGCAGTGATCATGTGCCGTATGCACGACTCAATGTGCCGGCGCTCATGTACACCACCAACCTCCATCCGGATTATCACACGCCGCGCGACAAGCCCGATCGCATCGATTATCCAAAGCTGACCCGGATGGCGCAGTGGATGTATCTGACGGGATGGTTTGTGGCGAATGCCCCGACGCGTCCAGCGGTGGATCCCGGCTTCAAGTTGGAGCGGTAGCGCGAAGGTTTACCGCTGTGACCCTCATTCTGCGCCGGTCCTCCTTCTTCGCTCAACGGCTGCTCCTGCCGTGGGTGGCACTCGTGCTGATGGGCGCGGCGGTGCCGCCTCCTACGGTGCCTCTGGCGCGTGAGGCGCCGGTCACGCTGTTCGGCTTCGACCGTGCGGACGAAGCGGAGTGGTTTGTGGTGAACGATGGCGTTATGGGAGGCCGCTCGGCGGGCTTCGTGGCCGTTCAGGAGGGTACGCTGCGGTTTACCGGCACGCTGGTCACGCAGGGGGGAGGCTTCACCTCGGTACGGGCTCGGCGCACGATCGATCTTACCGGTGAGCTGGGGATTGAGCTGCGGGTGCGCGGCAGTGGCCGTTCCTTTGAAGTGGAGGTTGACGACGGGGAGCGCCGTTTCGGGCGAAGTGTCTCGCGACGGGCCTCGTTTTCAACCACCGCCGAGTGGACCATCGTTCGGGTGCCGTTCAATACCCTCCGTAGCAGCATTTTCGGGCAGGCGGTAAACGCCGCCCCCTTCGATCCGGCGCGCATTCGCGCGGTGGGGCTGTACATGGCCGACGGCAAGGACGGGGCCTTCCGTTTGGAGGTGGACTTTATCCGCTCCTACGGCACTGACGCGGCGCTACGGCGCTACGGCGCTAAGGTGCTGAACCGCTGAGGCCACGGCGAGGGCGTGGTCGGGTTGGAAAGCACGCCGGGGCCGTGCCGGCTCGCCCGAAATTCCCCCGCCGTGTTGACATCGGCCGCTTTCGCTGTCAAATCTCTGTTCGCCCACCGAACAAATGGCTGTCCGCGTCTGCGTTTCTTGCGGATCAGCCGGTCACTCCGCTCCCTCCCCGGAGTCCACCATGCGCTTTCCACGCGTTCTCCTTTCTGGTCTGTTGACAGCGGCTTCCGCTGTGCTGGTGTCCGGCTGCGGCCGTGACAGCGGTACCACCGAGCCCGCCGAGCTGCCCTCAACGGCCGACATTTTTACCGACAACTTTGCCAAGAACGTCGACTTTCAGGCGTTCTCCGGCTCGAAGTTGGACGCCGTCAGCATTGACGCGACCACCAAGCAGGTGGGAACGTCGTCGCTGAAGATCATTGTTCCGGGTCCGAACGATCCGACCGGAGGTTATGCCGGCGGTGCCCTCGTGACGTCCATCGCGCGCGACCTCAGCAAGTACAACGCGGTGACGTTCTGGGCTAAGGCCAGCGTGAGCGCCACGGTGAACGTGATCGGTACCGGCAACGACAACACCGGGACGTCCCAGTACTCGGCCGAGCGTGCCAATCTTCCAGTGACCACCACCTGGACGAAGTACACGCTTCCACTTCCCTTGGCGGCCAAGCTGACCGCGGAGAAGGGGCTCTTTCACTTTGGTGAGGGGCATGAGAACAATGCCGGCTACACACTGTGGATTGATGACCTGAAGTTTGAAACGGTCTCCACCATTACGTCACCTCGCCCCGCTATCCCCACCACAACCGTGAACATGGAAGTGGGCGGCACGGCGCGGGTGGAGGGCACCACGGTGACGGTGGCGGTAAGCGGTGTGGACCAGCAGCTGACGGCTTCGCCGGCGTACTTCACCTTCGCCAGCTCCGCCCCCACGGTGGCTACGGTCTCTGCCACCGGCGTGATCTCGGCGGTGAGCGTAGGGAGCGCGCAGGTGACGGCCACGTTGGGCAGTGTCGCCGCCACCGGCACGGTGACGGTGGCCACCGTCGCGCCGCCGGCAGCGGCAGCGGCCACGCCCACCACCCCCGCGGCTGATGTGATCTCGTTGTTCAGCGGTCCGTACACCAATCGGGCGGTGGATACCTGGTCGGCCACGTGGGATCAGGCTGACGTGTCGGAAGTGCAGCTTGGGGGGAACGCCACCAAGCGGTATGCTAATTTGGTGTTCGCCGGCGTCGAGTTCACCAGCGCACCCATTGATGCGCGCACCATGACGCATTTGCATCTGGACGTCTATGCCTATGACGATGCGGCGTTCAAGGTGAAGCTCGTGGACTTCGGTGCAAACGGGGCCTTCGGCGGCGGAGACGACTCCGAGCACGAGGTGACACTTTCCGCCACCAGCACCCCGAAGCTGCTCAAGAATGCGTGGTCGTCACTGGATATTCCGCTGGCGGCATTCACCAGCCTGAGGGGCCGCGGGAAGGTTGCCCAGATGATTCTCACGGCGTCCAGCCGCACGGTGTATCTGGATAACGTGTACTTCTGGAAGGTGCCCGGTCCGCCGGCACCCACGGTGGCAGCCCCCACGCCCACGGTTGCGGCGGCCAACGTGGTCTCGCTGTTCAGCAACGCGTACACGAATGTTCCAGTGGGAACGTGGTCGGCCGGGTGGGATCAGGCTGACGTCGAGAACGTGCAGGTGGCTGGGAATGACACCAAGAAGTACACCAACCTCGTGTTCGCCGGCGTCGAGTTTACCAGCCCAACGGTGAACGCCAGCACCATGACGCATTTCCACATGGACGTCTGGACTCCCGACTCCACGTCGGCACCGCGGGCGTTCAAGGTGAAATTGGTGGACTTCGGTCCCAACGGGGCCTTCGGTGGCGGTGACGATAAGGAGCATGAGGTCAGCATCACGCGGGCCGGAACCCCGAGCCTGGTGAGCGGCGCGTGGGTGTCCATTGATCTGCCGATGTCGGCGTTTGCCGGGATGACCACCCGCGGCGCCGTGGCGCAGATGGTGCTCTCGGGCGATCTGTCCACCGTGTACGTGGATAACGTGTACTTCTATCGCGTGGTGGCGCCGCCCGAGCCGACGGCGGCAGCGCCCACTCCCACGTATCCCGCAGCGAATGTCATTTCGCTGTTCAGCAACGCCTACACCAACGTTCCGGTGGATACGTGGTCCGCAGGGTGGGATCAGGCTGATGTGGCCGACGTGTCGGTGGCCGGGAATGCCACCAAGAAGTACACCAATCTGGTCTTTGCCGGGATTGAGTTTACCAGCACGCGCATTAACGCCACCGCGATGACGCATTTCAGCATGGACGTGTGGACCCCCGACGCCACCACGGCGCCGGCGGCCTTCCGGATTAAGCTGGTGGATTTCGGCGCCAACGGCGCCTTCGGGGGTGGCGACGATGTGGAGCACGAACTCACTTTGAGTGCGTCCTCCACGCCGGCGTTGGCGACGGGGAGCTGGGTCACGCTGGATATTCCCCTCACCCGATTCGCAGGGCTTGTCACGAAGGGAAACCTGGCGCAGTTGATTATCTCCGGGGATCCCAAAACCGTCTTCGTCGACAACGTTCTGCTGCACAGGTAGCCGCCCTCACGCTCCCGGGCGGGAGGTCCTCATGATTGAAGCCATCCGCCTGGGGGCGACTGCGGTGCGCCCCCGCGCTTCCGCGGCGGCCACTTTGGCCCAACCGCCGTTAGCGCACCGCCTGCTCCGGCTGGTCTGGGAAGAGCGCGAGATCTCGCGGGCTGAGATTGCGCGGCGCGCGGCGCTGTCGCGCTCCACGGTGTCGGAGGGCGTTGCCCCACTGTTGGCCAGCGGCTTGGTGCTGGAATCGGGTACGGGCGCGTCCCGTGGGGGGCGACGCCCCATTGTGTTGGCGTTTCAGGATGACGCGCACCTGCTGGCGGGGGTTGATGTCACCACCACCGGCATCACGGTGCTCCTCACCAATTTGCGTGGGGAGCGGCGGGCCACGCTGGCGGCGGCGCATGACGTGGAGCGGGACCCGGCAGGCACCCGAGCGTTGGTGTCGTCGTTGTTAACGGACTGCCTGCAGCATGCTGGAGACGCCGCGGATCGCCTGCTGGGGATTGGCGTAGCGGTGCCCAGCCCGGTAGACCCCCGCCACCCCGAACGGTTACACCCGCTGTCGCTCCCTGGCTGGCGCGGGCGCCATGGGCTGGAGGAGCTGCTCCCACGCTTTGGCGTCCCGGTGTTCATCGACAACGATGCCAACCTGGGCGCGTTGGCGGAGCGCTGGTGGGGCGCGGCGCGGGGGGTGGCGGATTTCACCTACATCAAGCTCGCCACCGGTGTCGGCTCGGGGCACATCATGGCGGGGCGGATTTACCGCGGCGGGTCGGGGGTGGCCGGGGAGATTGGTCACCTCACCATCGATCCGCACGGCCCGCCCTGCAATTGCGGAAACCGTGGGTGCCTTGGCACCTACGTGGGCACGGAGGCGCTGGTGGCGCGTGCGCAGGCGCTGCTGCCGCAGTACCCGGACTCCCAACTGCGTACCCATGTAGTGACCGCAGCGCGGTTGGAGTCGGCCGCCGAGGCGGGCGATCCGTTGGCTGTGCAGGTGATGCACGAGGTGGCTGAGGCGTTGGGGATAGCCGTGGCTGGCGTGCTCAATCTGCTCAACCCGCAGCTGGTCATTTTGGACGGAGGGTTGGCGCGCTTGGAAGAGCAGCTGCTCCAACCACTGCGGGAAACTGTCTTCCGTCGGAC
>CANHTA010000151.1 GCA_947463135.1 Gemmatimonadota bacterium
AATGGCGTACATCCACGGCGTGAGCACCACGTACGAGCCAACCCCGAACACCTCTTGTCCGCCCTCGGGGCGTGACTGCGTGCCGGCGCTGACAAAGGGGCTCAGCCACTTGGCCGAGTACAGCAGACGCACGTCATTGCCGCGCCACACGCCGAATCCGTTGTCCGCGTCGCTGTAAAAGGAGGTCGCCTGCAGATGCCACCGAGCCGGTGTGGTCGGGGTGACCAACCGGGCGGAGTCGCTCGACTGCGCCGCCGCGACCACCGGGGCGAGCACCAGCAGGGTAACGAACGCGACGGTCCGGAGGCTGGCAAAGGGGACACGACGAAGCACAGAAGGCACGGGAATCCGGGAGGAAGCCAAGACCCAGCGGGGATCGCCGGAGATACAGTCGATGGACGCCTGCGCTTGCCGCCACGTAACGGGGGGCACATTCCGCCCGCCTCCCTGAGGCTGCCGCATCGATGAGACAGGCCGTATCATTGCGGTGAAGCCTCGACGACACCGCGCTGTTGCACGGACTCGTCGCGGCATGATGACCACGGTCTGCCGGCTCGTCCATCGCGGCGCTCACCACAGGATAGGATTCCATTCATATGGCGCGTCACACATCCCGCCCGTCCCTCATCCGTTTCCTGCCGCTCCTGCTCCCGCTGGCCGTGGCCTGCGGGGGTGGTGAGAGCACCACCCCGCCCACACCGCCGCCCACGCCCCCGTCCGTCGCCACCGTGACGGTCACGGCGGCCAACAGTGCGCCCCTCCTCCCCGGGGGGACCGTACAGCTCACCGCCAGGGCGCTCACGTCGGCCGGGGTGGAGCTGACCACGACGAGCATCACCTGGAGCAGCGCCAGCGCCAGCGTGGCGACGGTCTCCGCCGCCGGGCTCGTCACCGCCGTGGGCGCCGGCACCACCACGATTTCCGCCACCGCCGGCTCGGTCAGCGGCACGGCCTCCGTGCAAGTGAACCCCGGCGGGATCGTGGGGAATACGGGGGGCACCGTCACCGCGGCCGGGGGCAGCGTGACGCTCCAGCTGCCCGCTGGCGCCCTCGCGAGCAGCACCCCGATTACCGTTACGGCCAAGCCCGATACCGTGCGCACCGAGCACACCGTTGGACCGGCCTACCTGTTTGGTCCAACCGGGACGACCTTCGCGCAACCGGTTACCATGGCGCTCAAGTACGAGCCGGCGCAGCTCCCGCCCTATACCGACAAGGCCGCCCTGCGCGTGGCACGCCTGACCAACGGCGTGTGGGTCCCGCTCACCGAGTCGGTGGTGGTGGACAGCGCCACCAACACCGTCCGCGCGGCCACGCGGTCGTTCTCCAGCTACGGCGTGGTACGGGATCCCTGCATGCCCTTCAACGGCGGCACCGGCAACATTAGCGGACAGATCTCCGCAACGGACTGCCTGTTTGCTACCGCTGGTCGTCGCTCGGATTACTACACGCTGCGCCCCGCCAACGGCGAGGTGATCACCCTGCGTGGCAGCGGCACCCTGGACGGCCTCTACGGCGTGAAGGAAGCCACCGCCGATCCTGCGGTGGGCACCGTGTGGAACTCGGTGGCCGCTATCGACCGCGAAGTGCGGATTGTCAGCAACGGCGACTCGCTGCAACTGTTTGTGAGCGGTCGCGATTCCACCAAGCTTGGCAGCTACACGTTTACCCGGTCGGCCGGGTCGTTGGCCACCGTGGACCACGAGTGCGTCACCAGCAGCAACGGGAAGTCGTACATTGCCCTCATGCCCGGCAGTGGCATGGCCGGCCGGATGTTGCCCACCAACAGCTGCACGGTCAACATCCAGTTCAGCCCCAATCCCGCGGCCATCGGCAAGCCTCTGCTGGTGCACTACTACCCGGTGCGCCTGCTGGCCGGCCGTCGGTACACGATTAACGCCGCAGGGTTCGCCCCGCAGTCGTCCCTCACGGTGTTCCCCAGCGGAGGCGGCGCTCCCGTGGGGCAGGACGTCAGCAATGGCGCCAACCGGACGATTTCCTTCGTGCCGGCCACCACGAATTACTACTTCATCGAAATCGGCTCTGGCGGATTTGAAAACGCCAACTACACCGGCGCCTGGCTGAATCCCGGGTTTACCTACGCGCTGTCCGTGTCACGTGGCACGGTGGTCACCCCGTAACGGGGACCGCCGTGGTCCGGGGTGCCTCCGCATCGCTGTCGGATGCACCCCGGAGCTCTTGACCGCACCATTGAACGCTCCGCTTCGATTTCACCGCCATGGCACACATGACCCAACGTTATTCGTGGGTAGTCCTCGCCAGCCTCGTCCTGCTGGCCGCCTGCAGCGGTGAGCCCGCCGCGCCCGATGTCCCCCCTGTGGTGGCCGTGAGCGCCTCCGGTGGGGTCAGTACGCTCCCCTCGGGGGCCACGGTGCAGCTCAACGCCACCCTCACCGACAAGCGCGGGAAGGTGGTCAGCAATGCGACGTTTACCTGGAGTTCGGCCAATAGTGCGGTGGCCACCATCAGTGCCGCGGGACTGGTCACGGCCGCACAGGCAGGCACCACCAGCATTTCCGCCACCTCCGGTGGTACCACCGGCAGCTACAGCCTCACCGTCACCCCCGGTGCACCGGCAAAGGTGGTCCTCACCACCGCACCAACCGGGGCGGCCTCAGGCGTACGCCTGACCACGCAGCCGGTGGTCGAGGTGCGCGACAACGCCGACAATCTCGTAACCGCCACCAGCGTGACGGTGAACGTGGCCTTAGTGGGCGAGGGCATCTTGCTCGGCACCACCAGCGTGGCCACCGTGCAGGGCGTGGCGCGGTTTCTCGATCTCGCGGTGTCGGGGCTGGTGGGTGGACGTTCGCTGCAGTTCTTCGGCCCGGGGCTCGCCAACGCGACGTCCAGTCCGTTTCCGCTCACCCCCGGTCCAGCCGCCGCACTGATGTTCGTGGGCACGGCCCCGCGGATGCGCAGCGGCGTGCCCAGCGCGGCGGGCATTCAGGTGCAACTGCGGGATCTCGACGGAAACGACACGCCGCTCGCGGGGCGGCGCGTGGTCGTGACATCCGCCGGTGGGTCCGGGGTCACCGCCGTCAGCAACCCATCGGCCACCACCAACGCGGCCGGGCGGGCTGTGTTCTCGACGCTCACCATCACCGGCGTCGCCGGCGGGCGGACCCTCACCTTTCGGGCGGATTCCATCACCGCCGCCACCACGGCGTCGCTCTCGCTGGTAGGTGGCCTCCCCACGCGTTTGGCCATTGAGCGTGACGTGCCGGTGGGGGGCGAAGCGGGCGTACCGCTCTCACCGCCGCCCATTCTGCGGATGCTCGATAGCGTAGGAAACAGCGCTGCCGACGCGGGGGTGGTGGTGCGCGCCGCGCTCAGTGGCGGGGCGGGAACCCTGACCAATGGTTCGGCCTCCACCGACAGCCTGGGACGGGCCACGTTCACGGGACTCACCATCGTCGGTGGCACCGGCATCCGCGCGCTCCAATTCAGCAGCGACGGGCTCACGGGGGTGGGGTCACGGTCGGTGACGGTGGCGCCCGCCGACACCGCCCCGCAACCCGCGAGCATCCGCACCACCCTCGCGGCCAACGATTCCGTGGGGCGCGTGCTTGAGCTGTCATCCACCACCAGCGCCTTTCAGCCGTTCCTGTTGGCCCGTAATGCGGCAGGGGCCGCCATCGGAACCAGCGGCGTGCGCTGGATCGTGCGTGATCCCTCGCGCGCCACCGTTGGCCCCGACGGACAGATCACCGGTGTCCTGCCCGGGCGAACCTTCGTGGTGGCACAGGCCAGCCGCACGGCCACCGTTGCCGACTCCCTGCTGGTGTTCGTGCCTCGCAACGCCACCGGACCCGTGCTCCGTGCCAGGCTGCCCAGTTACCGCATTACCACCGACACCTTTTCGATTGTCGTCGAGGTAGTGGCCCGCGAAGGACGTACGCTGTCGGCCGCCGACTTCGCCGTGGCCTGGCCGGGCCCCGCCGCCTTCCCCTATTCCCCGTTCACGGTCACGTCGTATACCACCTTGCGCACCGGGGTGGTGGCGGCGGTCACGGATGGACAGGAGAATGTGCGCGTCACGTGGACCAGTGCCACACCGGTGGCGGGGGCGGTCGCGCTCATTCGACTCACCTGTCGGGTGAACCAACGCGGTGTGGGGAACCAAGTGTTGTTCACCCTCAACCAGCTGTTGGCCGGTGATCTCACCGACGTCACCGATGCCACCAGCGTGTTTCATCCCGTGGTGATTGTCCCATGAACATGCCCCTCCGGCCAATCCATCACGCAGACCGCCCCGCTGCCCACGCAGCGCCGTCCATGTCTCCCCAGCGCACTCCAACGGGACGTATGCAGAAATCGCTGATTGCCGCGCTCGCCATGTTGCTCGCCGCCGGCTGCCGCAATGCGCTGCTGGATACGCCGCAGCCGCTGGTTCGCAGCACGCTGGCGCTGCAGGCGCGACCTCTCACCTCCGACACCGTACAGGTCACGCTGGTCCTGAGTACCGGCCCCGTACGGGCGTTGGGCAGTATCACGGCCGAGCTCTCCAATACCACCGACTGGACCTTCACCGGCTGTACCACCGCACAAGGCGAGGCGCTGTTAGCGTGCAAGGCCCATCCGGGTTCGGTGCGCGTAGCCGCCGCGTGGGTGGCGGGCACCCATGCCGGCGACCTGATCACGCTCACCTTCGTGCGGGCCGTGCCAACTGCCCGTCCCGCGTGGCAGCTGTCGCTGCAGGAAGCGCACAGCGTGGGTGGCGTGTCCCTGCTGAACGACCTCGACATCGACTCCGCGCAGGCAGCGGGCCCCGGCGGTACGCCATGACCCGACCGAGTGCCTACCCCGCCTGTCTGGCCGTGGTCACGCTGTTGGCCGCCTGCCACCAGCGCACCCGCGCCGTTCCCGTGCTCTCCTCACTCACGCCGGCCTCGGGCGACATCGCGCGCACGGCGCTCATTGATGTCACCATTGCCGGACGCGGGTTCGATTCGCTCAACACGGTGCACTTCGGCCGCGTGCTGCTCCGGCAGGTGCCACGCACCTCGGCCACCTCGCTGCGCTTCACGGTGCCGCGTGACGACGAACAGATCCCCGATCGGGGGGGCGCGCCCGTGACGCCACTGGCCAGCGGGATCTATGCGGTGAAGGTCACCACACAACACGGCACCTCCAATGCGCTGCCGTTTACGCTTAGCGGGATGGTACGATGAAGCGACAGCGTGCCCTGTTTGTCCTGTGCGCCGCCCTCATGCCGCAGCTGGCGGCCGCGCAACAGAAAGAGACTATTCGCGAGAGTGACCCTGAGCTCCGTCGGCAGGCGCTCATCAGCCTCTGGGACGCCGCGCCCGGCTCGCTGGAGCCACGGACGGGGATGTCCTATGCCATGTGGTTGTCGGTGCAACCGAGCGCGAGCAGCGCCATGCTGCGCGACGGCGTACCCGTTCCGACACCCGGCCGCTGGACCAGTATTGGCCCGCGCGGCATGTACGGCGATAACGGCTTTTACGGGTCGCTGCCACAGCTCGATGCCGGCCGCGTGCCCACGCTCGCCTTCCACCCCACCGACCGCAACATTCTCTATGTCGGCACCGCAGCCGGCGGCGTGTGGAAGAGCACCAACGAAGGCGCCAGCTGGGTCCCGCTCACCGATAATCAGTGCGCGCTCGTGATTGGCGCGGTGGCGGTGGACCCCGTGAATCCCGACATCGTGTACGCCGCCACCGGCGAACCAAGCGAGTCCACGCAGGGGTGCGGCGTGTTGCGGAGCACCGACGGCGGAAACAGTTGGTCCACCTTCGGACAAAACGTGTTCACCACGTCGCTGGCGTCGGCGTGGCCGGTGTACGACCTCGTCATCGACCGGGCCAGTGCCGGCACGGCCAACGCCACCACCGTACTGGCGGCGACACTGCGCGGCGTGATGCGCTCCACCAACTCCGGGCAAACGTGGACCGTGGTCACGCCGGCGCTCACCTTCAGCGATATCGTGCAGCATCCCACCGACCCCAACATCATCTACGCCGCACGCGTTGGTGTTCAGGGGAGCCCAACCCCACCGGGGCTGTGGCGCAGCACCGATCGCGGCGCCACGTGGAGCACCGCGTCCACCTTCACGGCCGACTCCGTGGGGCGCATGGAAATCGCGGTGTCGCGCGCCCAGCCCGGTAGTGTCTGGATCGTCGCGGGACGCCTCGACCGCCGCTTCGGTGGGCTCTATCGCTACGACGACGCCACCGGCACGCGAACCACCCTCGACGCCACTGGCGTCCTCGCGGCCCCGGCTGTGGCAAACCGGCTCAACTTCGGCGAACAGAGTGAGTACAACCTCATGATCGCCGTCGATCCGGCCAATGCCAACAACATCTTCACCGGGGGCGTGCGCGCGTATCGATCACGGAATGGCGGGCAAACGTTCACCGAAATGGCCCCCAGCATTCACGTGGACTGGCACGTGGTCACCGTTGACCCGAACGATCCCACCCGGGTGTTCGTCGGCAATGATGGCGGCGCATTCCTCTCGCGCGACGGCGGTGACACGTTCGAATCGCTCAACGCGGGGTTGGCCACGTCGCTCCACTACCCCGGGCTTTCCGTCCATCCCACCGACCCCACCGGCGTCCTCACCGGCCTGCAGGACAACGGGACCCTGATTGCACGCAACGGCATGCTGCAATGGAACGGCGTCAATGGTGGCGATGGCGCCTACACCGCCATCAATCCCGACAATCCCGACATCATGTATGTGTCGAGCCAAAACGGGAACATGCGCCGCCTGCAACTCAGCACCGGCTCGTCACGTGGCATCATCAGTGGCATTGATGCCGCTGAACGCCGAGCCTTTATCGCGCCCTTCGTCATTGACCCGCAGCGCCCCACCCGCCTCTACTTCGGTGGTGTGCGGATGTATCGCACCACCAACGAAGGCACCAACTGGACGGCCATTTCCTCCGACCTCACGCGTGGCTCCGGCACCATCTCGGCGATGGCCGTGGCACCAACCGATTCGGCGGTGATCTTTGCGGGCACCAACGATGGCAATGTGCGCTACACCCGCGATTACGGGGTCACGTGGCTCTCGCCGTCCACCACGCTCCCCAGTCGCGCCGTCACCGACTTCGCCATCGATCCCGCCGACGCGAATCGCGTGGTGGTAACCTTCGGAAGTTCGGGGACCTCCCATGCGTTCCGCTCGGACGATGGCGGAGTAACCTGGACCGATATCAACGGGACGCTCCCCGACGTGACCACGCAGGCGGCCGCATGGGGACCCGGTGGTCGGCTGTTCGTTGGCAACATGCTGGGCGTGTACGAAAGCCGAGATCGCGGCGCCACGTGGACGCGCAACGAGGGGCTGCCAACCATCCGTATTACGGACCTCGTGTACAACGCCCGCACCAACCGTCTGGTGGCAGCAACCTACGGACGCGGCATCTGGGCTTTTGACTTCACCACCGCAGCCGCCGTACTCCGCGGCGATGTAAACGGCGACAATCGCGTGGATGCCGCCGACGCGTTGCT
>CANHTA010000152.1 GCA_947463135.1 Gemmatimonadota bacterium
ACGTATGCCAGTACCACCGAGACGGCCGACTGGACCGTTGCGGCGTTGGGGCTGCGCCGGACGCCGGTGCTGAAATGGGGGCCGCGTGGGATGCAGCAGCTCAGCGAGGTGCATGCGGGGCGCCTGTGGGTGCTGGGATTCGCGGGGACGACGGCGCCGGACCACATGGATCAACTGCACGCTCTGCCGGAATTGCTGAAGCGGTTACGGTCGCGGTAGCCGACCGACTCGTGCTCCCGACCCTCGCCTCCATCAGATCGAGGCGAGCGGCGGGGCGGAGGCTCGGGAGTGGGAGGCAACCATCCGCCGTGGGGCGCTGTCGGCTGGAGCGCCGCTGCTCAACCCTCTGGCGAGAGCGAGCCGCGGTGCAAACACTCGGCGTCCACGCCATGTCGGCGCCCTCGTGACACGCCTGGCGCTGCCGACATAGCTGGCGCCATCCCGCTGGCGGGTACGCGTGTTGTGGTGGAGACGGTGGGCATGCAGCGCTACGCAGGACGGCGCGTCCGGCCTCGTGGGCGACCCTGAGGTACGCGAGTGGCGCCTCTCTGCGCGTTGGGCGATTAGGCTGCAGCCGCTGCAGCCTAAACACCGGGAGGGCGAACCGTTGCCTGTGGTCGAAGTTGTTGTGCCGCAGTGGCTTGTGGTGCAGAGGACGGAACGGCAGTGTGGAGTTATACTGCGTGGAGTTGCCTGTATAGCGGCTGCTACGCAGTCATCCCCCGCAGGCCAATGGGCATTAGGCGGCAACACCCGTTGGCGAGTGCGATTCCGACTTGCTTCGACGCTCTATCCCAACTCTTGGGCGGAACCGAAAATTCCGACTGCCAAAACGGAATCTTGCCATAAGATCTTCCGTGGGTACCTTTGCCCGAAATGTACCCGTTAGACAGCTTCGTGTAGTCTCCCACCACCGTTCCTACCCATCAAGAGGAGTTGTAGCGCGTGATCGAAAGCGAGCGCGATCTAGTCGACAGGTTTGCGCATGCGCTGGCCTCCGAATCGACTCCTTGGGGTCCGGTGCGCTTCACACGCGAATTCGACTACCAACGCGGACGCACCGACGTTGTCGCTCTCGACGCGTCCGGTGATGTGATAGCAATCGAAGCAAAGCTGACACGGTGGCGAGATGCGCTTCAGCAGGCGTATCGAAATCGATGCTTTGCCCACACCTCTTACGTGCTACTTCCTAAGTCGGTCGCACTGCGCGCGATACGTTGGGAGATCGACTTTCGTGCTAGGGGTGTTGGTGTTTGCTATTTTGATGGAGACGAACTGGCAATTGTGCTAGATGCAGCCCGCGCCGAGCCACTTCAACCTTGGCTGTGCCAAGTTGCTGAAGATTGGGTTATCGGAGAAATGCGTGACTGCTAATCCTCTTGAGGCAGTTGCTGCGGCATACTGCACGCAGGCTGGGCTGACGCTCCACGCTCTAATTGGCAAAGGAGCATTCAAGGTCACATTCAGCGCCTGCTTCCAAGATGGCCGACAGACCGCACTGAAGATCTACAGGCCCGGCTTCAATATTCAGCGAGTTCTTCGCGAGGTGGAGGCGCTGAAGCGTTGCACACATGCGCACGTTGCGGAGCTGTTTGCGATCCAACAGTTCGAACTCGATGGTACATCGTATCTGGTCTCGACAGAGGAGTTGCTTCTAGGTGGTACGCTCAGTGAGAAGCTTTCTGCCGGCTTACTTCCTCGTACAGACGTGATGACTGTTGGAGCTGCCCTCATAGACGCAGTAAGTACGATAGCAGGGAATCGCCTCGTACACCGTGATCTCAAGCCAGACAACATCATGTTTCGGAGCGACAAGGTGTCTCCAGTGGTGGTGGACTTCGGTTTGGTACGTGATCTTGGCGCCGAATCAATCACGCAGACGTGGCAAATTCAGGGGCCCGGAACGCCGCTTTTTGCACCACCGGAACAGCTTCGGAATGACAAAGCGATGATCGATTGGCGCTCCGATCAGTTTGCGCTTGGGGTCGTGCTCTCATACGCCGCCTTTGGGTTCCATCCGTACGATCACGGCGGAGATCGCGCGGATACCATCGTTGAGCGCGTGGCGCTTCGAGGCAAGGTCGGGACTCAGTTCGCAGATGCCGTCGAGAGAGAGAATCTTGGCTGTCTAATCACGATGGTGCAGCCGTGGCCTATAGGGAGATTCCACACCCCAGCCGCATTGTCAGAACAGTGGCATAAACAATAGGAACTCTGGATGTCCGCATTTCATCAGATGGGCCATGATTCAGACAATCTGTTGCGCGACTCTGGGCTGGCAAATTACCGCGGCGCGATCCTGAGCCCAGTAAACTACGACGAAGCGAGGATAGCTTCGCAAGTCACGAGACTTCGTGAACAGCCAGCAATCGAGTCATGGTTTGATCCACAGTTGTACGTGCCGACTTCCGACCGCGGAAAGCTTCGCAGCTGGTCGTACTTTCCATCAGACGTGGATACTGCGGATCAGTCATCAGAAGCATGGTGGATCAGCATCGTAAACGCTGTTACAGATTGCTGTGCGCGATTAAACGTGACTGCCGTCTGTTCGCCCGCAGTTCTATCACGACAGTATTCCGATGAGTATTTCGCGACGATCGTCAGAGCTGGACGAAACCTAGTGAAACGCCTAGCTGGAACAGGCATGACGCCGGTTCAGTCAGCGGTTGTCGGCATGAATGACCTTGCGATAGAAAATCGATTGATGTCCATCGCATCTATTCTGTCACGGTCCGAAGCACCAGAGATCTACCTGGTTCTGATTGGCACGACCGAGCCCCGTCGTGAACTGACAGACGTCGACGAGCTGAAAGGTGCGATGCGGCTTATACAACTGCTAACGCGCGCCGGCTATCGTGTTACAGTGGGTTATGCGTCTTCAGATATGCTACTTTGGAAGCACGCGGGCGCGACAAACTGCGCAACTGGAAAGTTCTTCAACCTTCGCCGCTTCTCGCGAAGTCGCTTCGAGGAGCCCAGCTCCGGCAGAGGTCAACTCCCCTACTGGTTTGAGGAGACGTTTCTGGCGTTCCTTCGCGAAGGTGATCTGCTTCGCGTGCAGAAAAATGGAAGGCTAAGCCCATCGAGTGCGCGAAACCCGTTCGCGTCTCGAATTCTCGCGCAGATGGCTGCCACACCGGGAGGTGCTTGGTTGGCGACAAGCTGGCGGCAGTATCTATGGTGGTTCTCCGAAGCGGAATCTCGTGTGACGGCAGGCGGTACGACCGTAGTACCAGATATGCTTGAGAGCGCTGAGCTGGCTTGGCGCGAGGTGAAAGGGTCTATTTTTATGGAAGAGCGTCCGAACGACGGCAACTGGATTAGGCAATGGCGTCGCGCTTGCCTTGAACTGTAGCCTTCGACGGTCGTGCGTAGTCGCGGACACTGAACTTGGACTTGACCCGCTTCGGTGGAGCCACCCTCTCTGTGTAAGCGGAGGAATCCCTGATGCCCCGTCAACCCGCTACCTACCCGCCGGCCTATCGTGAGCAGATCATCGCATTGGCTCGTGCCGGTCGTACGACCAAAGAATTGGCAAAAGAGTTTGAGCCGTCCCCTCACTGGACCCCGCAAATCCGGCCACTCATCGACACCGCAAAACCGGCCACCACGCCGGCGAAATGAGACTGGATAGCGGGATGCGGTGACCGCAGGGTCAGTCGCCGCGTGAAGTGTCGTGCGCCAGCTGCGCGGGCCGAATGTGAGCACGTGCGCGTGGTGGAGCAGCCGGTCCAGCAGCGCGGTCACGGTCGCGGTGTCGCCGTGGAGCTGCCCCAGTCGTCCACGGGGCGATCGGAGGTGAGGATGGTCGAGGCCCGTTCATACCGGCACATGATGAGCTCAAGCCGATTTTCGTCGGCGGCCGGTGGCAGTTTTCGCCTGCCGAGATCGTAGACAATGAGCAGCGAGACGGCGCTGAGCGTCACGAAGACTTCCTTGCGCATGCCATCGAGCGTGGCGTCCGTCAGGTCTTCCGGCCTCTGTGCCAAGCTCGAAGACCAGCGCGCGATTCATCTTCTTGTTCAAGGTGAAATCGAAGGAGTCGAGGGAGCGACTCGGATCGCGGACCATCGGGCCCTCGCCGTAGTCGACCTGGGCTTGCTCGCCGGGCCCCGTCTCGATGATGCCGGACGGCTCGGGCGTGAGCTCGCCGCGGACGCGCCGCACATCGCGCCGCACGCTGGCATAGCGACCGGCGAAGCCGTGCTGGCTGGCCAGTTCCTGCCATATCGCGACCGCATTCCGGCCGCGGCGGATCGCTTCGACGATTAGGGCGCGATACGGCTCGCACACGCTCAGCGTGCGCGCCGGGCCCGACACCGCGGTCGCGACGGTGGCCACCGAGTCGGTGGACACCTCGCTCGTGGTGGCCGGATTTGGCGGCAGCCACTGCGCCGGCCGGCCGGCCCGCCCACGGACCGCGACGCCGGCCGCCTTGAGATAGCCACTGACGGTCTCGCGGCGCACGCCCGTCGCCCCCTCGATGCGCCAGAGCGACCAGCCCAGTCGCCCCAACGCGATCACCTGCTGCTGTTTGGTTTCGTCCAAGACATTGCTAATGGCCATAAACCCCTACCGGGGGCCTACCGCCGTCAACGCCTCAGCTCATCCGTCGTGGTGGCCGGTTTTGCGGTGTCGATCAGTGGCCGGATTTGAGGTGTCCACTGAGGGAGCTGGTCATATACCTGCATTTCCGCGTCGTTAATCATACCGACGCGGTGCAGGCCAGTGCATGCACTATGCAGTGACTCAAAGGCCTCGCTCTTGTAGCGCCGCTGCTCCGTCATGGACTCCTCGGGAAAAGCCACTGGCCGTGGGGTCACCTCACCACCCGCAGGCGGTTTCGGCTGCCTTGGTACCCAACCAACGTGCGGGCGAGGATGGTCTCGCAGCGGCGAGCGAGAACACTATCGGTCCCCGCTCGCTGCTGCACCCTAAATTGTCAGCTCATCAACTCCAGCACCTTCTCGTGCGAGAGCTCCAGCCGCTGCTTGAGTGCCGTTCGGACGCGCACCCAGGCTTTGCCACCATCCTGCAGCAGCAGGCCTGTCGCCTCGTTCACGGCGTCGGCGAAAAACACAGCGAGCTCCCTGTTGGAGGGGTGATCTTCGATACCAAGCGCACGCGCATACCGGCGGATGCCGTCGCTATCGTCTTGAATCTCCATCGTGCTCCTGTTTCCCCGGGCCAACTCCGCAGCAATGCCAGCCGCGGCGAAGACTGCACGCGCGCGGTTCGCGCCCTCCGTTCCGAACTGGTCAGCAAGTCCATTCACCACGTACGTCGTGTATCCGGTAGAGATGCGGACTTCGCCACATGAGTAAGTCATGAAGCGGACCGGTATCTCCACCTTGTACAGTTTCATACCAAGGCGAGCACCGACAACGGCATGACCCGCTTCGTGCCACGCGGTGGCCTCCAAAGTCTCCTTCTGCATCGCACGAGCCGTGAGTCGAGGCTCACGGGCGCTCAGTGACGAGAGAACTGACTGGCTGATCTTCGGCGAACGGGCATTCTTGTATGGCGGCAGCATGTGGCCCTCATGGTTGGCTGTACCGTTCAAGGGCCGGAATTGCCCTCAAATGAGAGCATTGGGAGGGATCAGCTCGCGCGCCGAATCCGTCAGCGCCTGCGAAAACGGCCCCGAACCGCGTTCGGGACCGTCTCGTCTGTATCCCCGGCCCGAAGGCTGTGGTCCAACACCCGTCGCTTTCTGCCCACCGTCTCGCCAAGAGCTGGCCGCGGGCAGGGGCGGGCGCTGGTTGTACGCCACCACGTCACACTGCTCGACGACCTTGAGGTAGGCGACGACCAGCAGCTCCCCCATGTCGGCGCTCATGCGCGCCGCCGTGCTGGCGCTGTTGCCCGACAATGTTTTGACGTCAGACTCGTGTACGGCGTGCCGTGGCGCTCTCCATCACATTGGTCACTGGTTGATCCCGATGTGATGCGGTGTCGCTATCAGCCCAGACGTTCCGTGTGTTCGCCCCGCCGTTGTAGACCCTGGGAGCCACATACGCGACGCGACGGCCACCATGGGACGGCTGCGAATGCGCCGCATGGCAAACTCCCGATCCACTTACTACCTATTGTGCGCCGCCAATGAGCTGCCGATACTGCTGCGCGCCGGCCCACGCCGCCTGCACATTTGCTGCTCGGGCGTTGTAGCCCTCGGTGAACGCGGCCAAACGCTGCTGTGGGGTGCCGTGATGTCCGGCATTGTTGAAGTTGTAGTCGCCTCGCTCGAAGAAAGCCCGCATGCCGTCCTGCAGGCCGGCGTTTGGCGCGAAGTTGGGGTCCACTCGCGACAGGTAAGAAAAGTACCACCCCGCCAAGTAGTCGGCCTGCAGCTCTGTGTTGCGCGTCGGTAAGGCTGCCTGCTGCGCGAACTGGAGAATATGCGCAAGCTCGTGAGCGATGACGGCGGTGACGCTGTAGCTGTAGCCCCGCGTGCGTCCGTAGTCAGTGGCGATAAAGCGCCGCGTCTCCGACGCTACGAGGTTGACGCCGATCCGGACGGTGCCGTGCGTCGAGCCCTCGGTATTGACGGGCGTGGCAAACGCGTTGGGCGATCCCTTTTCGTCGAAGTATCGAATCGTGGGACGCACGTTAAACTGCTGAGCCGCCGTCAACGCGATGCCTGTAAGCTGCGCGTCGATTAGGCCAGCCAGGTCCGGTATGCCTGCGACCGACACCCCGGTCAACCACGGGCGAACGCTCGGTACTGCAGGGGGCATTTGTGAGGTCGAGAGGCTACCGCCAGCGGTCAGACAGCCCAGTAGCGACAGGCTTAAGTCCGGATCGGGCTCTTTCTTCTTTTTGCCGAACAAATTCTCGATTGCGTCGCAGCTCGTGAAAGTCATGGCTGCGAGCACTACGAATACCGAGCGAGAAACGATGCGCGTCACAACTATTCACCTCTTGAATTTGCGCGCGATATGCGTCCGGGAAAAGGACGGGTCCGCGACGCGCTATTGAAGGCGTGAATGTGCGACCCATTGGACTCGGTGTCAACACCAATAGGAATTGCGCACTTGGAGGTGCGGACGATTTCTTGGACTACCTGAAGGGTAGACCATGTATTCGTACCACGATCGACAACGAGCGGTTCAGCTTTACATCACGCTGGGCAAGCGGGTTGGACTCACCATCCGCCAGCTCGGCTATCCGACGAAGAACGCCCTCAGGGCATGGCATCGGACGTACGAGCAACGCCACGATTTGCCGGTAGCCTCCATGCGCGCGCCGAAGTATTCGCCGACGCAGCGGAAGCTGGCGGTTGATCACTTTGACGCCAACGGACGCTGCCTCGCGCTCACAATCAAGGCGCTCGGCTACCCATCCAGGCCGCTGCTTGCCGACTGGATCCGGAAGGCACATCCGGAGCAGCGTCCGCGGGTCGGACACGCCCAGGAACCGCGGTCATCGCAGGCAAAGCAGTCCGCGGTCATGGCGTTGTGCTTGCGCCGGGGGAGTGCGCAGGCGGTGGCCCAGGAG
>CANHTA010000153.1 GCA_947463135.1 Gemmatimonadota bacterium
CACGACTGAATAATCACCGAGCTGTTGTCCTGCTGCCCACCGTACAGCTTGTACGGGAATCCATCGTCCACCGCCACGTGATAGAACTGCGACGTGGGCTGATTATCCTGCGTGCTCCAGCTCTTTCCGCCGTCCAGCGAAATCGACGCCCCACCATCATTGGCGTTGATGAGGTAGTTCGGATTCGTGGGGTTGATCCACAGCTGGTGATTGTCACCGTGCGTGGCAGACACACTCGCAAACGTGCGGCCGCCGTCAATCGATTTCATCACCGGCGCATTCATGACCCACACCACATCGGCGTTCTTCGGATCGGCCGTAATGTTCATGTAGTACCACGAACGCGTTTGGATCAACCGGTCACCCGATTGCTGCCGCCACGTTTTCCCGGCATCGTCGCTGCGGAACAGGCCACCATTTTCCGCTTCGACAATCGCAAACACCCGGTCGGGATTCGCCGGCGACACCGCCACGCCGATTTTCCCCACCAGCTTCGGCAAGCCGTCTTGGGCACGCTTCCACGTATCACCGCCATCCACCGACTTCCAGATCCCGCTCCCCGGGCCACCGCTGCGTACCATCCACGGCGTGCGCTGATGATCCCACATGGCCGCATACAGAATGCGCGGGTTCGTGGCGTCCATGGAGAGATCACTCGCGCCACTGAAGGCGTTCTCTCCCTTGAGGATCTGCGTCCACGTCTTGCCGCCGTCGGTGGTGCGATAGATGCCGCGATCGCTCGTACCCTTCCAGCGATCTCCCTGCACCGCGACGTACACCACATCGGGGTTACCCGGATGCACACGCACCGCGGAGATCTGTCGCGAGCTGGCCAGTCCCACATGGCTCCACGTGCGCCCCTGATCGGTGCTCTTGTACATCCCGTCGCCGTAGGTGGAGGACTGACCACGAATCGCGTGCTCACCCATCCCCACGTAGATCACGTTCTCGTCACTGGGCGCTACGGCAATGGCGCCCACCGACCCGGTCTTGAAGAAGCCATCGGAGATGTTCCGCCAGTTATGCCCGGCGTCATCGGTACGCCACAGGCCACCGCCCGTATAGCCGGCAAGGTACACCAGTGGCTGCGAGGGAATACCCACCGCCGCCACGGAACGACCGCCACGGAACGGGCCGATATTGCGCCACGACAGCGCCGCCAAGGTGGACGAGTCCCACGCCGCAGCGGCGGTGACCGGAGCTGCGGTGACCGTGCGCGCAGCTTGCGCGTCTAGGGGCGAGAAGAGCGCAGCGGCCGGAAGCAGGACGCCGCAGGCCAACGGAGCCAGACGTCGGCGAAATCGCAGAGAAGAAGGCATCGGGAAAGCCGGACAGGGGAGAAAATGGGAACACGAAAAGCTACCATCCGCCAGTAATTCAGCCACCATGAGTCAGCTGCACGTCCGCTTTCGCCGCACCGCCGACTTTACCGCCCTCCGACTTGGACGGGCGATGCTGGGCTATCTGGTGTTGGTCACGTCCATTATCACGCTGGCGCCGTTCCGCTTTCAGTGGGCACCGGCACACGGGCTCACCGACATCTGGGGCTGGTCGGATCTGGTCATGAACGTGCTCATGTTTGTGCCGTTCGGCTTCGTGTACCAGCTCACCCGTCCGCGTGGCGCTGCCCCGGACTGGCCGCAGGTTGCGGTACTCGGGGCCGCAATCAGTGGCGCCATTGAGATCCTGCAGCTCTTCTCGCCCATGCGGTACAGCTCCCTCATGGACGTGGTGGCCAATACCACCGGGGCTGCCGTGGGGGCGTGGTTGTTTGCCCGGTTGGCCCGTCGCCTCAACGACGAGACCGCCGTACGCTCCTTCGCCCTCGAATTGCCGCTCATGGGGCTGGTCTATCAACTCATTCCCTTGTGCTGGCTCATCGGTTTGGGCAGTGAAGGCGGCTTCCGGCGCACCTTGATCCTGCCGCTGGCCGCGTTTGCAGGCGCGATGCTGGGTACCATCCACGCGGCCTATCTGGCGCCGGCGGGCGATCAGCATCGCCGCACGTTGGTGGCGATGGCGCTCGGTTGGGTAGCGGTGGCCGTTGTCCCCGGCGCGGGTGGCGACCTTGACCTCATCACGGCCGGCGCGACGCTGGCCGTGGGGGTGGCGCTCGTGCGTAGTATCGCCACCGCCAATGCGCGCCGCCTGGGCGGGGCTCGTCGCTTCGAGCTGCCCACGGTGCGGCTGGTGCTTCCGCTGTTCGCCGCGTATCTGGCCGTCTCGTCGCTGTGGCCGCTGGACACGGCGGCTCCCGTGTGGCGTTGGAGTGCCGCGCTCACCCTGCCGCAGGTTGAGCCAACGGACACGGTGATCTTCCGCTTGCTTGAACATGTCGTGGCGTTCACCCTCACCGGCTATCTGATTGCCGAGTTCCATGGCCGCGAGGCACGCGGACTGCGCGCAATGGCGCCACGGATCGCGACCTGGGCGGGGGGGATCTCCCTGTTGCTCGAATTCGGGCGTGGCTGGCATCCTGACGTTGGCGCCAGCGTGCTGCTGTGGCTCTTTACCGTCATCGCCGCACTCGTCGGCGGCTGGCTGTATCTGTTGCAGCGCGATCACGTGCGCGCTTTGGTACAACGCCGACAGCTGCTGGCGGCGCTGGCCGCCGAGAAGGCTGCGGTCCCGCGCGCAGCGTAGCGGGGCGTCGCGCCGTTCGCGTAGCCGTGTTCGCGTAGCCGCTCCACGCCCCGATATCTTGCACGCATGATCGCACGAACGGTGGTACCGGACTGGCTCAAGCGGGCGCTCGCCCCACGCCATTGGACCAGCTGGCTCCTGATCGCGCTCGGTATCTGGTCACTGCCACGCGTGCTGCCGCATCTTGGCGCGTTGGCGAATGTCACCGCGCGCGATGGCCGAGTGCCCGCGTTCGTGGTCCGTACGCTGGCCGACTCCACCATCACCTCCCAATCGCTGCGCGGACGCGTGGTGCTGGTGAACGTCTGGGCAACCTGGTGTGCCCCCTGCCGTGTGGAAATGCCGTTGCTGGAAGCCACATGGAATCGCCATCGGGCGGCTGGCCTGGTGGTGCTTGGCACATCGGTGGACCAAGGCGATCCGCGCACCGTGCAGGACTTTATCACCAGTCGCGGTATCAGCTACCCCATCGCCATCGTTGGCTCAGAGGTGCTGGCCGCACTGGGTGGCGTGCGCGGCTACCCAACATCGGTGTTAATTGGACGTGACGGTCGCGTGCGCCATCGCGTGATGGGGCCGATTGGTCCGCTGTCGCTGGAACCGGCCATCCGGCGGGCGTTGGCGGAACCCTGATAGTGCATGATGATGCATGACAATGCATCATCATGCCACACCGCCACACCGCTGCTACCGGTACCCCTGCGCCTGCAGTTCGAACAGCTCCGCATAGCGTCCCTTCTGCGCCAGCAGCTCCTCGTGCGTACCCATGGAGTCCACCGCGCCCTCGTTAAGCACCACGATGCGATCGGCCATCCGGACGCTGGAAAAACGGTGCGAAATGAGCAGGCTCGTGCGCCCTGTACTCAGCGCCTTGAAGCGCTGAAACACCTCAAACTCCGCACGCGCATCCAGTGCGGCAGTGGGTTCATCAAGGACCAGTAATTGCGCGTCGCGCATATACGCCCGCGCAATCGCCAGCTTCTGCCACTCGCCACCGGACAGCTCCACACCGGTCGCGAAACGCTTTCCGATGAGCTGATCATACTGCGCCGGAAGCCGCGCGATCATGTCGGACGCCAAGCTCTGCTCGGCCGCCCGCACAATGCGCGCATGATCATGGCGCGCATCAATACGACCCACCGCAATGTTCTCGCCCGCCGTAAGGCTGTAGCGTACGAAATCCTGAAAAATGACGCCAATGTTGGCACGGAGCGCATCCAGATCATAGCTGCGCAGGTCGTGACCATCCAGCAGAATACGCCCTTCACTGGGCTCATACAGGCGCGCCAGCAGCTTCACAATCGTGGTTTTCCCCGCGCCATTCTCCCCCACCAGCGCCACGGTCTCGCCGGCATGCACGGTGAAAGACAAGTGGCGCACCGCCCATCGCCCGGTTCCGGGATACTGGAACCCGACATCCTGAAACTCAAACCCGAAGCGGATGGGCGTGGGGATGGCCCGCGGATGCGCCGGCGCATGAATGCGCGGGGTAATCGTGAAAAATGAAAACAGGTCATCGAGATACACGGCCTGACTGGCCGTACTGGAGAAGCCAACCAGCAGGCTGGCCAGCAAGTCACCCAGTCGACGGAAGGACCCGGCCAAAAACGTAAGATCACCAATGCTGAACCGACCGGTGAGCGTACGCCATGCGATATACCCATACGCCGTGTAGTACCCGGCGGTACCAATGGCAGTGAGCAGCCCCACCCACCGCTCCCGCCGTATCGCCAGCGCACGATTGGCGCGGTACACGTCAAGCGACAGGCCGCGAAAGCGTTCGATCAGAAAACCATTAAGGCCGAAGATCTTCACCTCTTTGGCCGTCTCCACACTGGCACCCGTCTGCCGCAGATACTCCAACTGGCGACGCTGCTGCGCACGCGACCACCGCAGCGCATACTCCACGGCATTGAAGTGCGCCTCGCCAACAAAGGTCGGCACCAGTGCCACCAGCAACAGCAGCATCAGCCAGGGCGCATACGCCGCAAGGCCGGCGGCAAAGCTGATGATGGTGATCAGTGTTTGCACCTGACCGAACACTTGCCCCATCACGCCGAGCCCCTGCGAGGTCTGCGTGCGGGCGCGCTCCAACCGGTCCTGCACCTCGCTGTCCTCAAACTGTTCGAGATCGAGCGTCGCCGCGTGCTCCATCAGTCGGATCGTGGTGCTGATCGAGAACTGCAGCCCCAGCATGCGGTCAACGAAGGCGCCCGTGCGCAACAGCACGTCGGCGGCAATCGCGAGGAGAAACTCCAGCACAATGAGCTGCAGCGTCCCGTCCAGTAATCCGCTGGCCAGCCACGCGTTCCAGCCCACAGGGTGTCCGGGCAAGGCGGCCGTACGAATCACTTCATCGATGAGCAGCTTGCCCACGTACAGCATGCTCACCGGCAGCAGGGATCGCACAAGGCGGATGCCCATCGTTGCAGCGGTCAGCGGCGCACTGGTGCCCCACACCAGCAAGAAGAGCGGTCCCACGTGCCGCAGGGCACCGAGCCGCTCGCGGAAGGAGGTCAGAGGAGGTGGCGACTGCCGGACACGGGTCATGAACGCAATCTGTGGGCACGAGGCAGGAACGGGTATTCGCCTCGTATCTTTATGCATGCGCTCATCCGTCCTGCTTGTGACCGCCGCTACCGTCGCCACCTCGGTGTCGTGCGCGTCTCTTTTGCCGCCCGCAACCACAGCCGCAACCACGGCCGCCGCCCGGTCCGCCACCAGCGCCGGGGTGGCTCCCATTGTCCTTGATGGCAAATTCGACGATTGGACCACCACTCCCCTGTGGGTGGAGGCGCCGTCCCCAAGCGCCACGCGCACGGCCAGATCGTTGCAACGCGCCTGGGTGACCGACGACTCCGCGTGGTGGTACCTGTCGGTGGAGAACCTTGATAGTGCGAGTGCCTCCGCGATGCCGGGGACGCTCCACCTGTTGGTGGATGCCGATGGCGACCGTGCCACCGGCAGCACGGTCTTTGCAATGCCGGGGGTCGATTTCGCGGTGGATCTCTCGCGAACCGACAAAGTGCAGGCCGGTGTATACGGCACCGGTGCCGCCCTGCGCACCGTCGGGGCCACAGGATTAGCCGGCTATCAGAGCGCCTATGATCTCAACGTCGTGGCCATGCCCACGTGGAGCAGCCCACGACTTGAGATGCGGGTGTCCAGAGCGGGAACCCCCAGCGGTACGACCCGGCTTGGCACCCACCTGCGGGCACAGCTGGTCTTTGCCGAGGCCGGCCGCGTCACCTCGGCGCTTCCCGTGGCGTCCTATGCCTTCCGCAGCGCACCGGTTGCCGCGCCACCCGCACCAACGGTAACCGCCATTCCGTCGGTTCCCCCTGGATCAACACGCATTGCGCATTGGAATGTGGCAGAGGGCTCGTTCCGAACCCCGGCCCGTCACGCGAAGCTGCTGGCCGCGGTGACACCGGACGTCATCATGCTTGATGAAGTGTACAGCACGATCTCGGACTCCTCGCTCACAGCGTTCTTCGCGCTCCCGGAGCTCGCGGCCCTTGGGCGGTGGCAGTTTGTACTTGCCGGTACCGGAGGGCGGCAGAAGACCGTTGTTGCCACGCGACTCAACGGACTGCGTGCGGCCGAGTCCATGCGCCGCGTGGAGTATCCAGCCGGTGCCCTCGACAGTCTGCGCCAACTGGTCCCCCAAGCGTTCACCACCGTGCTCGACAGTGAAGCCGCCTCGCAGCTCTCCAGCACCGGCGCATGGATTCCCATTGACGGCGTTGAAACGCTGTTCGTACCACTGGACCTGCAAAGTGCCGGCTTCCACGGCAGCGCGCAGGATCAGCTCCGCGTGCTGCAGAGCCGTGCCATCCGTGCACACGTGCTGCAGGAGCAATCCCGTCGCGGCACGCGTGCGCCGCTCTTCATTGCCGGTGACTTCAATGCCGTTGGCTCGTACGCACCGCTACACGAGCTGCTGCACACGCTCGATGTGGATGGCAGCGATCTCGCCATCGCCGACGCCATGCGACTTGGCGAGCGGTCGGTGGTCACGTGGGCGGACCCGCGCGCCGCACAGTTTGCGCCGGGTCGTCTCGACTTCACCCTGTTTTCCGACGCCGTCTTCCAACGCACCGGCGGTTTCGTCTTCACCACGATCGATCTCACCCCGGCCTTCGCCACATCGCGAGGGCTGTCGTGGGATATGTCTCCCACTACGTCGGATCACATGATTGTGGTCACCGATCTCAAACGACGGTAGTCGCCCAACAACGTGGCACCATACATGGGTACGGTGCCGGTTTTTTCACCTGATGCACACGAGGACACTATGTCGCGGGCTTTTCTCAGAGACGACGCTGAAGGCGAGATGCCACGTCGCCATTATCATCTCCCCGATCGCAGCGACCCCGACTACGATCGGGCCTGCGCCCGGGCGCTCCTCGAGGCAGCGCGCGTAAACGAAACGCAGCTCGCCGAGCGGGCCACTGGGTATTACTGGGGCGAGCCGCTGCTCAAGCCGTACGTGGAAGCACTGCGCCTTGAAGCGGAAGCCCTCCACGACGACCGACTCGAGCAGCTGGCCCGACGCTTTTTAGCGTAACGGGCCAGCGCGGTGAGCGACTACGGCTGTGCCGCCTTCGCCGCCTCAAGCTGGGCCTGCATACGCTTGCGGAACCGCTCCGCGATCAGGCGACCCATCTCGGTTTCCGTTGCCACCCACTCGGCATTGCGAAACGCGATGGGATTCACCTGTGCACGGTACGCCGCAAGCCACGGCTCAACACGCGAAAACACCAACAGCCCTTCACCATTGCTTTCCAGCATGAAGTCCGC
>CANHTA010000154.1 GCA_947463135.1 Gemmatimonadota bacterium
CGATCGCCGACCCCTCACCGTCCGTGCACGCGCTCGCCACCGGTTGCACGCCCGCGCACATCGCGCATGGCGTGTTCCTGTCGCGTCACGCGATCACGCCGCGTTTGGTGCCGCGGCCGCTCGCGCTGCCGTTGCATCAGCCCAGTGAGCTTCCTCCGCTGCGCTCACCCGTCACGCCGCACGATTGGCAGATTGTACAGTTGGCGCTGCAGCATGTGGCCAACGAGTTCGGGCGCTATGAACAGTGGGCGCGCGACACCCTCGGCGCCGCGCATCGCACGCACGTGCTGGCGCGCGTCCCCCGTCATAAACGGCGACGGTTTGCCGCCGCCACCAATCTCGCCGACTCATGGCAGCTCCACACCGGGGTCTCCTCCGGTACCGCTGACGCCGCGGCGCCAAGCGCGACGTTTACCGCTGACGCCGCGGCGCCAGGCGCGCCCGTTACCGGCCTGCGGTAAGCCAGCGTTGGAAGAGCGCCAACGCACCGGTGCTATCGGGCTGAATCGCCGTGCGTCGCGCCTGGACATATCGCGCATACACCGGCGCGGCGGCGGCGCGAAGACGGCGTTCCTGTTCGCTTTCCGGAGCGCCTTTGGGCACCGCAAAAACAAAGCTCGACTGCGTTGGGGCCGCGCCGGCGCTCTCCGCGTATTTGTGCCACGTATCAATCCGACGGAAATCCCGTGGCACCAGCGTTCCACTGGCGTCACCCGCTTCGCCCGCGCGGACAAAGAAGTCCACCGCGTCATCGGGATAGCCGAAGAGATAGCCATAGCCACGCCAGCGCGGTGAACGCGGGGCGTTCTCCACCGCCTGAATCACATCCCGCGGATCGGTAGACGGCGTGACCCCCAACATCGCGAAAAACGCCGCATGCGCCTCGATGGTTCGACGCACGGCACCGCGATGGTAGAGCACCATGGACGTGCTCCGAACCTCTGAGGAGTCACGACGGCGCTGGGTGGCCGTGAAGACCTGTACCACGGCGCCAATCTCGCCACACGTGAGCGCTGCCGCCACACGACGCTGCTGGTCGAGTGTGGCCAGGGCCAGCGTGTCGAGCGTCGGCGCAATACGCACCGACAGGTCGCGCACATTACTGGAAATCGGCTTGATCCCATCGCCAAGGGTGTAGAGCCCTTCTCGATCGGCAAACTCCAAGAGCACGCGGTCGGCCACCTGTTGATCGGCAGGCGACAACGTGGAGACGGTAAAGCACGGTGCCGACGACGGCACCGTCACGCCCGTGGGGACGGGGCGCACCGACGCGCGCGCACCCACGCAGGCGGTGGTGCACACCAGTGCGGCGAGCACTCCCCCGGTACCACGTATCAGCTGTGCTGCAAACATCCCTCGCCCCTCGGCCATATGGTTGCTAGTAGAATTCCACCATCAGTGTGATCCGGTGTGCGGAGAGAGCGCGTCGGCCATCGAACAGCATGCCCGTTGTCTGCCGCGCCGTCCCCGACAGCGACACCCTCGACGCGAGGGCGTTATTTCGCACACGGTCCCACGCGAGCATCACCTGCCCACCATACGTTGGCGCCCCAACAACGGCGTAATCCGCGTCGGTCAGGATCGGTGTGAGGCGCGTGGTGCGCAACGCGTCACGGAACGCCGACGTGACCGCGTCATGCGACACACCAACATCAAGCAGCCACCCCTGATTGGCCTGCTGCCATCGGTGTCCCCCCCGAACAGTGACCGGCCATCGCGTGGCGCGCCACCGTGTTTCCGCCGCCACATCGCGGCGTTCCAGCGTATGCCATGCCGCATCCACCGACCATGTCCACGACGCCAGCGGGCGTGTGCCACCCTCCCACCATGCGGTCGTCACCTGCACCCGTTGCCCGGCGTTGGTGGCATTCACCGCGGCAAACACCGGATCACGTCCGCGCGCGCGTTCCTGCTGCGCAAGCATTGCCAGCTCCGTCCCACCGCGCGCACGGTGCCTGCGCACCGCCATGCGCCAATCGCCACGCGCACGCTGCGTCTGTCCGCCATTCACCGGGGCGGCCGTGCCATCCCGCACCGAATCGCGCTCCAGTCGCAGCGTGACGCCGGTTGCCACCACCCACTTGGATGACTGCCACGCATAGCCCCCCTGCGCGCCCACGACGCCACCCAGCACGGCCCGTTCGGCGGAAATCAGCTGCGTGCGATCGAACGTGGCGATACCACGCAACCGGAACACCACCGGCACGTCGCCACTGATCCCACCACCAATCTCGAGATCCTCCCGATGCCACCCCGCCACGGCCCCGACCCCGAATTGATGCGCGCCAACCTGCCAACGGAGTGACGGGGAGAGCTCCGCCACGCGCCGCCGATACAACGGGCGTGGATCATTCCGCCGCGCGCCCTGCCCCAACCCGTAATCAACCGGAAGCGCGAGCGTGATGCCCCGCCACGCGGGGGACACCAGGGCGGCGGCCAATCCCAGCCGGTCGCTGCGAAAGGTGCCACCCACCGAGTCTGCCCACACATACACCGAGCTCAGCGACGGCGCCGACTGATTGCGCCAGCGCACGTCTTCTTCACGTTGCCGACCGAACGTCGCCTGCCCCCAGAGACGCCACCGTCCAGCGGCCTGCCCCCCGTCGGCGACCACCATGAGCTCCTGCGTAGCGGCCGCGTCCTGCGGTTGACGCCACGCTCCCGCCTGGCGCCAGCTCTGCACGCCATACCGGCGCCACGTCGTGGGGAGCGCATCGTGCGCCGCCATCAGGCGCGCCATGCGCAGCAACCCCGGCACCGTATCCTGCGCGCTCGTCCACCCCACCGTCGGCGCGCAGCAGAGGCGGAGTGGCGACGTGGCCCCGTACGGCGTCTCCTGGGCCGGCATCGGGAACGTGGGGCCGATCAGCCCCACCAGCACGCCGCCCGCCCACCGCGACCACCGTCTACCGGACCGGAGTGCAACGCCGACGGTACGGCCATGGGTCACGGCGTACCGAAGCCGCGTGGCGTAGGACGCGCAATGAGTTCAAAGTCGGTACTGCTGTTGTTAGAATCGCGGAGCACGCGACGGGTCCCGATGGTGGTCGCCACGCGGCGACGCGCGGACTCGCTGGTGTAGGTGCCCGTGGCAAAGACAAAACCCGCATCGAGCGCCGCTGGCACCCGCTTGTACGCGGCACTGTTGCCATTTTGCAGCGCTTCAAAGGCATCGACGACGAGGGTATTGGGCACGCGTGTCACCCACGTGCCGGTGGTACCAGGCACCAGCGTGGTATCCAGAGCGGCCACGTTCGGCGCGCGGAAAATCACCACCCCGGGGCCGAAGACGGCGAGCAACCAATCAAAGCCACCGCGGTGCACCATGCGCGTGAGATTCGGCACCGACGGCGAATCGAGATCGCGACCGTCCGGGCGTTCGTTGAAGGTCTCCCAATTGGCGTTCCCCAGATTCACCGGGCTGGCAGGATTGCCATTGGGATCATCACGGTGATTGATGCCGTCCTGGGCAATCACGATGCTCTGGCCCGGCGCGATGGGATGTTGACGCCCCGTTCCGGGAATCTGCCAAATGCTGCTGACGAACACGCTGGCGGTTTGCGACTGGAGCGGCGTGGGCACCGTCGTCGGATTAATCTGTCCCGCCGGCCCGAACGCATCGGCAATGAACAAGCCATCGGCAAAGACGGTGTCGGTGGCATTGTTGTAGATCTCCACGAACTGATCCGAGAAGTACGTCCCACCACTCGGGGTACGCGAGGCGGGATAATACACCTCCTTAATTACCAGATCACCAAGGCGGGAACCACTCAGCCGTTGCACGAACGGCGTCGTTGGGGCCGCGCTGATCACCCGCGCCGGGTCGAGCGCATTCAGCGTGATGGCGCTGCGCTGTCCGGTCAAGACCAACGCGCGATCGGGATCCAACGCCAGACTGCTGCCAATGATGTAGCTCCCGGGGAGCACGCGCGGAAAGCGGGCCAGCCCCTGGGCATCAGCCACCGCGGAGTCCGTCACATTACGCTCCGTGCTCGTTAACAGCACCCGCGCACCGGCCGCCGCCGATTGGGCAAACGTCTCCGGCAGGGTGACCTGCACCTCCACCGAGAAGGTCTGGACTTCGTTGGCGTTGTCACCGCACGCGGACATCAGCCCACACAGGGTGATCGCCAGGATAGATCGCGAGCGCGTTCGCAACGAAACGCGGAGGAAGGACGACGTACGCATAAGTTGGGAGGTCAGAGGAGAGTGGGAAGGGCGGCCAGCAACTCGAGGCCGAAGAAAGCGGGTTGATTGCGGCGTTCGAAGCCGATCTGTCGCTGTCGCTGATACAGCGGGCGATCGGCCAACGCGTTGTTGGCAAAGAGCGCCACCTGCGTGCGCCCGGGGAGCGTCTTGGTGAGACGCAGGTTGAACAGGTGCAAGGGCGGCCGGCGCTCCCATCGACCTTCAAGGGGCGTGACGGCGCGCACCAGCGCCGAGAAGGGCGGCGCGGTGGCTTCTGACGCCGTGAGGGTGGTGATGCGCCCGCTCCGGTCGACGTAGCCCAGCGGGACCCCATCGGTGCGACCCACCGGTCGGTCATCGTCTTGCCACGTGGTCTGCCAGAGCAGGGAAATCAGGAGACCAAGCGGAGGGGCACGATGCACCAGGCGCACCGACGTCAGGGCACGCACGGACTCGCTCCCACGGCCGCCGGCATACACACCCACACGTGCCGGCTGAACCGATCCACTGATGAATTGCTCAACCGGAATCTCGACATCCGCATCGCGTGCCACGGTGCGAAACCATCCACCGCTGATCGAGAGCTGTGTCCGCAGCCGCGACCATTCCGGCGTGTCCACGGTGACCTCGGCACCCGTCGTCGCAATCGCACGCGTGTTGCGCGGGACATCATACAAGCCGACAAACGAATCCACGCGAACCGGGACCGGATGCAGCACGGGGGGACGCCCCACAGGAAAGGACGACGCGGCAAACTGCGGCACCGCAATGCCGATCGGCACGCGACTCGTGCCAAAGGCCCCACGCGTCTGCTCACGAAAAACCGTCATCGTTCCGCGCTGTCGTCCGAGCTGCCAATCGAAACCGGTTTCCGATTTCGTTGCCTGTGCGGAACGCAGCGCCGACGTGGGCACCTGCACCGCTTTCGTGGTAAACAGCACCAACCGTTCAGCCGGATTCGCCGGGTAGTAGTTGAACGACGTCAGATCGAAGTAGCGTGGCAGCGGATAGCGCTGCGACAGCGTGGGCGCTTTGGTGGTGACACCGTGCGACACCCGCCAGGTGAGCTGCGGGGAGAGCACGGTGCTAAGGGCAAGACGCGGCACCACGTACGCCCCGGAGGTACGGCCGCGGAACGACGGATCAATGGCATCGAGACGCACACCGGCAACGGCATCAACGGCGCGCCCGCGCACAATCGCCCGCACCCGATGCTCGGCGTACGCGGCCAGCTGCGTTTGCGAGGGCACGGCTTGGAAGGATTGCGGACGATCGCCAACCCCGTAGTTCTGGCGCGGCGGTTCAATGGGATTAAAGATCCGACCGGCGCCGGCATTTTCATCGAAACGGAGTTCGGCGCCAAACACGGGGTCATGTCGCAAGCCACGCCACGACCGGGAACGCCGCGTTTCTAATCGGGCGTAGCCATTGCGCGGCCTCCCGTCCACCATGAGCTGCGCGAGATACTCGCTTCGCCCGTACACCCCGGGCGCCAGCGTATCCACCCGCGCGGCGGAGAGCGGGAAAATGTCTCGGGTAACGAGCTCCTGATACGTGGAGCGTTGCGTGGCCAGCTGTCCGCTTGCCGTGAGCTCGGTAAACCAGCCGGTACGGGCGCCAAGGCGCAGGCGGAGATCCAACCGCGCGCCCTGATCCCGCGACGTAACCCGTCGCTGGTAGCGCCGATCATCCGGATCTTGCCGGCTCTCATCGAGCACCCCGAACTGCCGGAGGCGCACGGAGGTCCCGAGACGCGGGCGTTCGTGGGTGAACGCCAGCTGTGTGGTGACGCGCGTGAAACGGTCCAGTGTGGAGCGCGGATCGTCCTGACTGGAGACCACATTGGCGTCGAAGGCCAGGCCGTCGCGCGTGGCCCGCCCCCACCCCGCGACCGTGCTGGCTTCTAACGTCTGCGGGTTGACGCGGACGCGCAGCTCCGGCGCCAGCGCCCCGGCGCGTGACGTGACGAGGATGGCGCCCGCGGTGAGATCACCATGGCGGGCACTGGGGACGCCACGCACCACCTCCACCGACTCGATCTGATCGGCCGGCACCTGCCGGAGATCAAGCCCGCGGCCCGCGGTGCTGGAGAAGGGCGGCAGCGCGTTGGGGCCACTGTTGAGGATCGTGAGCGTCGTTTGGAGATTGGCGTTGTTCGACACCGGGACGCCGTCGAGTACCACACTGGTCCCAAGCGCATTCGCCCGCTCCGCTTCGGTGCCGGGGCCGGGATCACGGGCATTGCCTGTGGGCGCTTGGCGCAGCAACGCCTGTCGGGCACCAGCCAGCGACGGATTCACAGCAGCCTGCCCCGGCACGAGTTGGAGCACATCGGCGAGACTCGAGGCTTGCACATGCTCAATGGCATCGCGCCCAATGCGCGACACGCTGGACCCCTCCGCCGTGCGTGCGACTTCGGAGGCCGTGACCACGACCTGTTCCAACTGCGGCGCGCGCGCCGCCAGACGCAGGAACAGTCGCAGGGAATCAGGACCACAAGGGCGGATCGGGAGCACACGCTCCGCAAGCCCCGACGCCGACACCCGCAGTTGCGTCTGCTCGGGGCCGACGTCGGCCAGCACAAATCGACCATCAGCGCTGGTGGTGGTCCGGCGCTCGCCAACCGCAACCTCCGCCCCGCGCACCGGCGCGCGTTGCGGCAGGCGTTCAACGATCCCCACGATGGTGGCGGGAGCGCACGCAGACTGCGCCTGAACCGACGATGCAAGCAGCATCATCAGAACAGCAACAAGACAGCTACGAATCACTATTGACTCTAGGCCACCCTGCGAACGCGGGAAATCACTGGGAATGATCACCTGCGAACGATAGCGCATTATCAATTCAAATCAAGACCGTCACCACCCTCCGTAACGTCGCACGAAAAAACCGCGCGGCCTTTTCGCCGCGCTTAGTACGTGAACTGCACGCCCGTCGTCAGCAACCCGTCAAACTTCTTGAAGCGAATCGTCTGGGCGACCCCACGCACCGGTGGCAGCAGCGGCGGCGCGTTGTTGAGATTCACGAGATACCCCACCTTAATGCCGAAACGCGCCGACAGCGGCGCCACCACGGCCGTTTTCGCCGTGAGCAACCACGCGTCACTGGTGGTGAAGTTCGGCGTGAACGTGGCCGTCTGTTCGAGGTACG
>CANHTA010000155.1 GCA_947463135.1 Gemmatimonadota bacterium
GGCGTTGAAACGTGTCTCGCGGGATGCGGTTGCCGGTTTTCTTGACCAGTTGGCCTCGCTGGCTGATACCCCGCTTCCCCTGCGCGCACCACCGGAATATCGCGTGCTGAGCTGGGAAGCAATGCGCGGGGCGGAGCGCACGGGCATGCGTTTTGGTGCGCACTCCATGACCCATCCGATCTTAAGTCGTTGTGATGCGGCGCAGTCCCGATTTGAAATTCACGAATCGGTGCGGCGCATTCAGGCTGAACTCACCAATCCGTCGCGCGTCTTTTGTTATCCCAACGGGAATGATGATGACTACGGCGTCCGCGAATACGACGCCATCCGTGACAGTGGGCTCCACTATGCGCTCTCCACGCATCCCGGGGTGGTGAGCCGGCGTCTCACTACCTCGACGCCCGATTGGCGCATGCGTGTGCCGCGATTCACGTTCGACGAGCGGTTTGGTCAGCTCGTGCGCTACTTCGCGTCATGATGCGACACGCCAGCGCCCGGTGGCATCATCGCCGTGGGTGCCTCTGATGCAGGAGATCGTCTCCAGCCACGACGTTGGCATGCCCTTGGCCATGCGCCGCTGGCCCCTGAGCGTGGCGATTGCCCTACTCCTGGTTGGATTCCTGTCAACGCTGGTCAGTTTCTCTGATGCGTGGTCGGAATCGCGTGCCCATGGGTATGTCATCGCGGCGTTTTGTGTCTGGCTTCTGTATACCGCGCGCACGGAGTTCCGTGAGTCGGCGGAGTGGCGCGTGCCATGTGCGGTAGTCTCGGCGCTGCTGTCGGTGGTGTGGCTCTTCGCCACCGTGGTGGGTATCCGCGTTGGCTACCAACTCGCGGCGCTCGGCATTGCGGTGTGCTGGAGCGGTGCCCTGTTCGGTCGTAGCGGACTGGAACGCACGCTGCCTATTGCCGGCATTTTCCTGTTGGCCGTACCCGTCTGGGAGCTGTTGCTTGGCGTGTTGCAGGCGATGACGGTGGCCGTGAATGGCGCGGCCATTTCGGTGTTTGGGTTAGGCGCGACGCTGAGCGGCACGCGCATTCATTTTCCGTTTGGCACCATTGAAGTGGCCGAGTCGTGCGCCGGCCTGTCGTACTTCATGAGTGCCTTCACCATCAGCGTGATCTACGCGCGGCTGTTTCTCCGCACGACACCGGGTCGCGTGCTGGCCGTTGCGTTAGCGCTTGGATTGGCGATCGTCTCCAACTGGGTGCGCGTGTTCGGTCTTGTGGTGATTGGCTACGCCACACGGATGACCTCACCGTTGATGGACGAGCACGCCACCTATGGGTGGGTCATTTTTGCGGTGGTCTTGTCGGCCTTCTTCCTGCTCACCGGTACAATTGAACGGTGGGAGCGGCAACCGCAGCGTACCGGCGGTGGCGATTGGCTCGCCAGAACGCTGGATCGGGTGCTTGGCGACGCGGAACCGGAGTGGTTGGCGGGGGAGCCGCGCGTGCCCGCGCGTCAGGGATCGGTGTGGGGTGCCACGGCCGCCGCGCTCATTGGACCGATGGTGTACGCGCTGTTCTCGTGGCTGCCCGCCGTGGAGACGATCAGCCCAATAACTCCGGGCGTTCAACCGGGCACGCAGTGGAGTTTGCAGGCGTCGCGTCCGGTGGTGGCGGCATCCGACAGCGCGGGTCGCGCGGAACCGGTGAACCTCGAGTGGACACCGGCATTTACGGGGGAGTCCCAGCGTGTACACCAGCGCTGGAGCAATGGGGCGACGGCTATCCAGGTTGATCGCTATGTGTATCGGCGACAGTCGCAAGGTTCGGAGCTGATCAGTTCCGGCAATCGTATGGCCGACGCGGAGCGCACGCTCTCCGAGCGTGTGGTCGGGCCGCTGGATGCCAATCTTCGTGTGGTGCGCGAAGTGGTGACCCGAACGCCGAATGGGGTGCGGCTGATCTGGTACTGGTATCGCGTGGCGGAGGTGCAGACGTCATCCCCGGTGCAAGCCAAGCTGTTGGAGTTCGTGGCATTTCTGGGACGTCGCGGACCATCCGAACTCACCGCGGTGAGCGCGCCCTGCGGCACCAACGACTGCGCGCTGGCGTTGGACGCGGTCTATGAATTCGTGACCGGCCAGCGTCCACGCGCTTGAGTGGTGGTTGTGGTTACGGGCGTTGCGTCAGCTGCGCCACAATCTGTTGCCGGATGTCGGGCGTAATCCGTGCGTGCGTCGGCAGGGTGTAGGTGCTCGCGGCCAAGGCCCTCGCACCAGGCAGTAGACGGTCTGCGCCAACGAGATGCGGACGAATCGCGTGATAGTCGGCAAGGTGATACGGGTACGATCGTGCCACCCCCAGTCTGGCCAGTTGGTGTGGGAGTCCACCGTCGCCATACGCGGTGATGCGCACCGGGTAGCGGAGCGCGCCGCTCTGCACGTGTGGTGGCGGCGGGTCGAATCGCCGTTGGGCGTGCTGCTCGAGCGCCTGCTCATAGGCGTGCTCGTGACGGCGTCGCGCGGCGAGGAGCTGGGGCTCCGACTCGAGGGCGTCGATCAGCAGCGACGCCAACAGCGGCGACATGGCGTGCATCGGGTGCGGCGACTGGTACCGGGTGCGGCCAATGCCGAAGGCGGGAATGTTGGCCGGCAGGGCATACACCCACGGATGCGCCAACAGCTCCGACATGACCGCGACGGAGAATCCACGCAGCGACGCCATGCGGCTTTCGCGCAACAGCCCGGAGGAGACACCCTGCTGCGCGCCGGCATCATGCGCCACTGGCTGCTGTTGCAGGAGCGCCCCGCCGCCGCCCGCATTGAGCCCCTTCCCGCGACCGAAGCTGAGAATGGCGACTGGCGCCTGCGCACCGCCACGGACGCCGTTGCGGGTGCCTCCGGCATGTTGCGCGGCGTCCTCAATGACGGTCGCGCCGTAGCGTGCGGCTAGGTTGCATACGCCGGGCACGTCAACGAGGCGGCCGTACAGATGGACCGCCACGACATGGCGTGCTCCGGCGTTCAGGCATGCTTCTACGGACGCCAGATCCGGCTCGAAGTTTGCCGGATCGACGTCGTAGAGCATGATGGAGAAGCCGGCCCCGATGGCGGCGGTGGCGATGTCCGGACAGGCGTAGGCCGGGAGCGCGACCAGTCGGCGTGCCGCCAGGGTATCGGCGGTGCCCTGCAGGGCCAGCGTCAGCGCCGATGTCCCGCTATCGGTGAGTAGCACCTGATAGGCGGGGTAGCACTGTTGCACCCGTTCGGCGGCCCGCTGAAGGGTGGCTTCCGCGGTCTCGTGTACCGTGTTCCAGAGCGCTGACCGGATGCCACGCCAGCGCAACGCGGAGTACACCGGCGGGACATACTGCAGTGGGTTCACAAATGGGGGGGCCATGGACACGCGGCACGGGTCCTCGCACGTTGCCGCTGTATCACGTTACACGTCTGAGGTGTGCAGAGCCACCTGCACGCCTCACTGCTCTGTTCACGCCGATCCCCCGCTCATCCTCGTGCCAACGATCCTCATCACCGACCCAGGGCAGCGCGCAGCGCTGGCGGCGTCCCGATCCCTCGGGCGTCTGGGCTGGCGTGTGCACACGATCGGGGTGTCTCGCGGATTGGCCGGGGCGTCCCGGCACGTGCACAAGCACCACCACGCCGCCGCGGCGGATATCGAGGACGCCACGCGCTATCGCGAGGTGATCCGGCGGGTGGTGCAGTTGGAAGCGATTGACGTGGTGATCCCGGTGACGGATACCGCGTCCCGGGCACTGCTGGGCCATGACGCGACGCTGGGGGCCGCCGTGGCGGGCCCATCAGCCACCGCGTACGCCGATGCCAGTGATAAGGCCGGGGTGCTCCGCCTCGCTGTACAGTGCGGGCTGCAGGTGCCGTCGCAGCATACGCTGCAGTCGCCGGACGAGGTGGCACTGCTGCCGGCGATCGCGACGGCCGCCGTGATCAAGCCGGCGCGCTCGGTGGTGGAGATCCAGGGGAAGGCGGTGCAGACGGCGGTCCGTTTCGTGCCACGTGGAGCGGATCTGGCCGCCCTGCTCGCGCAATTTCCGCGGGAGGCGTATCCGCTGCTGGTGCAGGAGCGAACGATCGGCGATGGGATCGGGGTGTTTCTCCTGCGCACCAATGGGCACACCATGCTGCGGTTCGCGCATCGCCGCCTCCGGGAGAAGCCGCCGGCGGGTGGGGTGAGCACGTACCGCGAATCGATCACGCCGCCGCCGCTGTTGGTGGCACGCTGTGAGCAGTTGCTGGATGCGCTCGAGTACCATGGGGCGGCCATGTTGGAGTTCAAGCAGGACGAGAGCACCGGCGCGTATGTGCTGATGGAAATCAATGCGAGGCTGTGGGGATCGGTCCAATTGGCGATCGACGCGGGCGTCAATTTTCCAAGGGCGCTGGTGGAAGTCACGCTTGGGTTGCCGGTGACGCCGTCTACCGGGAATGGGGTGGGGGTGCGGAGCGTCTGGGAGCTGGGCGAGGTGGACCATGCGCTCGCCCTCGTGCGACAGTCGCGTGAACAGCTTCAGCTCCCGGAGGCGGTGGGTATCGGGATATGGGCGGCGCTACGTGCGCTGGCCGATCATCGCTGGAGCGATCGTCTGGAGGTGTTCCGTTGGCGCGATCCGGCGCCTTTTGGAGTGGAATTGGTTCGTTGGCTTCGAGGACGATAAGTGCTTGCGCTCATGGGGTGGATGTTGATGGCGGCGCCGTTGGTGCTTGGCGGCTACGCGTTTGTGTTGTACCCGGCCATCGTGTGGACGTGGTCGCGCTGGCGCCCGCCGTTCACGCTCCCGCCGGAGCCGGCGGACTGGCCGGAGATCAGCATCTTGATCGTGGCCTACAACGAGGCCGGTCGCTTGCGCCGCACGCTGGAGCACGCGCTGGCCGCCGACTATCCGGCCGACAAACTCCATGTGCTCGTGGTGTCGGATGCGTCCTCGGATGGCACCGATGCCTTGGTGCTCACCTATGGTGATCCGCGCGTCCGCCTGCTCCGCATGCCCGAACGCAGCGGGAAGCCGGCCGGTGAAAATGCGGCAGGCCAGATGCTTCGCGGGGATATTGTGGTCTCGATTGATGCGTCCATCCTGATTCCCCGCGATTCGTTGAAGCCATTGATCCGCGCGTTACTCGACCCGGCGGTCGGCTTGGCGTCAGGGCGAGACATCAGCATCGGCGATGAGTCGCGCGAGGGCAATAAGGCCGAATCCTCGTATGTGGGACTGGAGATGACGCTCCGCGCCCTGGAGACGCGGGTGCACAGCATTGTGGGCGCGAGTGGGTGCTTCTACGCCAACCGCCGACCGCTGCAACAGGTGCAGCTCCCCACGGGCCTCGCCCGTGATTTTGCCGCGGCGAGCGTGGCACGGGCGCACGGCTATCGCGCGGTGTCGGTGGATGCGGCCACTTGTCTGGTGCCCCGCACGCCCACGCTCAAGGCGGAACTGCGCCGCAAGAGTCGCACGATGGGGCGTGGGCTGGATACGCTGGTGTACCTGCGTGGCATGATGAACCCGCTCCGCTATGGGAGCTACGCGTTCATGATGATCTCGCACAAATTGGTGCGGTGGCTGCTGTTCCCGTCGCTTCTGGGTTGGCTGATCGGTCCGTTGTTGTTGTTACGCACGGCGCCGTGGACGTTGTTGGTTGCGGTGGGCATGGTTGTGGGGCTGGTGGTGGCGCGCCTGGTGCTTACGTGGCCGGACGATCGGCGGTTGCCGCGCGTGGTTGCGTTACCGGGCTATGTGTTCATCAGCATCGTGGCGGGCTGGATGGCGTGGTTGCATCTGCTTCGCCAAGAGAAGAGCGCGGTGTGGGAGCCTACGCAGCGCCCGGTGGTTGACATCGCCACGCCCACATGACGGTCCCAGCGCTCCGCATTGTGCATGTGCTTGCCCCAGCGCGCGTTGGGGGGCTGGAGTCGGTGGTGGCGCAGTTGGCCGCCGGTCAGCGGGCGGCCGGTCACGATGCGCAGGTTGCGGCGGTGCTCCAACCCGGCAGCGAGGCGTCCCATCCGTTTCTTGATGCGCTGGCAACGCTCGCCGTGCCCGTGCATCGGATTGTGGTGGGCCCGCGCGACTATCGCGGCGAACGCCGTCGTGTGCGCGATCTCTTGTCTGCGCTGTCGGTTGATGTGCTACACACTCACGGGTACCGCTCTGATGTGATGATCGGGGGGCTTGCCCGTCGCGCGGGGTGTGCGCGCGTGACGACGCTTCACGGGTTCACCGGTGGCGGGTGGCGCAACCGGGTGTATGAATGGTTACAGCTACGGGCCGCGGCGCATGCGGATGCGGCGATTGCGGTGTCAACGCCAATCGCGGACCGGCTGAAACGTGGGGATGCGGCGTCGCACACGTATCTGCTCCGCAACGCGATAGCGCCGGAAGCGGCGCCGTATGCACGCGCCGAAAGCCGTGCTGCTCTCGGCGCCCCTCCGGATGCGTTCGTGGTGGGATGGGTGGGTCGGCTCACGCACGAAAAGGGCCCCGACCAGTTCGTGGACGCGCTCGCCCTCGCGGATGATCGGGTGCACGGCGTGTTTGTGGGCGATGGTCCGATGCGGGACTCGCTGCGTGCGCTCGCACAGGCGAAGGGGGTGAGCGGTCGGCTGCATTTCGCCGGGATCCACCCTCAGGCAAGCCGGTATCTTACGGCTTTCGATGCGCTGGCCCTGACGTCGCGCACGGAGGGCACGCCAATGATTCTGCTGGAAGCGATGTGGGCGTCGCTACCGATTCTGGCCACGGCGGTTGGCGGGGTTCCTGACATGCTCTCGGAGCAGGACGCGCTGTTGTGCGACCCCGATCGCCCGTCGTCAATTGCCCGCGCCATGGACACGCTGCTCCGCACGCCGGACCACGGCCACCAGCTGGCCGCGCACGCCCGCGAGCGGGGGGCCACAACGTTCGGTGTGTCCCCGTGGGTTGAGGCGCATGTGACGCTCTATCGCACGGCGCTGCAGCCGTTGCGGCGTCGTGAGGGGGTTTCTGCGGCAGAGGTAGTGGGATAAAAACGGAACCAGACGGTTCCTGCATGAAATCCGTTCTTCTCCGTTCATATTGGTTCGTATCCGTTTAAGCGTGAACCGCTTTTCTCCGTTGTTATCCACTGTTTTACACTGGAGAAAAACGGGATAAAAACGGAACCAGACGGTTCCATCGTGAAATCCGTTCTTCTCCGTTCATATTGGTTCGTATCCGTTCAAGCTTGAACCGTTTTCTTCCGTTGGTATCCTCTGTGTTCCACTGGAGAAAACGGGATAAAAACGGAACCAGACGGTTCCATCGTGAACGGATAGCAACAGATACCAACAGAGAAAAACGGATTCACCCCGTATTCTTTACC
>CANHTA010000156.1 GCA_947463135.1 Gemmatimonadota bacterium
ATCCGTTTAGGCAGGAACCGCCGGTTTCCGTTGGTATCCGTTGGGAGGATGCGTGGGATACCAACGGAACCAGACGGTTCCAGCGTGAACGGATACGAACGGATACCAACCGAGAGCAACGGATTCGCCCCGTGTTTAATCCGGGATCAAATCCGTTCTTCTCTGTTCATATTGGTTCGTATCCGTTTAGGCAGGAACCGCCGGTTTCCGTTGGTATCCGTTACAGCGATGCGTGGGATACCAACGGAACCATACGGTTCCAGCGTGAACGGATACGTACGGATACCAACCGAGAGCAACGGATTCGCCCCCGTGCCACTCATGGGCTCGTCGCTTGCCGGCACATGGATAGCGCCAGTGCGGCCGCACGGCACCCCGTACAGGCCAGCTGCCGTAGCCCGTTTTCCGGCCAGATTCGCATGGAGAGGGCTATTGCCAAACCGCTTTCCATGCAAACATTCAGATCTGCCGACTCGCCGTCGTTCGTAGTTGGCGCCACCGAATCACCTCAGGAGCACATCCATGAAGCGTACCATGATGGTCGCGCTGGCGACCGCCGCCCTTGTCCTCGTCCCACAGGATTCGCAGGCGCAGGATAATGAAAAGTCGATGGCCGTGAAGGGCGGTATTCTGGTCAAAGGCTGGATGGGAAAGGTTGACGCCAAGGAAGCCAAGGCCGGCCTTTCGGTTGATAGCGCCAAGTTCTTCTCCATGGCCAAAGATCTTCACGCCACCACCGGACCGGCGATCACGTACTGGAACCCCGAGATGAAAGGCAAGGGTGACTACGTCGTGAAAGCCACCTTTACCGAGCGCGAATACATGGGGCTCAACAGCCATCCGCACCCGTACGGCATCGTCATGGCCGGCAACGACATGGGCACCGACGCCGAGTCGTATCTCTACTGCGCCGCCTACGGCAACGGCAACTTCATTGTGCGCGGCATGGGACCCGCCCCATTCCAGATGAACGGCCCGCGCGGCGGGATGAGCGACGCGGTGCACAAGGCTGAAGCCAAGGGCAAGCCGGTGACCCAGGAAATTGCCCTGCAAGTGAAGGGCGATAAGGTCTCGTGCATCATCAACGGCACCGAAGTGGCCAGCTACAGCAAGGCTGATCTCGTCACCGCTGGGAAGCTCAAGAGCACCGATGGCGTCGTCGGCTTCCGCATGGGTCATAACACCGATGCGCACATTGCGGGCTTCTCCATCGGCAAGCCGTGAGCGCATCCGACACGGCAACGCAAGCGCTCGACCGGCTTCGCGTTGCCGTGGTCGGCGCCGGCGCCATCGGCGGTGTGCTCGGCGCCCGCCTGCAGCAGGCCGGTCATGACGTCGTCTTTCTCGCGCGCGGGGCCACGTTGGCCGCCCTTGAAACGCGCGGGCTTATTCTGGAAAGCATCGACGGTGATCTGACGTTGCCCACCGTGCAGGTGACCGACGACCCCAAGCGTGTGGGCGTGGTTGATGTTGTCCTCGTCTGTGTGAAGGCCACCCAAGTCGCACACGTGGCCCCGTCGCTGCAACCGATGGTTGGACCCGCCACCGCAGTGATCCCCCTGCAGAACGGCGTGGAAGCCAGTGCACTCCTGTCCGCGGCGCTGGGCGATGCCCACGTGCGTGAAGGACTGGGGCGGGTGTTGGTGGAGCAGGTCGGTCCCGGACACATCCGTCATACCGCCGTTACCCCGATAATCGAGTACGGACCGCGTGCCGGCGCTCCGAGCACGTCGGCCGCGTACCGCCAGATCCCCCGCTTCGCCGCCGCACTCCGTGGCGCCGGATTGGTGGCCGTCCTCCCCGAGGATATGGGGGTCGCGCAATGGGAGAAATTCCTGTTTATCGAGCCCATCGGCGCCGTTGGCGCGGCGGCACGCGTACCGTTCGGCATCGTACGATCCATCCCCGAGACACGCGCCCTCGTTGATCGCGCGCTGCACGAGATCCATGCTGTGGGGCAAGCCGTTGGTGTGGCGTGGCCAGCCGATGCCATTGCCCGCGTGTGGGCCCGTTACGACAGTTTGCCCCCGGACGGTTTCACTTCGCTACAGCGCGATCTCATGGCCGACCGACCGTCCGAATTCGATGCACAAACCGGGGCCGTGGTGCGCATTGGTCGAGCCCATGGCGTGGCCACACCGGTGCACGACGCGCTCTACGCCGTGCTGCTGCCCACCGCGCAGCGCGCGAACCAGTAACGCGGCTATTGGCGTGGGGTTGCGTCATGCGCCCCTCGCCCGTCGCTCCTGTGGATAAGTCTGGCGCGGGCGTTGAAAAGTTTACAGCAACTTGACCAACGCTCACGTAAATTACTGGTATCTCCGGCCTCCCTTCCTGCCGGATCATCGAACGCGTGGGCCGGGTGACCTCATGCGAGGTTGCCGTCTCCAGGAGTTGTCTGCATGAAGCTGTTCTTTGCGGTATCCGGAATCATCACGACGGTGACGATGGTGGCCTCGTCTCCACCACCCCGTGATCCGATCATCACACCGGCGTTCCCTGCGACGCCGCCATCAGCGTCGTCGCGTGCTGCGGTGCCTCTGCCGGCCACGCATCCCGTGTTGCGTCCCGTGCGTGCAACGAACGGCACCGGTCGTGCGCTCACCCGTGCCTCGGTTGGCGCGCGCGGCATCACGATGGGTGCGCTCGATGACGTGGTGCAACGCTACTGCGCGGGGTGTCACAATCCCACGCAGCTGCGCGGCAATCTCGATCTCAAGGGCTATTCCGTGACCGCCGCCACCGCAGCGTTGCCGACGTCCGAGAAGATGATTCGCAAGCTGCGCGCGCAGATGATGCCGCCGCCAGGCTCGCGGCGTCCCACGGGTGATACGCTGGACGCGTTAGTGGAAACGCTGGAACGGGTGGTCGATGGAGCAGCCCCGGTGAATCCGGGGACGCGCACCTTCCAGCGATTGAATCGCCCGGAGTATGAACGCGTGATTCGTGACCTGTTGGGTCTCGATGTCACCGCAGGTGATTGGCTGCCACTCGATACCAAGAGCGCCAACTTCGATAACATCTCCGACGTGCAGGCGCTCTCGCCTACGCTGCTGGAAGGCTACCTGAACGCCGCCGCGGCGATCAGCCGCATGGCGATCGGTGATCGCAAGGCCCCGGTCGGACAAACGACGTACAAAACCTCACCGTTCGCCTCCCAGCATCCGTGGGATCATGTTGACGGGACGCCATACGGGACGCGCGGCGGCATGGTGATGGTGCATACGTTTCCGGCCGATGGCGAGTATGAGTTCCGCATGAACGTGGGTGGTGGCGTGGGCCGTCCGGTGGAAGATCTGGACATCTCTATCGACGGTGAGCGCGTGGCGCTGCTGCGCTACGACCGCGGCATTGCCCGCAACGGTGAATCCGCTGACGCCCCACTCGGCGCCGACTACATCCGCAGTGAACCGATCAAAGTGAAGGCGGGTCAGCGCAAAGTGTCCGTCGCCTTTGCCAAATCGGCGGAAGGACCGTACGAAGATCTCATCAAGCCGCATGAATGGTCACGCGCGTCCAGTGGCACCGGGGCTGCCGGCACCACCGAGCCGCCGCCGCTCATGGAAGTGTTTGTGGCAGGGCCGTATCGCGTCACCGGCGTGTCCGACTCGCCCAGCCGCAAGCGCATCTTCAGCTGCGCGCCCACAGCCGCTGCCCTCCAGCGCGCCTGCGCTGAGCAAATCTTCACGCGCCTCGGCATGCGGGCTTATCGTCGCCCGCTCACCGCGAGCGACAAGGCCAGCCTGATGAAGTTCTACGATCAGGGCGCCAAGTCCGGTGGCGACTACGCCTTTGAAGACGGCATCCGGCTTGGTCTGCAGGCCATGCTCGCCAGCCCGTACTTCGTGTTCCGTTTTGAGAAGGAACCTACCACCTCAGTGGCGGGCACCGATTACAAGATCGACGATCTCGAACTGGCCACGCGCCTGTCGTTCTTCCTGTGGAGCACCATCCCCGACGAACGGCTGTTAGCGGCGGCGCGCGCGAAGACGCTGCATACGCCGGCCGTGTTCCAGGCGCAGGTCAAGCGCATGCTGGCCGATCCGCGCGCCGATGCGCTGGCCACGCGCTTCGCGGCGCAGTGGCTGCGACTGCAGGATCTCGAGAAGGTGCACCCCGACGCGTTCCTCTTCCCCGACTTCGATCTCAAGCTCGCGCAGTCCATGCAGCGCGAGACGGAGCTGTTCTTTGAAGATGTCGTGCGCAACGACCGGAGCGTGCTCACGATGTTCACCGCTGATTCCACGTTTGTGAATGAGCGACTGGCAAAGCACTACGGCATTCCGAATGTGACCGGTGAAGGCTTCCGCAAGGTGGCCTACGCCGACGACCAGCGTCGTGGTGTGCTTGGACATGGCAGCGTGCTCGTGCAAACGTCGCTGGGCAATCGCACCTCCCCGGTGCTGCGTGGCAAGTGGGTGATGGAAGTGTTGCTCGGCACGCCGCCACCGCCGCCGCCGCCCAATGTGCCGGACCTCGAGCAGACGCAGGGATCGAAGGAAGGGAAGCAGCTCACCACGCGTGAGCGCATGGAACTGCACCGCGCCAATCCGACCTGCCGCTCGTGCCACAACTTCATGGATCCCATCGGTCTCGCACTCGACAACTTCGACGTCACCGGCAAGCTGCGCTATCGTGAGAACGGGGCGTTGTTGGATACGCGCGGTCAGCTGTACGACGGCACGGCGCTGGTCACGCCGATGGATCTCAGCCGTGCCCTGCTGAAGCGGCCCACGCCGCTGATGCGGAACTTCACTGAAAACCTGATGGCGTACGCGTTGGGTCGACGGGTTGAGGATTACGACCAAACCACGGTGCGCACCATCACGCGTGACGCCGAACGCAACAAGTACAAGTTCTCCTCGTTCGTGATGGGTGTGGTGAATAGCAAGGCCTTCCATAGCAAGCGCGCCGAGCCGGTCTCGGCTGATGCGTCTCACAACTGATTCTCGATTTCCCCGGAGATACCTATGTCGTTCATGACGCAGAAAGCCCTGCCGCGCCGCACCTTCCTTCGCAACATGAGTGCGGTGATCGCGCTCCCTTACCTGGACGCGATGGAGCCGGCTGGCCGGTTCCTCGCGAAGGTGGGCGGAACCGGTACACCGCTGGCTGGACACAAGCGGCTCGTGACCATCGAGTCGGTGCACGGCGCGGCGGGGTCCAACACCTGGGGCGCCTCGAAGTACCTGTGGGCGCCGAAGGGAGTGGGTCGCGACTTCACGCTCAACCCGGAAGGTGCGCTGGCGCCGATGGAAGCGTGGAAGCACAAGATGTCGATTATCAGCAACACGGACGTGCGCATGGCCGAAGCGTTTGAGGCCCCGGAAATTGGCGGCGACCACTTCCGCTCCAGCGCAGTGTTTCTCACGCAGTCGCATCCCAAGCAGACGCAGGGTTCCGATCTGTACGTCGGCACGTCGTTCGATCAGATCGTGGCGCGCAAGATCGGGCAGGACACGCCGATTCCCTCCATGCAGCTGTGCATCGAGAATCTCGATCAGGCCGGCGGTTGCTACTACAACTACGCGTGCGCGTACACCGATACCATCAGCTGGGCGTCGCCAACCGAGCCGCTGCCGATGATTCGCAATCCGCGCGCGGCGTTCGATCTGCTCTTCGGTGCCGGCGCGAACAACGCCGATCGCTCTGCGCGTCGCAAGGATAACGGCAGCATTCTCGATTGGGTCGTTGGCGAAATGTCGTCACTCAAGCGGCAGCTGGGGGCCACCGATCGCCGTCGCGTAGATCAGTATCTCGAAAACGTGCGTGAGCTCGAGCGTCGGATTCAAATGGTTGAAGCCAAGAACGCCAGCGGTGATGAGCGGCTGTTGCCGGAAGCACCGGCGGGTGTGCCCGACTCGTTCGAAGAGCACATGAAGCTGATGTTCGACATTCAGGTGCTGGCGTTCCAGTCGGACATGACGCGCGTGTTCTCGTTCAAGACCGGTCGCGACGCCTCCAGCCGTACCTTCCCGGAGTCGGGCACGAACAAGGGCTTCCACCCGGCGTCGCACCACGGTGGACGCGAGTCGGCGATTCTCGAGTTCAATCAGATCAACCGCTATCACATGTCGATGCTGCCGTACTTCCTGCAGAAGCTTGAGGAGACGAAGGAAGGCGACGGCACGATGCTAGATAACACCACGATCATGTACGGGTCACCGATGGCGGACGGTAACATCCACAACCATCGCCGCTGCCCGTTGCTGCTCATGGGTGGCGATACCAACCTCGTGCCGGGCGGCACGCACCTGCGCGCGCCCGATGGCACGCCGATGGCCGATGTGATGCTCTCGCTGCTGCACAAGTACAACATCGATGTGCCGAGCTTCGGTGACAGCCTGTCGCCGTTCGCGCTCTACGTCTGAGGCGAGCCATGATCGATCGAAACGGAGTTTGGGTTGGGGTGGCGGGTGCGCTGGTGGCGTTATCGGGCGCACTCGCTCCGGTGGCCGCGCAGGATACCAAGCCGATGGTGCGCGTGGCGACAACCTCCCCGTCCGCGGTGAAGCCAACGGCGCGGGTAGCGCCGGCCGTCGCCGATGCAGCGATGCAGGGTGATCTGGCCAAGGTGCGCGCGCTGCTGGCCCAGCAGAGCGATGTGAATGTGCCACAGGGCGACGGCATGACGGCGCTGCATTGGGCGGCCGATCGCGGTGATGTGGCCATGACGGCGCTGCTGCTGCGTTCGGGCGCGAAGCTTACGGGGACCACCAGGAACGGCGGGTACACCCCGTTGCATGTGGCCGCGCGTGCCGGTCATGGTGCCGTGGTCCAGGCACTGTTGGGAGCCGGCGCAGATGTTGGGACGCTCACGGCCACCGGAGCCACGGCCATGCACTTGGCGGCCTCCGCTGGTGACGCGGTGTCGGTGAAAGCCTTGCTGGCGAAGAAGGCCGATCCCAATGCCCGTGAGTCGGCGTGGGGACAGACGCCGCTGATGTTTGCGGCGGCGGAAAACCGGGCCGAGGCGGCGCGTGCGCTGCTGGCCGGCGGCGCTGATGCGTCCATCAAGTCCAAGATGGTGGACCTCACCGAAGAGCTGGCGCGTCAGCAGGCGGCGGCGAAGAAACGGAACGAAGTGCTCTTCTCGTATCTACCGCAGAAGACGCGCGACTCCATCATTGACGCGTCGGCGAAAGCGGCTGAGAAGCTGATGGCGGACGCGGCGGCCGCGCGAAATCGTGCGGCGGCAACGGCAGGGATGCCGGCGCCTGCGGCACCCGCGGCATCCACGGCTGCGCCCGCCGCTGCAGCACCGGCACCGGCCCCAGCGGTTGCGGCCGCCCCTGCCCCCAAGGCCGATCCGGCGC
>CANHTA010000157.1 GCA_947463135.1 Gemmatimonadota bacterium
AATCAGCGGTAAAGCTGTTCAACAAACCCAAACGCAACCGCTCCACCGCGGATTCACGCGAATATCCGCGAATCGCCCCGCACAGCGCGACAGCTCGTCGCACACGACCATGCCATCAATATTTTTGCTGGTCATCCGCGAGCATTCGCGCCAATCAGCGGTAAAGCTGTTCAACAAACCCAAACGCAACCGCTCCACCGCGGATCCACACGAATATCCGCGAATCGCCCGGCCCATCAAATCACCCACACCAAAGCACGAAGAGCCGGAATTAGAACGCGTACCCGATGGTGAGGCGGAGCGTGGGCACCACGCGATTCACCCCCGACGTTTCGCGTTCCTCCAGGAAAAACCGCTTCACACCGCCGCCAATCGCCACAGCCGTCGCCCGATTCGTGCCAAGCAGCCACTGATACTGCGCCTCCACGGAAAACGTGGGAGCTGACAGAGAGCGTTTCTGGTCACATGAGGGAGTGTCAGGCGGTCCCAACGGATCGTCGCAGTACCCCGGGTTCTCCGTGCGCACCCGGCCATACCCAAGGCCCGCCGAAAGCCCGAGCTTCTCCAACACGCGCTCCTGTGGGTACAGGCGCAGCTTCACATCGAGGCTGGTGTACAGGTCGTCCAGCTTCATATGCGCCCCCGAAACACCAATCGACGCATTGTCGGCCACACGATGCTCGTACTCGCCCTGGAAAAATCCAAACAGCGGTAAAAACGGATTCACCGAAATCGCCTGCGTTGGCGTTCGGGGGCTGCCCTCGTTCCGTGACGACACACGAGAAGACTGAGCACGCAGCGCACTGGTGCTGAGAGCGAGGGCGCTGATCAGCGCTGCGGAGCGGAGAAGTGAATGGCGCATAAAGAGAAAGGCAACGCGTTAGAGAGACGAGAGCACGGCCTGTGCGGCATCCTGACCGCCACGTGCCGCACCGTCGAGGGAGCTCGAATGCAACACTTCACTGGCCCGCCACAACCCCGGGATACCACACGCCGTTGTGGGGCAATGCTCCCGCCACCCCGGTGGCTGTGCAAACTGCGCATAGGGTACACGCCAGATCGCGGCGAGTGACAGGGCAGCGGTTTTCGCATCGGCCAACCCATCACCGCTGGCGCGTGCCATGGCCGCCAGCTCACCACGGGCGGCCGATTCCAACGCCGCATCAGACCGATCGGCGGCCTCACCAACCGCACTCGCCGCAATCATCGACACGCCGCGCGGGGCATAGTCGGGGGCGACATCGGTCATCGTCACCGCATGACTGATCGTTGCCGACGCCTCACCGTTCAGCCACAGCGCCCGTCCCGGAATAGGCGAAACGCCGTGCGTGGTAAAGTACAGCGTTGTGGTACCAAGCGCTCCCGACGGTGCCGCAAGGGATACACCGGCCGTTGCTGCGAGACGCACGGCCGCAGGTGCCGCCGTGGCCAGAACCACCGCTGACGCCGATCGAACAACACCATCGGCCATCACGACACCGGTGATGCGGCCATCATGCGACAGCAACGACTGCACCGGGTTGGCCGTGCACACCGCATCAGCCGGCAGATGCGCGGCCAACTGCCTCGTGATCGCACCCATCCCTGCGGCGGGGACCACCGTGTCACCCTCGGCCAACATCTTGAAGGTAAACAACAACACCGACGCACTGGTGGCGAGCGAACAGTCGAGTAAAATGCCGCCGTAGAATGGGGCGAAAAACCCATCAATCACGGCGGTACCAAAGCCACGGGCCGCCAGAAAATCGCGCGTGCTCACCCCGGCGAAACGCGAGGCAAAACAGTCATCCACGGAGAGCTGCTGCGCAAAGCGACGCAGAGCCAGCAGGCGCAGCTTATCAGGCAGCGACACCGCACGGGCAAAGACGGTGTGGAGAAGCAGCGACGGATCGCTGAGCGCATCGCCGATGAGCGAGACTCGGCCGCCCTGCACAATACGGGCGGCGGGCAAAAATCGGCGCAGCGCGAGCGCATCCAGATCGAGATAGCGGCGCAGTGTGGGATAGGCCGTGAACAACACCTGAAAGCCGTGATCACACACCAGACCGTCACGGTACGTGCTGCGCACGCGCCCGCCAACGGCCGATTCCGCCTCGAGCACCAGCACGGTGCGACCGGCGCGATGCAGCTCAATGGCACACACCAAGCCGGCCACGCCGGCGCCAACCACGATGATAGGGGCAGTGTCGCTCGTCATACCCGCGTAAGGTGGCGAGTCTACGCGCTCAACAGTATCCCCTCATGCACAAAAGGCTCGGAATCCTGACGGATACCGAGCCCGGCCGTGCACACCACTCAGCGTGAGAAGCGGAAACCGAACGTGATGGGAACGTACCCGGTGGCGTTATCGGCGGTGAACACGTTGACGTACTTCGCTTCCACAAACGTGGAGAAGCCGGACAGCTGGAAGTTGAGCCCGGCGCCGGCCTGAACGCCGAAATTGGTGCTGCTGCTGTTCGCGACATCCGACGACTTGGTGTTGAATGCCCCAAGGCCGCCGAGCAGATACGGCGTCACACTCTCACCGGGGGTGAGGTCCACCAAGGCGTTGGCCATGAAGCCGAGGCTGGTGAAGGTCCCGCTGATATCGCCGGAGTAGGCGAAGCGGTCGAAGCTGACATCCCCGCGGAAACGAAGCGACTCGGTGGTCGAGGGTTTGAGGAAAAGGTGGCCAGCGAGAGAGTAGCCGGCATCAACCGCGTTGGAGAGATCTCCCGTGGGAAGCGAGAGGCCACCGCTTACCCCGAACCCAACCGTGGAGGACTGGGCGCTGACCACGGCGGGGGTGAGGATGAGCACAGCAACTGTAGCAAACTTCGAGAGGCGATTCATGGTGTTCTCCACAGGGTGTACGGGAAGCCGGCTCCGCAGGACCGCGTACTACTCCGGCAAGGCGCTCACACCGGACACGAAGTACTCCGTGTCACCAAAGCATGACGTCGGCACGTAGATGTGCTGCTCGTAGTCCACTGCAACTCTCTTGCCGCTGAGTGCCTCAATCACATGAGCGAGCGAGTCGCTCCGGACGGTGAAGTTGAAACTGTCCGACCGGAAGCCGCGGGCGATATCCGTGTAGAGGGTGCCTTCCCACGTTTTACAGACGTACCCCTTTCGGGAGATTTTCTGCACGTAGCCAGCCCGTTTGCCGCTGGAGTAGCTCCAATTGAGCGCAATGGCGGCCCACAGGGCGATCCCGAGGGCAGGCGCGCCGAAGACCCCCAACAGCCCCGCCGCCAGCCAGTGCCGGCGCAGAAAGGACTTCCGTGGCGGAGCAGCGGGACGGTCGGCAGAGGCATCGGCGGCAGCCTCGGATGAGGCGGCGGTCGGCGGCGTAGGATCGGACACGGCGGCGGCGGGTTGTGAGGACACGGAGGCGCCATCCCGTACACAGGATCGGCGACTACGGGAACTTGGGGCGGAGTCCCTCCCCGCGCTACTTTACCGTGGTCACTCTCAACCGGATTCCATGGTGTCTTCCGTTAACGGCTTCAGCGCTCGTCGTCCCACCGTCACCACGCGGGTGCGCGGTGTCTCCGTCGGCTCTTCGGCACCCATCGTGGTGCAGTCGATGACCAACACTGATACGGCCGACGCCGCCGGCACCGCCGATCAAGTGGCCGCGCTCTTTGAGGCCGGTTCGCAGAAAGTGCGCATCACGGTCAACAACGATGAGGCCGCGCAAGCCGTCCCCGAGATCCGGCAGCGCCTCACCGATCGCGGATTGGACGTCCCACTCATTGGCGACTTCCACTACAACGGACACCTCCTGCTCACGAAGTATCCGGCGTGCGCTGCCGCGCTCGACAAGTACCGCATCAATCCCGGGAACGTCGGCTCTAAGCATCGCGACACAAACTTCACCACCATCGTGCAGGCGGCGATCGACCATAACAAGCCGGTCCGCATCGGGGTGAACTGGGGGTCGCTGGACCAGACGCTGTTAACGGACATGATGGACAGCAATGCGAAGCTGGCCGCACCGCGCGACGCCAAGGATGTCTACATGGACGCCATGCTGGAGAGCGCACTGCGGTCGGCGGCGCTGGCCGAAGAAGTGGGGCTCGGTCACGACCAGATCATCGTGAGCGCCAAAATCTCCGTGGTCCCCGATCTGGTGGAGTGCTACCGTCGCCTCGCCAAGCGCTGCGACTATCCGCTGCACCTCGGTCTCACCGAAGCCGGCATGGGCACGAAGGGCGTGGTCGCGTCGGCGGCGGCACTTGGTATCCTGCTCAGTGAAGGCATCGGCGACACCATTCGGGTGTCACTCACGCCCAAACCCAACGGGGATCGGCGCGAAGAGGTGTTCGTGGCGCAACAGATTCTGCAGTCGCTCGGACTGCGCTCCTTTGCGCCGCAAGTCACCGCCTGCCCCGGCTGTGGACGCACCACCAGCACCTTCTTCCAGCACATGGCCGAAGACATTCAAGGCTATCTGCGTGAGCAAATGCCGGTGTGGCGCGAGTCACGTCCGGGGGTCGTGGACATGAAGGTGGCCGTGATGGGATGCGTGGTGAATGGACCCGGGGAGTCCAAGCACGCCAATATCGGCATCTCCCTACCGGGCACGTTCGAAGAGCCGAAGGCGCCGGTGTATGTGGACGGCAAACTGTTCACGACGCTCAAAGGAGACACCATCGTGCAGGAGTTTCTGGTGATCCTCGAGAACTACGTCACCACCAGCTACGGCACGAATTAGAAGCGGCCCAGCTCCGCGGCGGCCTGCGCGAGTTCATCCACAATCGGGGCGGTAAATCCGATGGCGCGCAGGCGGTCGCTCACCCGCGTGTACAGGCGCACCGTCCCCTCGCGGCCGGCGGTAAAGCGGCCCCACACCGTTTCGGGGTAGGAGGTACGGCGCAGGTCGGAGAGAATGGAATTGGCATGGTGCAGCTTGTCGGCCGCACACACCCACCGCGCGTCGTCCCCGGCCAGCGCCAACCGCGCCAGCAGATCATCCTTCCGATCGTCCGTGGATAATTCCACGCCGTCGTCGTCGGTGCGGCGCTCGAGCACCGACAGCAGCATCTCCAGCATGCCGAGGCCGAACTTGGCGCCGATACGCTCCTCAAGTGAGGCGCGCGTCCACCCCTCGCGAACACAGTCGGCCACGACATCGTGGAGAATGCCCGCCACCACCGTATCCTCACTGCATCCATACCGCGTGAGAATCACCGCCACATTGGCGGGATGCGTGAGATACGGCAGCCGCGTGCCTTTGCGGACCTGCTGATCGTGGTGCTTCGCCGCAAAGGCGAAGGCGTGGTTGATCCGATCGGAGTAGCCGGTCATCGACGGGGCGACGAGGGAATCAGACGGGGACGGGAACATACGTCGTACGGGCGAACCAAGCCACCAAGCGCTCAAGGCCATCGCGATCGGCCTCGCCAAAGGCCGCCGGAACCGCTGAATCGATATCCAGCACCGCCATCAGGGCACCCGCCGCGTCAAACACCGGCACCACGATCTCGCTCTGTGATCGTGGATCACAGGTAATGTGCCCAGGAAACTCATGCACGTTGGCCACTACCACGGTGCGGCGTTCGGCGGCCGCCGTGCCGCAGACGCCGCGTCCGAAGGTAATCTCCTGGCACCCCAAGGAGCCCTGGTACGGACCCACGCGCAGCAACCGTCCCGGTTCCACCACACGGTAGAATCCCGTCCACAGATGACCGAACGCGTGGTGCAACAGGGCACTCATCGTGGCCATCCCGGCAATCGCATCGTCGCTGTCCTCCAGCAACACCGACTGCATCGCGAGCAGCTGCGCATAGGCCTGCGCACGTGGCTCGGCGCGAAGATCAGGGATGACGGGTTCCATGCGAGAGTAAGGGGTAGGGGGTGAGGGGTAGGGAGACACAGCAGGGAACAGGGAGTGCCGTTCCATACTCCATACTCCCGACTCCCTACTGCAGTGGCCCAATCGCCAAGATGAGCCGCAGATCAAGTAACGCGAGAGCAACACCCTGAACCACGACTCCCAGACCGGCTCCAACACCGCCGGTGCGCTGTCCCCACCGCCATGCCGTGATGGCTAACGTGGCACCGACCGCGGCATACCCCACGTCGAGGCCCGTGTTCAGCCACAAAATGTTCAACAACCGCTGCGTACCCGCAAAGTCGCGAAAGGCGAGGCCGCGCCACGCCCACGCGGCAATGGCGAGGTTCACCGCGCCCCATGCGGCGGTCTGGATGGCAAAGTGCCGCAGCAGCGGGGCCGTGGTGCGGCGCACCAGCAGCCACGTGAGCAGCGTGGTCCCGCTCAACACACAGGCGCCGGCCCACAGGGCGAGGCGGATCAGGTGACCACGTTCGAGTGACAACAGCGTATCGGCCCACATACGTGGGAGACTAGCCACCAACCATCGACCGCGCCACGGAGCGCCTCGCCGACCCGCCCAACGGTAAGGAAATGGGGTGGCCCGCCTTACGCGGCAACCGGGAGATCGGCCGACCAGAGCACGACGGCGCGCAGTCGGCGACCACGCCCCTCGAGCTCGCGCATCATGCGGGACAACCAGGCCATCGTGGTCACACCAGGCTGCACGCACAGCACCACATCGGCCTCCAGGGGCAACGGCTCCTGACGATCGGGATCCGTGAGATACACGGCGAGATCGTGGTGGGCCGCCAAGGCCGGCAGCTCGGCCAGCAACAGAGCGGCCTCATGGCTGGTGGCCGTGCTGGTCACCGCATCGCCACCCGTTTGCCGTGACCGAATGCGGCGCGGCAACACCAGGTCGATACAGGTGTCCCGCCCAATTTGCAGCAACCGCGGCGCATCCCACTGGGAGTGGTGGTGTGGGTCGCGCATCATATCGGTGCGGGAGGCCGTGGTCAGCGCGGAGGTGGGCAACAGCAGCGCCAACCCACGGCTACGCGTGTCGGTATCGATCACGACCGTGGCACGCGACTCATGCGCCGCCACTGCGGCCAGATTGAGGGCGACGGCGCCCGAAAGGAGTGGTTGGTTGGCCACCACTTCCACGGCATGGGCAACATCACCGATGCGGCTCAAGGTGAGATGCAGCAACGGCCACGCGGTATCGGTGGACTGCAGCACAGCGGGCACCCCCTCGTCGGCGTGACGGCGCGTGCGGGTGGCTTGCACCGAGGGCGCAACAGCACGATGAACAATTACCCGGCTCCCGGTGAGCGCCTCAACCTCGTATTCATCCCCCCCGGTTGGGCGACGCAACTCGCGCCACAGGACAAACCCAAATCCCAGCACCGAGCCAAGCACCAGCGACGCCACCAGCATCGCCAATGGGGGAA
>CANHTA010000158.1 GCA_947463135.1 Gemmatimonadota bacterium
AAAATCGCTCCCTCCACCCGGGTCGCCCATGGGCGGCTCAAGCGTATCGGCGCGCACTCCCGTTGCCGCGCGCCACGTGTCGTACACCGTGCCACGGCCGCGAGGATCCTGCACCTGCTTCGTCACATCACGCAGCATGGCGCGCATGGAGGGCGAACCGCCGCCGCCAAACTGAGACCCCTGCGCCGACACGTCCTGATTGAGATAGGCCACCGCACCCGCCTTAAGCCGCAGCGAGTCGTCTTCCACATACTCCGTACTGCCCACCAACCCCCACTCTTCCGCGTCCCACGTGGCAAACACAATGGTGCGCTTGGGACGGTCACCGCGCTTCGCCAGCTCCGCCAGCGCACGGGCCGCCTCCAACACACTCACCGTGCCCGAGATATTGTCGGCCGCGCCCGGGCCCCACGAATCCCGATGCGAGCCGATGTACACGTATTCGTTTGGATACTGCGTGCCACGCAGATACCCCAGCGTGTTGTAGATCGGCTTCGTCCCGTTGGTCGCCGCGTCCGTGGTCACGCGCACCCGCACCCGCACCGGGCCCGGCCCCACGTGATAACGCAGCGCCATGCCACCCTGCCAGCCACGTGGAATGTCGGTGCCACGCACCTGCGCCAGCAGCAGCTGCGCATTCTCCGCACTGATCGGCACCACCGGCACCTTTGCCAACGCCGTCTCATCGGGCGTCAGACGTGGTGCGCCGGGCGTGCTGGCATAGCCCGGGGTGAGCGGGTCACCCGTGCCATTAAACACGCTGCCACGCTGCAAACCGCGTAACGGGCGCATCGGGCCCTCCGGATACACATCGCCCTGCACAAAGCCGTCATCGAGCGGGTCGGTGTAAATCAGCACCGCGACCGCGCCGCGCTTCTCCGCTTCACGCGACTTGATGCCGCGAAAGCTCCGCCCGTAACGGGCCAGCACCACCTTGCCCTTCACCGACACACCCATCGAGTCGAGCGTCGCGTAATCCTCGATGAGCCCGAAGTTCACGAACACCACCTCCCCTTCGCCCACCCCCGCGCCGCCATAGCCATTCACGGGGAGATACTGCGGCAACATGGTGACCGGATCACTGGCAATCCCGGGCTCCTGCAGATCCAGCTCCACGCTGTCGCGCCCCAGGCGCGTAATGGTGACGCCTGTGGCGTGCGGCAGATACACATCGTAGCGCCGCAGCTCCGTCTCCAGCCCCATCGCTTTCATCTGCGCCATCACATAGTCCGCCGTCCGCTTCTGGGCCGGCGTGCCCGCCACATGCGGCTCCTTCGACAGCGCCGCGGAATGCTCACGCGCCCGCGCGCCTTGCGGTCCCAGCATGGCGTCCTGCTCAAGACGGCGCTGCGTGGCCGCCGCGCTGGTGGAGTACCCCGGCATGGCCGCAGCACGTTGTGCCGTCACCACCGACGGCGCGGAGAGCGCGAGTGTGCTGGTCAGAACCAGCAGAATTGGACGGGCAACAGACACAGGAGCAACTCCGGTGGAGTGAACGGACTAACCGACTTCGTACTCTTCGATGGCGCGCAGGAGCGCCTGCTGCAATAAGGCTTCGTGATTACCGTCCATGGGCAGCGCCGCACTGAGCGTGCTGAACTGACGCCACATTTCATCGGCCATCTGGACCACCGTGGGCGACCGGATCCCGAGCGCGGCCAGCGACATCGTGGAGAGTTCACGCAGCTGGTACACGGTTTCCTCATCAAGCGCCTGCAGCGTTGGCGGCAGCGGTTCCACCGACACCGGTTCGCGGCGGCGCTTCGGCACTTCAAACAACGCACGCACCGGTGCGAACCGTACCACAAAAGACCCCGGCGTATGCTCAACGTAGCCCGTAATCACATTGCGGCGGCGCAACGAGGGGAACAGCGCCGCAATGGTTTCGCGCACCGCGGAAACCCCGTCCACACTGTTGTTGCCGCGCCCCGTAATGACCAGCGCCTCGTCGGCACCAAGCACCTGCTGTTGGCGAAGCCACGACTCTGCCAGCGCACGGGCCTGTAACGCCGTTGGCTGCAGCTCCCGCAGGTTTAAGGTGCGCGATGCCCCAAAGCGCAACGCGTCGAAGGCCCGGTCAATGCCCATGGTGCCCAACGCTACGGGCGACGGATGGCTTCGGTGAGGACACGCCCGTCCACCTGTTCCGTGGGCGGGATGCCAAGCAGCGCCGCCAACGTCGGCGCGATGTCCACCGAGTACACGGGGTTGGTGTAGCGGCCCGGCTTGATCTGCGGTGCCATGAGCACCACGGGAATGCGGGCGTCAAGATTATGCGGGGAGCCGTGCGTCGCATACCGCGTGGTATACCAGTAATACCCCGGCTTAAAGGTCACCGTGAGCTCGGCCTGAAAATCACTGGGAATGGCGTGCAGCCAGCGCCGCGCGATCACATCGCCCCGCGCCGCCGCCCGTGACAGCGTGGACACGCGATCCACCCGCAACATGCCGTTCAACGCCAACAGCTGCGTCCGCAACGCGGTGACCACCGAGTCGGCATTCACCCGCTTGGCGGCCAGTCGGCGGCGATCGAGCGACACAATCCCCGCTTGCAACAGCAACGCATCCCCTTCCACGCCCCGCGCGGCCAGCGCGCTACGGGCCGCATCAATGACCGGCTGCGGATTCACCCGTCCGCGGTTCGGATCGGTGCCCGGAAAGGCCACTTCCGGAAACGTCGTTACCCCGTGATCCGCGCTCAGCGCAAACACAATCCGCGTGGAATCGCGCAATCGGTACAAGGAATCGATAAGCCGACCCAGCATCCGGTCCACGCGGAGCACCTGATCGTGCAGTTCGCGCGAGTCCGGACCATACCGATGTCCGACGGCGTCGGTGGTGGAGAGCGAAACCGCCAGCAGATCAGTCGTGGGTCCCTTGCCGAGGTCGAGCGCGTTCACACCGGCCAGGGCCATGTCCACGGTCACCTCGTCCATCCACGGAAACTCCGTGAAGTTCGATCCCGCCGCGCGCAGCTCGGTGTCCAGCCGATGCGGGAAGAGAAAGTCTTTCCCCTGGTTCTCAATCACCGCCGAGTCCGGCTCGGGATACTGCGACGCGGGGAGCAGCGTATTCCACTCCGCCCCGAGGTACGGCTTCAAGAACTCGCGGGCGTTGAACTGCTGCACCCACGTGGGCACCGTGTCGGCGTAGTAGCGACTGGTGGTGAAGCGGCCATCGAGCGAGTACCAGTACACCTGCTGCTTGGCCCGTCCCAAGGGGAGAATGGCACCGCGGTCCTTACGCGACACCGACAGCGCCCGGCTGAACTGGTCACGCGTGCGCATCCAGTCGAAGAGCGCTGACCCACGAAACCGGTACGGCGAGGCGCCACCGCCGCGGCCAAACAACAGCGGCGACTGCGGATCGGCGACGCCGAGCTCGTTGAGCACCACCCCTGTATGCGACGGATGGCGGCCCGACCAGAGCGTGGCGTGACCCGGCGCCGTCTCCGTGGTGGCATGATCGTGCGTGGCGTTGGAGAAGAACGCCCCCTGTTTAAGCAGACGGGCCAGTCCACCGGTAAACTGCGACGACCACCGATCGAGGTAGTCCGGACGCAGCTGGTCGACCGTGATCTGTACCACGAGCGTTGGCGGCGCACTCTGGGCCGCAACGGCAGACGCGGCAGGTGCCATGGCAAGCATCAACGCCGTCAGTGCGGATGCGTAAGAAATCGGTTGAGTCACAGGCATACCGGAAGATACGCACGGTACGCCATGCCTGCTGTCACCAACGGGTACCGGTAGCAGCACCAGCGGCCCTGTCCGGCCTCGAGCACGTCGCCGGATCGACGTGCCAGGACAGGGACCACACCGCCGGTGATCGTATCACGCGCGACCGGTGCGCTTCGCGGATGACAACACGCGTACGCACCGCGTGAATCTCCCGCACCGTTCACGGAGGCACGTGAAGGCGACGGGAATATTGTGCATGCCGCGCCAATGCACTAGGGCACGCGCATGTTTTGGCGCCAGTGAGTTAGGACTGGAGTGCCGATTCCAGGATCGCGAGCCCCTCGGCGAGTTCGGCCTTGGTAATCACCAGCGGCGGCAAAAAGCGCAGCGTGTGCTCGCCGGCGCTCACCAACAGCAATCCTTTCTCGAAGGCACGCCCGATAACCGCGGCCGCCGGCTCGTGCACATCCATGCCCCACATCAGTCCCGTGCCGCGAATCGCGCGCACCTGCCCCGTCCGATCGGCAATCCCCTGCAGCTGCTCGCCAAACCACGCGCCCGTCTCGCGCACATGCTGCAGCATGGCAGGGTCGGACAACCGCTGCACCACATGGTGTGCCACATGCGCCAGCAGCGGACCGCCACCGAACGTGGTGCCGTGGTCACCCGGCTGCATCACGCGCGCCACCGCGTCATTCACCAGAATCGCGCCAATCGGCAGCCCGTTGGCCAGCGGCTTCGCCATGGTAAGCAGGTCGGGCTCAATGCCAAGCTGCTCATACGCGAAGAACGACCCCGTGCGTCCCAGTCCGCACTGAATCTCGTCGAGAATGAGCAGCACGTTCCGCTCACGCGTGAGCGCGCGCAGACCACGGAGGAACTCGGGGTCGATGACGCGCACTCCGCCCTCACCCTGAATCGGCTCCACGATCACCGCCGCCGTCTTCTCCGGGTGTAACGCCAGCGCGAGTTCGTCCAGGTTGCGCTCCATAATCGTGACGCCACCCATGAGGGGACGAAACGGCAAGCGATAGGACGGACGGTCGGTGGCCGCCAAGGTGCCCGGCATGCGGCCATGGAACGCCCCGCGCAGCGCGATGATGTGGTGCTTGTGCGGGAAGCCCTGCGTGCCACCCCAGCGACGCGCGCACTTGAAGGCCCCCTCGTTGGCCTCGGCCCCCGAGTTGGCAAAGAACACGCTGCTGGCGAACGAGTGATCCACAAACCACTGCGCCAGCGCCTCACCCGGCGCCGTGCGATACAGGTTCGACGTATGAATGAGCCCGGTGGCCATCGCCTCCTGCATCGCGCGCATCACCCCCGGGTCGTTGTGCCCGAGCGACGTCACGGCGATACCGGCCACCAGGTCGAGGTACCGCTTGCCATGCTCGTCAAACATGTACACGCCGTCGCCGCGCACGAACAGCGGGGCCTGTCGCTTGTACGTGCCCAGAATGGCAGGAAGTGCCGGAAGCGGCGCCGACGGTTCGGCGGCCGTGGTGGCCGTCAACGCGGTGGTCGGAGCGGGCGAGGGCATCGTCGACGTCATAGCAGCTACCTGGAAGAGACGGCATCCGTTGCGTCCACGCGCGCAACGATCGCGGTTCCCGCCTCGGGAACAGTGAGTGCGGCGAGATCACCAATCCGCACCCGGTGTACACCACCGGCCAGCGCCTGCGCGCAGGCATCGAGCTTGGCGGCCATGCCGCCTCCTGCCACCCCACTGCTCACCAACGTCTGCGCCGCATCGAGCGAGAGACGTGGCACGAGCGCCTTGTCTCCATCGAGCACACCCGGCACGTCGGCCAGCAAGAACAGTTCCTCAGCGCCGAGTGCCGCCGCGATGGCCGCGGCGGCGTCATCACCGTTCACGTTATACGCACCACCCCCGCTCGTCGCTTCACGCGCCGCCACCGGCGAGATCACCGGCAGGAAGCCCGCCGCGAGCAGCGCGTGCACCAACCGCGGATCAACCACGGCCGGCGTACCGGAGTGCCCGAAGGTGGCCACATCGATTGGCACCGCACGCAACAGCGCCGCGTCCTCGCCGGAGATCCCCACCGCCGGCGCACCGGCCGCCACCAGCGCCGACACTAACTGCTTGTTGGCCAGCCCCGACAACACCATCCGCACCAGTTCCAACGCCATATCGGTGGTGACCCGACGGCCACCTACGAACACCGGCTCTTCACCACGCAGCCGCTGCAACGCGCTGATCTGATCGCCACCACCATGCACCACCACCACGCCGCCGTTGGTGGCGCGCCACAGCGCGGCCAGCGCCGCCGGCAACGCGGGATCGTTTTGGGTGCGGCCACCGAGTTTGACAATGAACATCAACAGCGAAGTAAGGGGATAACTGCAGAGTAGGGAGTACGGAGTAGGGAGTACGGGGATGACGGCGGAGTACGGAGTACGGTGTCGGCGGTGGAGCGCTACGCCCTACCCCCTACTCCCTACCCCTTACTTCGCCGTTATCGCATCAATCCCGCGGTCTCATCAAAGCCCAACATCAAGTTGGCGTTCTGGATGGCCTGACCGGCTGCCCCTTTCACCAGGTTGTCGATGGCGCTGAACACCAGCAGCGTGGGTGTGCGCACACCGCTGGGAATCCGGGCACCGATTCGCACCACGTTGCGATGCTGCACGTCGGCCAGCGCGGGGAGATCGTCGGTGAGCTCCACAAACGGCTCGTTGGCGTACACGTCGCGGTACGGCGCCAGCGCGTCATCGATCGGGCGCGTGAGCGGCACCGTGATGGTGGACAGAATCCCGCGGTCAATCGGCAGCAGATGGGGCGTAAACAACAGGTCGCAATCGGCGCCGAGGGCCGCGAGGCTGGCCCGCATCTCAAACAGGTGCCGATGCGAATTGCCCACGCCGTAGGGCCGGAAATTCTCCGTGACTTCGGCAAACAGCAGCTCGAGCTTGGGCGACGCGCCGGCGCCGCTCACACCACTGGCCGCCGCGATATTCACCGTCGCCCCCGGCGCGATCAGCCCAGCCTTCGCCAGCGGGGCCAGCGCCACCAGAATACTGGTGGCGTAGCACCCCGGGTTGGCCACCACGCGCGCGCCATGCAGCGCCGCGCGAAACAGTTCCGGCAAGCCATAGGGCGCATCGGTGGGGACGCCGGCGGGCGCCTGATCGGTCCCACCATGCCCCGGCCGCAAATCACTCGATAAATCCACCACGCGGGCGCCGGCCGCGATCACCTTCGCCACCCACTCCGCCGACGCCCCATGCGGCAGCGCCGCGAACACCAAATCGGCGCTCGCCAAATCCACCGCGTCGGGACCCACCATAGGAATGGCATGCACCCGACCCGCGGCCTTCACGCGCAACGTAGTACCGCGCTGCGCGTTCGCCGTGGCAAACGCGAGACTCAGCTGGGGATGACCGAGAATGAGCGCGCACAGCTCACGCCCCGAGTACCCACTCGCCCCCAACACGCCCACGCGGGCTCGGCGACCGGTATCGGCGGGAAGAGGGAGTTGCGGCAGGTCCGGTAGAG
>CANHTA010000159.1 GCA_947463135.1 Gemmatimonadota bacterium
CCGGTTCGTGACCTGAACAATGTGAAGGCGTATCGTCGCGAAGTGATGGCCGCGTTGCCGATGCGCCCCGACTTCCATCGGTACATGATCGTCATGGCGGCCGCACAGGGCTTCACCGTCACCGAAGTACCGGTGCCGCTCTATGCGCGTCATTCGGGTAAATCGAAGTTCGGTCTCTCACGCATTCCGATCGGTGTGCTCGACATGCTCGCCGTTTGGTTTGAGCTCCGTTTCGGCCAGAAGCCGTTGCTGGCGTTTGGCATGCTCGGGGTCGCACTCTTTGCTATCGGAGTGTTGTCCGGGGTCGGTGCACTGGTGTGGCTCGCGATCTCCGGCCAGGGGCAGCGGTGGGTGTGGACCGTCATTCAGACCTGTCTCATGCTCGGGTCCATCTTTTTCGCGACCGGGTTGCTTGGCGAGCAGATCGCGCAGCAGCGGTCGGAAGTCCGGGAGCTGCGCCGCGAACTCGATGAACTGGCCAGCGCGCAGCAGGAGCTCGACGCCAACGACACGACGCCCGAGGTGATTGACGGCGTCGGTCGAAGCCACCTCTGACGGCCCACGGTTCGGTGCCGCGCCCAGCGCGTGTGCTGTTCGTGACACACAACGTGCCACGCTTTGCGGGTGATGCCGCCGGGTCGTTTGTCTTGCGTCTTGCCGTTGCGCTGCAGTCCGCCGGTGCCACCGTTGATGTGATCGCGCCGGCCGCCGCCGGGCTTGCGCCAGAGGCGACGCTGGAGGGAGTCCGGGTACAGCGGGTACGCTATGCCGCCGAGTCACGCATGACGCTCGCGTACACGGGCAACATGGCCGAACAGGTCACGTCGTCGTGGAGCGGTAAGCTTGCGCTGTTGGGGATGCTGCATGCCCTGCGACGCGCGGTGCGCGCGCGAATCGATGCTGCGAAGCGCTCGGGGGCGCCGTACGATGTCGTCCATGCGCATTGGTGGTTTCCGTCCGCGCTCGCGCTCTGGCGCCTTCGCCGTTCGGGTGATCCTCCGCTCGTCATCACCATGCACGGCTCTGATGTCCGCCTTGCGCAACACATCACACCAGTCCATCCCGTGATGCGCGCGGTGCTGGGTGAAGCCGCGCTGTGCACCGCGGTGTCCGGATGGTTGGCGGAAACGGCGCGTCGGATTGCGCCGGACGCGTCTATTGCGGTGTCACCGATGCCGGTTGATGCGGAGCACTTCGCACCGCCGCCGGACATGCCTGCGGTGGTACGCAGCGGCGTCCTCTTTGTTGGTCGGCTGAATGCCCAGAAGGGGCTAGCGGACCTGCTCGATGCGATGGCGTCGGCGGCGCTCTCTGCGCGCAGTACCACACCCGATGGAACGCCAACGGTGCTCCATGTAGTTGGCGATGGACCGGATGGGGTTGCCTTGAAAGCGCGCGCCAGCGCTCTCGGTCTCGCTGATCGCGTGCGCTGGTACGGCGCGCTCCCGCAGCACGCCTTGATCCCTCTTTATCAGGGCGCGCGCCTGTTAGCCGTACCGTCGCGCGAGGAGGGGCTGGGGCTGGTGGCCGTCGAGGCGCAATTGTGCGGCACCCCGGTCGTGGCCTATGCCGACGGCGGGCTGCTCGATGTGGTACGGGCCGACCATGGCGGTACATTGATTCCGGTTGGCGATATTCAGGCCTTGGGGGCCGGGATCGCACGCATCCTCGCCGACACGGATTCGGCGGATACCTTGGGGATGCAGGCGAGGCAGGACATGCTGGCGCGTTTTTCCCCGGATGCCGTCGCTGATCGATACCTCACGCACTATCGCCAGGTGGTGCGATGACCCCGCCCGGTTCCCGAAACCCTCGCGGCGTCGGTTTGCGTTCGGCAATCAAGTGGGTGTTGCTGCTACTGACGGGCGCCTTTATCGCGTGGGCGCTGCATGGCCAGTGGGCCGACATGCGTGCGTCGGCCCGCGACATTCGGGTGGCATGGCGCTGGATCATGGCCGCAAGTGTCATCGTCTTGGCGGTCTACGCCATGCTGATTCAGAGTTGGCGTTTGCTCTTGCGCGACTGGGGTGGTGAGTTGGCGTTTTTGCCGGCGGTTCGTATTTGGACCATCGCGAACCTTGGTCGATGGCTACCCGGTAAGGTGTGGTCCGTTGGTGCGCTCAGTGTGTTGGCCGCGAGGGAAGGCGTGTCCGGCACCGCCGCCGCTGGTGCGGCCGTCCTCGGTACGCTCTTGAACATCGGCGCCGGATTCGCCGTGGCCGTCATCAGCGGAGCGGACCGACTCGACTCGGTCTATGAGGGCTTCCGAATCGCTGCCCTCACGGCAACCGCCGTGTTTGTTGCCGGTGCGCTCGCATTGCCGGTCATTTTGCCTCCGGTCCTGCGGTGGTTCGCTCTTAAGCGCGGCATGCCCGTCGCGAGCCGGCAATTGACGTCCACCACCCTATGGGGGGCGACGGCAATGAATGTGGTGTCATGGCTGGGGTATGGTGTGGCGTTCGCGGCATTCGCTCGCGGTGTGACACCGCAAATCACTGGTGAGCCGGCGCTGTTCATTGCGGCCTACGCGGCCTCCTACCTCATCGGCTTTCTCGCCATCTTTTCGCCCGGTGGACTGGGGGTCCGTGAAGCCGCCTTGGGCGTCATTCTCGTCGGTCTCGGAGCGTCAGGGCAGGGTGATGCGGTTATCCTGGGCGTGACCTCTCGCCTGTGGCTCACCGTGCTCGAGGTGCTCCCCGGACTCGTCTGTCTCCTTATCCTCCCGGCATCCCAGCGCGCCGTGTTGCGAGGCACCAAGTGAGCCCATCGGCGTGGGCAAAGCGCGCGGCCCCCTCGGCGCGGAGGCGCGTTGGCTTGGAGTGACGAGACGCACCGTCCGTCGGCCGTTCCGCGCGTTCCATTCGCATGGGCTGCATTGGTTTGCCTGCTCGCCACCATGCTGGTGGCGTGGCCGGCGCTCGGTGGGGCGTTCCTCGTAAACCCCCACTCCGATCAATACATCGCGGGCTATGCATTCCGCGATTTCGCGGCGCGGTCCCTTCGTGTTGGTTACGGGTTTCCGCAATGGAATCCGTACCAGTTTGGCGGCATGCCGTATGTCGCGGCCACGCATGGCGACATCTTCTACCCGACCTTTCTCCTTCGGCTCCTGCTCCCCACCGATCTGGCGATTACGGGGGGCTTTGTCCTCCACACATTTCTGGCCGGTCTGTTTACGGTTGGATTTTTGCGCGCGGCTGGGGTTGGGCTTCAGAGTGCCATAGTCGGGGGGATCGCGTATCTCCTCAGTGGCGCCGTCGCGTCCTCTGCGTCGCAAGGAGATGACGGCAAACTGTTTGTGAGTGCGCTCCTTCCGGCGGCACTGTGGACCGTCATCCGTGGCCTGCGCGACGGACGCCACGGGGCATGGGGACTCTTCGCGCTCCTGATAGGGCTGGCCATGTTGTCGCCGCATCCGCAGTTGCTCCAATACCTGCTGCTCACCTGTGGGGCCTATGCGCTCTTTTTGGCGTACCGACCATGGAGTGTCGTGGGCGAAATCGCCCGTCTGCCGCGCGACGTGCCCTCGCTGCGCTTCCGGTATCGACTCGCACTCGCGCTTGGCGCTGTTGCCCTAGGTGGTGCGATTGGCGCCATTCAGTATCTCCCCATGCGCGAATACGCGGCGTGGTCCGCGCGCGCCGGTGGCATATCGTACGAGGAGGCCACCAGGTTTTCGTTGCCGATTGAGGAGACGCTCAACATGTATCTCCCGCATTTCTCCGGACTCCTTGACCAATACTGGGGGCGCAACGGCACACATTTTCACAGCGAGTACCTTGGTGCCTCGGTGCTTGTGCTTGCCCTGTTTGCCTTCGGTGGTGGGCTCGTCAACCGCCATCGTGCGCACGCGTGGTTCTGGCTGGCCGCATTCATTGTCTCTCTCCTTTGGGCGTGGGGCGGCAATACCCCTTTCTATCAGCTGGTGTACGCTGTCGTTCCCGGGGCCAAGTCCTTCCGTGCCCCCAATACCATGCTCTCCGTGAGCGCGTTTGCCTGTTCCGTACTCGCCGCCTTTGGCGCCGAGCGCGTATTGGCGGGGAAGGGGACCGCGCGGTACGGGGCCGTATGGATGAGCTTCGCACTGTTCCTCGTACTTCTCGCCGGCGCTGGTGTGCTCACCAGCGTGGCCATGGCGATAGCCGGCGAAACCCGCGCCGAGCTGATCACGGCGAACGCCGGGAACATCGTTGCTGGTGCGTGGCGGTCGGCGGTGGCGGTATCAGCCGTGGTGGTGGTGATGCTGGCGGTGGCCCGTGGTGCGCTTTCCGCGACCCGGGCGGGGTGGGTACTCGCCGTCGTGGTGGCGCTGGACCTCTGGAGTGTCGGGCGACACTACTGGATCTTCGCTGACCGCGCGAGTGCGCTGTACGCCGAGGATGACATCATCCGATTCCTCAAGGCACAGCCGGAACCAAGCCGCGTGATTGCCGTTCCCCTTGGGGAGAATATGGCGCCTCACGATCCGTTCGTACTTGGCGGCGCCCTGATGCATCATGGCATTCGAGGCGTTCTGGGTTATCACGGGAACGAGCTTGGCCGCTATCAGGAACTCTACGGGAAGAGCGAGGAGTTCCAGTCGCTCGCCAACCCGAACTTCTGGGCCCTGACCAATGCGCGGTGGTTTTACACCAACACCCCTCGGCTTCCCGTGCAGGGGGCCAAGCTGGTGGCCGGGCCGGTGCGCAACGCGGCTGGTACGATGACCTATCTCTTTGAATTGCCAGGCGACCACCCCACTGCTTGGGTTGCCCCTCTGATCGTGCAACTGGACGCCCCGACCGCGAAAGCCACGGTCCTCAACCCGTTGTTCGATGTGAAGCGCGTCGCGATCTTTGATTCGGACTCGTCCATTCGAACGGGTCCGCGGAATTCATCATGGCCCGACCCGGTACCGTTCGGCGTACAGGTCACGAACTATAAGCCGGGGGAAATCGACATGATGCTCGGACAACCGGCACCAGCGGGAAGCGCGTTGATTATTTCCGAAAACTTCTACCCGGGTTGGACTGCCACGGTGGACGGCAAGCCAGCCTCGATCGCCCGTGCCGACTTCACCCTGATCGGCGTAGCGCTCCCAACCGGGGCAAAAACCGTGCAGCTGCGCTTCGACAGTGCCACCTATCACGGCGGCACGTTGCTGACATTCCTCGCACTTGGCGCGGCCTTGCTGTGGTGGGGTATCGGCAGCCAATTCGACCGATCGCTGCGATCGTCCATCGAAGCGCCCTCCATTTAAGACGACGAGCATGACCAGAACACCGACGCCCTCGCGTGGAGCGCTTTCCGTAGGTGAACGCGGCCTCGTCATCGTCCCCACGTACAACGAGAGCGAGAACGTCACCCGCATCGTTCCGCTCATCCTCGCGCAGGACCGCGGCCTCGATGTCTTGGTGGTGGACGACAACTCCCCAGATGGTACCGGCCAGTTAGCGGATGCGCTGGCAGAAGCCGATCCTCGCGTGCATGTCCTTCATCGGGCCGGGAAGGAAGGGCTGGGTCGTGCCTATCTGGCGGGGTTCCGATGGGCGCTGGAGCGGGACTATGCCTTCATCTTTGAGATGGACGCCGACTTCTCGCATGATCCGCAACACCTCCCGGAGTTCCTCGCGGCCATCCGAGGCACGGATATGGTGCTCGGGTCGCGCTATCGCGACGGCAAAGTGACGGTGGTGAACTGGCCAATGACCCGGCTCATGCTGTCGTATGGGGCGAACATCTACGCGCGCGCCGTGACAGGCCTTCGCCTGGGAGACGCGACCGGCGGCTTCAAGTGTTTCCGCCGAGAGGTCCTGATGGCGATTCCGCTGGATCAGGTTCGGTCCAACGGCTACGCGTTCCAGATCGAGATGAGCTTCCGGGCGTGGAAGCGCGGATTTCGTATCGCCGAAATCCCCATCGTCTTTCATGACCGCACCGAAGGCGAGTCGAAGATGTCCAAGCGGATCGTCCGGGAAGCCATCTGGATGGTCTGGCGGCTCCGGTGGTGGTCGATCACGGGGAAGGTCTGATGGGGGCGGCTACGTCGTCGCTCCGCGGGATTCCGTTTGTGAAGATGACGGGCTCGGGAAACGATTTCGTGTGCTTTGACGCACGTGACGTGCCGCTTTCACGTGTGAGTTTACCTGAGGTTATCTCATCTATCTGCAATAGATACAATGGGATAGGTGCTGACGGTATTGTGGTGCTTGAGCATGGGGCGCCGACGGCGGACGTGCGGATTCATTACTTCAACCGTGACGGGACCCCGGCCGATCTCTGCGGGAACGCGACGCTGTGCTCCACGGCCTTGTCGGCTGGGCTTGCACTCGGCTCCCAGTCCGGCATGACGCTCGCCACGCCGTCGGGGCTCATTGCGAGCCGAATCGCCGACGGCTTACCGGAAATCGACCTGTTACCGGTCACCTCGGTCCGCACGGCGATGCCGATTGAATTGGTTGCAGGGGAGCATCGCATTGGGTATGCGACCGCCGGGATTCCACACCTGGTGATTCTGTGCGCGGACGCGGATCTCGTCGACGTGGCCGGCCGCGGCCCGTCGTTGCGTCGCCATGAGGCCAGTGGCCTGAGTGGGGCAAACGTGAACTGGGTGTCGCCGCTTGCGGGCGGCGCATGGCGGTACCGCACCTTTGAGCGTGGCGTTGAGGGCGAGACGCTGGCGTGTGGCACAGGTGCGGTGGCAACTGCCGTCCTCCTTGCGTCGTGGGGGCTGGCGACGTCAGAGGTTGTCACGATTCGCACCAGTTCCGGTCGCGACCTTGAGGTTCGGCTGACGCCCACCGAGTCTGGCTATCGACCGACGTTGCGTGGCGAAGGGCGTGTGGTGTTCCGCGGCGTTATCGAGGCGCTTTAGTCGCCGCTCGCGTAAGCGCTTTGCTGGTATGGATTTAGCGCGATTGTGCACAATCAACGGTCGGGGCCGCGAATCTTTTCCCACAGTTATCCACGTACTTAAGTTTACATAACATGTATTATGCGCATACAAAGCAGACCGGTATTTTCACTGGAGTCGATACCTTGGCGCGGTGTTTTCG
>CANHTA010000160.1 GCA_947463135.1 Gemmatimonadota bacterium
CATCGCTGTCGCGACCGGCGAAGTAGTGCACGGCCGCCCACGCACTCGCTTGGCTGAGCGAGGCGCCGTAGTCGTCGCGCGTGCCGTACTCCACCCACCATCGTAACGCCGGCGCGTCGAACCCTTCGCGCGTCATCCACTCCAGCGCCGTCATGCCGTCAAGCGACGCGACGCGGGTCGCGAGCTTCGCGGCGCTACCGCCGGCCCGCTGCGCCGCCATGCGCTGCGCGTGCCCCTGCGCGCTCGGAACGCGAAACATCCCCGAGGCGCGCCACTCCCCGATCTGCTCCTCGAACCGACGGAACTGCTCACGGTGCGCGGTCGAGATGGCGTCGATAGGCTCGAGTCCGTCGTGCCAGCGTCCGTGCTGCCAGATGCGCTCCTGCGGCGTGTGACAGAGCACGCGTTCATCCCACGTGCCGTTGGGGCTCAGCACACCAAGCTCGCGAAACAGCTGTCGCACATACACCGCGTCCACGGAGGGCACCGGCACGTAGTGGGCGCCCCACGGCGCACGCTGTCCGGGATAGCTGGCTGAGCGCGCATTACCGCCGGTACGCGCGTCCATCTCCAGCAGCGTCCAGTCGTGCATCCCCAGCGCGTCGAGCCGCCACGCGGCGCTGAGGCCGCCGATCCCGCCACCCACAATCGCGACCTTCACCCGACGTTCCACCCGGCGCGTCGTGCTCGCCCGCAATCGATCGCGCGCGGCACCGTCGCGCAGCAGATGTCCCTCAGCGCTGCCGTCGGGCACGAAGCCCCCACCGATCACGCGCCCCTTGGGCGTGAGCCCGATGAGCGCCGGTGCTGCCGCGAACGCGCCCAGTGCGCGTACGAACTCGCGGCGCGACGTGGTCATCAATCGACGCTCACCGGAGCGCCTTCACGGGAGCGCACGCACAGGAGCGCCTTCACCGGTTGATCGCGTCGAACTCATGCTCGTAATAGCGCACGAGGACCTGATCATTCAACCGGTTCGCCAGCGCCGGCACGCGCTGCATGTCGGCCGGAAAGTCGAAGAGCGCCGGCACGGTGGACGCCGTGAGATAGCGCAGACCGTCGGGGAGCGTGGCGGGAGGCGCATAGCTGCCGAGCCCCGCGATGACGAAGCCCCACTCGCCGAAGCTTGGCACGTACACGTGATACGGCCACGTGCGGAGTCCGGCGCCCTCGAGCGTGGTCACGATGCTCCAGAACGATTGCCGCGCGAACATGGGCGACGTGCTCTGCACGACCAGAAAACCACCCGGGGTGATGTGCTGCTTCACCAGGCGATAGAAGGCGCTGGTGTACAGCTTGCCCACATGGTAGTTCGACGGATCGGGGAAGTCGATCACGACGAAGTCGAACTGTACGGCCGAGCTGTCCAACCAGGTGAAGGCGTCGGCGTTCACGACCGTCACGCGCGCGTCGGTGAGCGACTTGGCGTTCAGCCCGGTGAGCCGCGGATGCTGCTGGAACAGCGCCGTCATCCCTTCGTCGAGATCGACCAACGTGATCTGCTGCACATCGGGATACTTGAGGATCTCGCGCACGGCGAGACCGTCGCCACCGCCAAGAACCAGCACGCGCCCACGCACCGTCGCCGCCGACAGGCCGGGGTGCACGAGCGCTTCGTGATAGCGATACTCGTCGCGCGAGGCGAACTGCAGGTGCCCGTTCAGGTACAACCGCAGATCATCTTTCCAGCTGGTGAGCACAATGCGCTGGTAGCGGGTGTCTTTGGCCAGGATGATGGGGTCGGCGTACATCCCCTCTTCGGCGAGCGTCGTGATGCGCTGCCCTTTCCAGAGGCCGGCACCGAGCACCAGGAGCGCGAGCACACCACCAACGCGGAGCGCATTCTTGCGCGGCAGCACATCGCGGAACAGCCACGTGCTCCAGAGCCCGACCAGCACGTTGATGACGCCGAACAACAACGCCGATCGCACAAGACCAAGCCGCGGCACCAGCAGCAGGGGGAAGAGCAGCGACGCGAAGAGGGCGCCGATGTAGTCGAACGTGAGCACGTTCGCGACGACATCCTTGAAGCTGAAGCGATCCTGCAGGATGCGCATGAGCAGCGGTATCTCAAGCCCGACGAGAATACCGATGAGCAACACGATGCCGTACAACGTGGGGCGGAACGCTTCGGTGTAGGCGAAGGCGAGGAACAGGATCAGCGACGACAGGCCGCCGACCACCCCCACCAGCATCTCCACCAGCACGAATCGCGTGACGACCCCGCGCACGACGAAGCGCGAGAGCCAGCTGCCGATCCCCATGGCGAACAAATACGTGCCGATGATGGTGGAAAATTGCGTGACGCTATCACCCAACAGGTACGACGCCAGCGCACCGGCGACGAGCTCATAGATGAGCCCACAGGCGGCGATGAGACAAACGGAGATGAACAGCGCGAGCGACACTAGTGAATAGCGGCGGCGACGATGATGCCAAGGGCAATCGCGACGGAGCCCATGAGAATGGCCGCCGCCGTGTTCTTCTTCACGCCGATCTCATCCCACAGCTTGCCGGGGGTGAGCAGGTCGATGATGACGAACGCGAGGATGAACATCACCACGCCGATGAGCGCATAGGCGGCGGAGCTGAGCGCGTTCTGCACGAACTGGTCCATCACAGGATCCTCACTTGCCGCGGAGCGTACGCCCCGGGATGTAGTACGATGAGCGATACGCGCCGGGATTGTCGCGCACCGACCGGGGATTGTTGCGCGACTCGTTCGCGCGCGTGAGACTCCAGCCGCGATACTGCGCCGTGCCGAGCAGCGCGATCACCGCCACCGCCCAGATGGTGTAGAGACGGGCACCCATCACGACGCTCCGTTACTCGTCGTCATCACTGTCTCCACTCGAGGTTGGAGCATGATCGCTTTCGGCCCAGCGCTGACCTTCGAAGCTGGCCGACGGAAGGACCGACAGCACGGCGGGGAGCAGCAGCGCCAGCACGGCGATGCCGTAGAAGCCGTAGTGCGGTGCATCGCGGCGCACGCGCACAGTGTACGACGCCGATGCCCGCCCGGGCTCACCGCCCTCGGTTTGCACGCGCAGGAAGTACCGACCCGGCGGCACCGATGCAATCCGCATCGACTCGCGCTTGGCGCCTTCGGTCCAGGAGCCGTCGCTGTCTACCCCGTGGAAGTAGCTGAGCTGCCGCGTGATCTCGCGCGTTTCGCCGGTGGTCTCGTTGATCAGCGACAGCACGAAGAATATCCAGTCGTTGTCGAGGTCGGACTCGAGGTCGATCGCCACACTGGACGTGCGCCCGTCGAGCTCGAACGGCTCGGTGACGGTGGCCTGCGCGTCCTCGGCTCGGGTGAACGAGAACGCGCGCTCGAAGACGGTGCGATTGGCCGCCGTCGTGATGTTCAGGACGAGCATCAGCACCAGCGCCAGCAACGCGATGGCGAATCGTCCGAACATGCGCTTCGGTGTTCCGGCGTGCGGGTTCGGCTGATTCGCGAACACGCCGATGGGCCGCCTGAGCGGCGTGGTGAGTCCGAACGCCTTCTGAATCACCTCGGGCGGCGTGTACGAGCCCAACGACCACGTGACCTCGCTTCCCGATGCTTCCGCGCTCAGGAGGTACGGCGGCGCCACGAAATCCCGGCTCACCACGCGATCGCCGACGCGCAGCTCCCACGGAAACTCACCGAGGGCGGCAGTGGTGACCGCCGTCGCCGTCTGGAAGTGCTTGTACGTGGTGCCGTTCAGCTCCACGGTAGGACGTGCCCCGCCCTGTTCACGCTCCGGACGCCGGCGCAGCTTTTCAATGACGTTCCAGTGTCCCTGATACTCCGAGAGATACAGGAATCCCCGATAGGGATTGAAGCAGACGTACTCGGTCCACGAGTAGTCGGTGCCCTCGACCGTGATGGTAACGACCTGAAAACCGATGACATCCCACGGCGCGCCCTTCCAGGTACCGCGCGTGCCCAGCGGGATGCGCGGCGTGGCGGTGACACGTTCGCCGTACTGCAGCACCCGCAGGTTTTCGTCGGTGGCGTCGAGCTGCGCGCCGCAGGCGCCGCACACCACGGACACGGCCCATCCCTGCGCCTGCAGCGCGATGGACGCGCCACACGAGGGGCAGTTCAATCCGGCGGCCTTCGGCACGCGCGCCGTTGGTGTCTCGAAGGGCGCTACCATCCCTCGAACTCCCGCAGCTGCCGGAAGCGAAGGTCGTCGAAGTTCAGGTATTCGCCGAGGAAGAGCATCGGCGGTGCTTCGGAGCCGTCAATCGTGGCGAGTCCGTGCTGCGCGTTGAGCAGGTCGACGAACAGACAGGCCGACTTCTCCCACGTGGTGAACGGCAATTCGCCCTCGGTGCCCAGATAGCGCGCCTCGGTGATGCCGGCCACTTCGTACGGCGTGTCGTTCCAGTAGTACGTCTCGCCCACCTGCACCGTGGTGACCGCCGGCACCTCGAAATCGGCCGGCGCGGCGATCGTCATGGCGTACTCAAGCTGCGCGTCGGACAGCCAGGCACTGGTGCCGTCGCTGAGCACGCAGTGCCACTCGTTCCACTTGCCACGCGCCCACCCGTACGCGATGCGCCCGACCACCACAAACCGTTGGTCGTGCCACTCACCTTCGGTGCCAATCTGGATCGGTGAGCCGGTGGCAGGGAAATCGGCCTGTTTTCCCAGCGTGGCGAGGTCGAGATCTCGGCGTACCAACACCGACCGACAGTATGGGCAGGTGGTCTGCACCGCCTGCGCCCACAGAAAACGCACCGGCGCGCCACAATTCGGGCAGGCCACGCTATGCGGCTGCGGAACGGTCACCGGACGGCCTCGCCGAGTGTGGAGGCGGATAGCGGAGCGTGGGCGTACTCACGCGCGAGTTCACGCACGCACACCGTCTCGGCGCCAAGCAACGCGGCAAGGCGCGGCTCCCACGCCCATGCGGCGCGCGGCGTGCAGCAAAACAGGTTGAGACAGACCGACGCGTGCTCGGGGAACGTATGCACCGTGAGATGCGACTCGGCGAGCATCAGCAGTCCGGTCAGCCCGCCGGGCGCGGGGAACTGATGCCACGCCGCCTCCCCCACCGGATGGAGCGACAGTTCGTGCACGATGGCGTCGAAGAGCGCGCGCAACGCGGCCGGATCGGCGAGACGCACGGGATCGCACCCGTATGCCTCGACGATCCATTCACGGCCGGCAGGGTGTGCCGACGGCGGCACGTGATGCGCGAGCGGAGGCGTGATGATGGGCGTGCGCCGAGTCAGCCCTGCGGCGCGCCGCAGGACGAGCAGAACTTGGCGGCCGCAGGCAGCTTCGCCCCGCAATTCATGCAGAACTTGGTCTCGCCGGACGGCGCGTCTCCAGCCGCCGCACCGGCGGCCGCACCGGCGCCGACCGCCGCACTGTTCGGTGTGGCCGGCGTTGGGGTGCCCATGGCGCCGCGCATGGCGTCGCTCACAATGCCACCGAGTCCGACACCAGCCCCGATGCCGGCGGCCAGCCCCGCCATGCCCCCCTGATTCGCCGCCGCAATAGGAATGGACTGCGCGGCCTGGAACTGCGTGTACTGACGCAGGTCGCCGATCATGTTCATCGAAATGCGCTCATCGAGCCGCTTTTGCAGTTCATCGGGGAGCGACAGGTTCTCGACCGTGAACGACTCGAGGGCAAGTCCGAGCTCGGCGAACGCCGGCTGTACCGCCGTCGCAATCTGCTTGGCGAGTTCGGCCTGATTGGCCGCCATGTCGAGGAACGGCACCTGCGCGCCGGCGAAGGCCGACGTGAAGCCGCTCATGATCGCGTTGCGCAGTGCAGGATCGATTTGGGGCACCGTGTAGCTGGAGTCGGTGGCCGCCACCTTCGCTTGGAACACCGCCGCATCGGCCACGCGGAACGCATACATGCCGAACGCGCGCAGGCGCACCGCGCCGAATTCCTTGTCGCGGATGGTAATGGGCTGCTGCGTCCCCCATCGCAATCCCGTTTGGACGCGGGTGGAGAAGAAGTACACGTCGCTCTTGAACGGCGACTGGAAGGCCTTGTCCCAGTTCTGCAGGTTCGTGAGCAACGGCAAGTTCGCCGTGACGAGCGTGTGCAGCCCCGGCGCGAACAGGTCGGCGGCGCGGCCTTCGTTCACGAACAGGGCCAGCTGCGATTCCCGAACGGTCAGCTTGCCGCCGCTCTGGATCTCCATGTCCTGCATGGGAAAGCGGTACATGAGGACGCCGGGACCGGACTCGGTCCATTGAATGACGTCGATAAACTGCTTGCGGAGAAAATCGCCCAATGCCATGGAAGCCGCTCCCGATACGTTAGAGAAGACGTGACCCTACGGAGCGCGAGGGAGAAAGTGTCATCGCCTCCCGTCGCGCCGCCATCACTTCACGATGTGGAACGTCGACTGACGACCGAACGCCCACCGCACCTTGCCGTTCGCGTCGATGATCACGTCTTCTTCCTGCGCCGAGCGCACCAGCTGGTTGTTCCACTCGGGGACGGCCGTGGTGGCCTGCAGTTCGATGGAGTACCACATACCGGGGATGATCTTGTGGTCACCACGCCCCAGCACGCCGTCCTGATAATCCCACAGGCCGATCAGCGCACCGGCACCATGGCCGTGCAACCCGATGGGATGCGAGTACTCGGTGCCGTCGATTTTTTCGTCGCGCATCCGCTTGAGCGTGGCCGCCAGCACCTCATTGCCGGTGCGGCCCGGCCGGAGTTCCTCGACCGTGATATCCTGCAGTCGGTTTGACGCGCGCAGCGCGTTCTTGAGCCCCGCCGGCACGTCGGTCTCGCCCTCGCGGAGCACGTAGCCGTTGTGCTGCGTGTCGGTGTTGAGCCCGAGCGCCGTGATGCCGAAGTCGCAGTGCAGCATGTCACCACGCAGAATGGTGGGATTCACGCCCACCAACTCCGGGCTGCCGAACTGCCGCTGAATTTCGACGCTGGGCTGGAACCAGGTGGAGAGCCCGAGATCACTGATGCGCTGGCGCATCCACCAGACCACATCGTCGGCCTTGGTCACGCCAGGGGTGATGACCTTGTTTGAGAAGGCTTCCTGGA
>CANHTA010000161.1 GCA_947463135.1 Gemmatimonadota bacterium
GACCATGGTCAGCCCCACCCCCCTACCTGCGTTCAGCCCCGACGCTGCTTCGCTGCCGCCTGATATCGACGGGCACGTTGAATGCGCAGATACAACCCCCCGGAGAAGAACACCAGCGCGCTCAGCCCCAACAGCTCTTCCCGGGAAAGATTGGTGAGCACCCATACGCACACCGAGGCCCCGAGAATCGGAACCAGTGGCCCACCCGGGATGACAAAGGGGGGATCCTCGGTGCGCACCGCTCGCTGACGCAGCCGCAGCACCGCCAGACACACCGCCACGTCTACCAGCAGCACCGACGACGTCCCCAAGATCGCCAGCGGCTTAAAGGCGCCCACTACCGCCAGCGCGCAGGCAATCGTGGCGAACACCGCGATGGCCACATACGGCGTATGAAAACGCGGATGCACCTTGGCGAGTGGCGCCGGCAACAACCCGTCCTTGGCCGCGGCGTACACACAGCGTGGCGACAACAGCAAGTCCCCGTTCACCAACGCAAAAATGGACAGGGAGACGGCCCCCAACAGCAGCGTACGCCCCCACGGGCCAAGCAGCTGTTCCGCCGTGGCCGCCAGTGGCGTCACCGTCTGCCTCGGCAGCTCGGCGCCCAGCACGCCTTCGGTGACTAATTGCAGTCCGAAGTACACGCTCACCACCGTGGCCACGCCCATGAGTAACCCGAGCGGCACCGTCCGGCTCGGGGTACGCAGTTCACCACTGGCCGACAGCGCCGATTCACCGCCGATAAAGGCAAACATGAGCACCAGCACGCCGCTGCCCAGTGCCTGCGCAGTTGGCATGGTCGTGGGAATGATGTGCGACAGCGAGATATGCGGCAGCCCAACCACCAACAGCAACACCAGTGGCAGCAGCTTGAGCATCGTCAGCACGATCACCAACCGTGCACCGGTTTTCACCCCGATGATGTTCACGCCGGCCATGCACGCAAAGAGCGCCACCAGCATGAGCGCACGGGGCACAGGTTGCGCGAGTGCCGGCACCGCCGTGGCCAAGGTCGCCACCAGCACATCGGCAAGCGCGGCATCCACGCACGCGCCGAAACCAAACCACATCAAATTCGCGGCGATAAACCCCGCGAACGGACCGAAGGCCCGCTCAACATACACATACGCCCCGCCGCTATCGTGCACCCGACTCCCCACTTCGGCAAAGCACAGAAAGATCAGCACTACCAGCACCGCGCAAATTGCATAGGCAAGTGCCGTGGCACTGCCAAGCGTGGCCGCAACCAGCCCCGGCAACGCAAAGATGCCGGCGCCGATGATGCCATTGGCAAAGATGACCGCAAGCGTGCCGGGTCCGAGGGTGCGGCGCAACGCGCCGCGCTCCATCATAAACGACCGGTGCGTGAAGTCGGTGCGGTAGGTGATGCCGCCATTTGCGCGTCCGCGGCCACAACCGCGTTCAGCAGGACATCAGCACCGTGCGCAATATCCGCAGCCCGCGAGAACTCGCGCGGCGAATGACTGATGCCACCCACGCTTGGAATGAAAATCATGGCCATCGGGGCAATGTGCGCAATCTCCTGCGCATCATGGCCGGCCCCGCTTGGCATCCGCTGCGACGAAAGCCCCAACGCCGTGGCGCTGGTTTCAATCCAACCCATCACCCGGGGATCCGAAATCGCCGGTCTGCTGTCGGTGAGCCGCTTGAACGAAAAGGTGGTGTTGGTAGCGGCACCAATCTCCCGGGCCAGCCGCTCGAACACCGTGGTAAACTGCTCAATCTTTTGCTGATCGAGATCCCGCAGGTCAACGGTGAGCAGCACCTGCCCGGGGATCACATTGGTGGTGTTTGGCGATACCACCATGCGACCTACGGTGGCCACCTGTCGTCCGGGCTGCGCACGGACCGCGTCGTTCACCGCCACAGTGAACTTGGCAGCGGCCAACATCGCGTCCTGCCGCTGATCCATGGGCGTCGCACCGGCGTGGTTGGAAAACCCGGTCACGGTAATCTCGAACCAGCGCAGCCCCACAATCCCCTGCACCACCCCGATGGTCGTGCTGGCCTGTTCCAGCAACCCGCCCTGTTCGATATGCAGTTCGATGTAGCAGGCGATGTCGCCCTTCTTTTTCACGGCCTCACCGAGCCGTGACACATCACCGCCGATGATCCCGATGCCGTCGCGAATCGTGGTCCCCGAGCGCGCCACTTTGGCCAGATCCGCGTCGGTGATTTCCCCCACGGCAATTTTGCTGCCCGTGGTGCCCCCCTCTTCGTTTTGCCAGATCACCACATCCAGCGGATGGCGCAGGCGCCGGTTCTGTTCACGAAGCGTGCGCGCCACTTCAATGGCGCCGAACGAGCCCACCGGGCCATCGAAGTTGCCACCGTCGGTCACCGAATCAATGTGCGAGCCAATCAGAATCGGCGGGCGCGCACGATCGAGCCCCTCAAGGCGCGCGTAGATGTTTCCAGCGGTATCCACGCGTGGCGTAAAACCCGCGTCGCGCAGCAGCTGTTGCGTGAACGCGCGTCCCGCAAGGTCCGCCGCGGAGTACGCGACGCGATTGATGCCCGTTGGCGTGCGGCCAATGGCGTCAAAGCTCGTGAGCCATGCATTGAGCCGTGCACCGTTGACATGCAGGGGCGCGGAGGCCGCCCGCGAAAACGGCTCAGGCCACGACGGCGCCACCAAGGGCATGGCCGCCAAGGTACCGGCATGACGGAGAAACGTGCGGCGCTTCATACATCAGCCTCGGGCAGCAATGGTGCGAATGGCCGCCGCCAACGCATCCGCGTCGGCAGGGGTGTTGTACAGCGTCGGGGTAACGCGCACGCAGTCCCCGTTGGCCAGCCCGGTGCGCTGAAAGGTGAAGAGCCCGAATTCGTCGTGCAGCGTGGTTGCGAGCGCACGATTCGCGTCGCTGCTACCACGCTGATGCAGCCGGAAGCCGGTAATGGCCCCGGTGAGTGCGGCGTCCTCCGGGGTGAGAATCGTCACGCCCTTCACGTCGGCCACCGCGTGAACCCAGCGGTCGCGCAGATAGCGCAAGCGGGCCGCTTTTTGTGGAATGCCGATGCTCAGCTGGAAATCCAACGCATCGGGGATGGTCATCACAGTAGCAAAGTGCGTGGTCCCGGTGTGAATCCGGCTCTCAATACGATCGCGGGGCGCGCTCTCGTCGGCGTGGGCTCGGTCAATGGCATCGAGACGCCCCTCGCGGATATAAAGCGCCCCGGCTCCCACCGGTGCCCCGATCCACTTGTGCAAATTGAGTCCCACGAAATCGGCGCCCATGTCGGCCATCGTGAGCGGCACCTGTCCGAACGAGTGCGCCGCATCCACCACCACATCCACCCCGCGCGCTTTCGCCAGCTTCACAATGTCACCAACGGGCAAGAGCAAGCCCGTTTTGTTGTTGCAGTGCGTAAGCAGCAGCAGCTTCGTACGGGGATTGGCGTCGAGCGCCGCGGTGTACGCCGCCAGAATGGAAGCGTGTGATGCCGGTTCGGGAATGTTGAGGGTGGCCACCGTGGCCCGGCAGCGCGCCGCGAGCGCATTCATGGCCCACTGCATCGCGTTGTAATCGAGGTCGGCGTACATCACCGTGTCCCCCGGTTGCACCCGATTGTATTGCCCGATCAGCGCCTGCAGAGCCTCCGTGGCACCACGCGAAAACGCCAACTCGCTGGGCTTGGCCCCCACAAACGCAGCGACCCGTTCCCGCGCGGTACGCATGAGCGCCGGATACTCGCGGCGCGCGAAATACGAGCTTTCGCTGTTCATGCGGTCGATGTGGCGGTGATACGCCTCAAGCACCGGCAGCGCCATCATGCCGAAATAGCCCGCCTCCAGATTGGTGGTACGCGGCGTAATGCGGTATCGCGCCGCTACCTGCAACCAATAGGCCTCATCGCGCGCCACGACATCCAGCGCACCGGGGTGCGGCGTGAGCGACTGGTTACGCTCCGGCGCATCAGGCCAGGGCGAAGCGGCCGCCCGACCAGGCGCGGCCACCGCCGCCGCGCCAAGCATGGCCGCCCCTTTCACGAACTCTCGACGGGAGGGAAGTATAGGCATCCCTGACGCTACGGGCTAAGCCGCCCTCCCGCAATCGGGATACGATTCCGAACCGCGCACCGCGGTACGAGATTGTCCCCATGCCTGCTTCCCTCTGGTCCCGTCGAATCCACGCCCGCGCGTGCCGGCTTGCCGCCGCCGTCGCCCTCAGCGCCTGCTCGGGGAGCCCCACCGACACAACCCCGGCGCCACCGGTCACACCGACACCGGTGCCACCCGTAACGTATGTGGCCGGCCAGTCGTACTTCGGACGCAACAGCTACGTGGAGTATATCGCCGGTAATTCCCCCGTGATTCTGTCGGCACCGCACGGGGGCCTACTCACGCCGTCCTCCATTCCCGACCGCACCGCCAGCGCCTGCGGAGGCTCCGCCACCACGGTGACCGACGCCAATACCCAGGAGCTCGCGCGCACCATGCAGGCACGCTACGCCGCGCGCTTCGGCACCTATCCGCACGTCATTATCTCGCATCTCTCACGACGGAAACTCGACCCGAACCGGTTACAGCCTGAGGCCGGCTGCGGGAACGCCGAAGCGGCGCAGGCGCTCGCGGAATGGCATGCGTATATCGATCTGGCCAAGAGCGCCGTGATCGCCGCGCACGGCAAGGGGTGGTACATGGACCTCCATGGCCACGCGCACGCGGTACAACGGCTTGAACTGGGCTATCTCCTCACGTCGGCCCAGCTCAACGGCACCGACGCCGAGCTCGATGCCTCCGGCACCTTCGAAAACAGCGCCAGCATCTTCACGCTCTCACTGGCAGCACCGGTGTCGTTCTCCGCCCTGCTGCGTGGTCCGACCAGTCTGGGCACGCTGTACGCGGCGCAAGGCTTTCGCTCCATCCCCAGCAGCGACGACCCGCGCCCTAATGGCGATGACTACTTCAATGGCGGTGACAATACCCGCCGCCATGGGTGCGGCAGCGCGGCCGGCCCGCTTGGTGGGATCACCGGCGGCGCCATCTGCGGCGTACAGGTAGAAGCCAACTTTACCGGCGTCCGCGACAACGCCACCAATCGGCAACGGTTTGCCGACGCCACCGCCATCGTGTTGGAGCAATACCTCCGGGCGCATTGGGGGCTACGTCTCGCGCCGTAAAATTTGGGCGCTTCCGCGGCAACACGGTAACTTGCCCGCATGACTCCCAACTCCACCATGCTCGGCGATCTGTCGCCCGATGAATTCCGCGCGGCCGCGCATGCGGCGGTAGACTGGATCGCCGAGTACCTCGAGCACCCCGGCACCGTACCGGTGCGAAGCCGTGTACACCCAGGCGCGGTGCGCGCGGCGCTGCCGGAGTCGGCGCCTGCACACGGTGAGCCGCTCGCGCATATGCTGCAGGATCTGCGCGACATCATCATGCCCGGCATTACGCACTGGAATCATCCCGGCTTCTTCGCGTACTTCGCCAACAGTGCATCCTATCCCGGCATCCTCGGCGAGCTGCTCGCCGCCGGCATCAATGCCAACGGCATGCTGTGGATCACCAGTCCCGCCGTCACCGAGCTGGAACAGCTGTCCCTCGACTGGCTGCGTCAGCTCATGGGGCTCGGGGAGGGTTGGTTCGGCCAGATCACCGATACCGCCAGCGTGAGCACGTTTTACGCGCTGGCCGCAGCGCGGGAGATGGCGGGGTACGACATCCGCCTGCGCGGCATGGCCGGGCGTGCGGAGCTGCCACGGCTACGCGTGTACTGCAGTGAGCACGCCCACTCGTCCATCGACAAGGCGGTCATTGCCCTCGGTTTAGGCCACGACAACCTCGTCAAGATTCCCGCCGACGAAAGCTTCCGTATGCGCCCGGAGGCGCTGGCCGCGGCGATCGCAGCTGATGTGGCCGCAGGCTTTCATCCGATGGCCGTGGTCCCGTGCGTTGGCACCACCAGTATGACCAGTGTGGATCCCGTACGGGCCGTGGTGCGCATCGCCCGCGAACACGGCTGCTGGGTGCACGTGGACGCGGCCTATGGTGGTGTCACCGCCATCGTACCGGAAATGCGACACTTCATGGACGGCACCGATGACGCCGATTCGTTTGTCGTCAATCCGCACAAGTGGTTGTTCACTCCCATGGATTGCTCGGTGCTGTACACCAAGCATCCCGACGCGCTCCGCCGCGCCTTTGCCGTGCTGCCCGAATACTTGCTCACGCGCAACGACGACGATGCCGTCAACTTGATGGACTACGGCATTCAGCTTGGGCGTCGATTCCGCTCGCTGAAGCTCTGGATGGTGATGCGGGCGTTCGGCGCCGAAGGGCTCGCGGAACGCATTCGTTTTCACTGCGAGCTGGCGCGCGACTTCGCCGGCATGGTCCACTTCGAAGGCGGTGCGTGGGAGCTCACCGCACCCGTGACCATGTCCTTGGTGTGCTTCCGGTATGCGCCCAGCGGAATGCCAGAAGCCGACGTGGCGCGGATCAATGCCGAGATCATGGAGCGGGTGAACAGCATGGGCCGCGCCTACCTCTCGCACACCAAGGTGAACGGCACGTACATGTTGCGACTGGCCATCGGCAACATTCGCACAGACCAAAGCCACGTGGAGGTGGCGTGGGCCGACCTTCGCACAGCGGCCGCTGCGGTCATGGCCTTACCGTAACGCGAAAGCGGTTACACGCTACCGCTTGGAACGTCGTGCCGCTTTCCGTTCGCGGCGGATACGCTGCCACCGCACAAAGCCCAGGACGGCCACGGTAATCAGCACCGCCCCGATCACCTCGCCCACGCGATCGAGATGGCCGAGCGTCTGCACCGCGGCCTCACCGGCGGCGTAGCCGATGAGCGTGAACAGTACCGTCCAGATGACGGAGCCGAGCAGCGTGAGCGGAAGGTAGATGTACACGGGCACCTGGGCGGCGCCGCAGACAATGGGCAGGACCACCCGCAAGCCAAACGCAAACCGCACCAAGAGCGAGGCCTTGAGCTGATTGCGCCGCAC
>CANHTA010000162.1 GCA_947463135.1 Gemmatimonadota bacterium
GGATGGCGCGCAATCCTCGCGCCCCGGTGCCGCGTCGCAGGGCCTTCCCCGCAACGGCACGGATGGCAGACTCCTCAAAGATGATTTTCACCTCTTCCAGCTCGAAGAGGCGCTGGTACTGCTTCACCAGCGCATTCTTGGGCTCCTTGAGGATTTGGATCAGGGCTTCCTCATCGAGCGCTTCGAGTGGGACGCACACCGGCAAGCGACCCACCAGTTCGGGAATGATACCGAAGCGGAGCAGGTCGTCCGGTTCGACCTCGGCAAACGGCGTTTTGTCGGTGGTCTTCTTGATGGCCACCACCTTCCCGTCGTTCTTCTTGCTGTCGAAGCCGAGTTGGCGACGGCCGGTGCGGGCCTCGATGATCTTCTCCAATCCGTCGAAGGCACCGCCGCAGATGAACAGGATATCGCGCGTATTGATCTGGATGTATTCCTGCTGCGGGTGCTTGCGGCCACCCTGCGGCGGCACGCTGGCCACCGTGCCTTCGAGAATCTTGAGGAGCGCCTGCTGGACCCCTTCGCCCGACACGTCGCGCGTAATGCTGGGGTTCTCCGACTTCCGCGCGATTTTGTCGATTTCGTCGATATACACGATGCCGCGCTCACACTCGGCGACATTGAAGTCACCCGCCTGGAGCAGCCGCACCAGAATGTTTTCCACGTCCTCACCGACGTAGCCCGCCTCGGTGAGCGTGGTGGCGTCCGCGATAGTGAACGGCACGTCCAGAATACGGGCCAGCGTCTGCGCGAGCAGGGTTTTGCCGGTACCGGTGGGGCCGATGAGCAGGATGTTGGATTTATCGAGCTCGACATCGCCTTCACGCGCACTGCTGGCTGCGTTGATGCGCTTGTAGTGATTGTAGACGGCTACGGCGAGCGCTTTCTTCGCCTGCTCCTGTCCAATCACGTACTGGTCGAGGGTGCTCTTGATTTCGCGAGGGGTGGGAACCTGCGTGATCGCCTCGGTGACTTCGCGATCTTCATCCTCGGACAGGATCTCATTGCAGAGTGCGATGCACTCATTGCAGATGTACACCGACGGGCCCGAAATGAACTTCCGGACGGAGTCCTTGGACTTCCCGCAAAAGGAGCAGCGGAGGTGTTTGTCGTGGGACATGTCGTTCCTGAACAGGGGGCAAATCGAGGACGAGAGGAGGCGTGTCACGCCCTCTCACCCGATACAGTTAAGCCGCTTGGACCCGCATGGTCAAGCGAAGGAGACCGTCTTCCCGTGGAAGGCGGGGCACTGCGTCCAGATTAAGTGTCGACCGGTTGGGCAAAAGCTGTACCCCGGCGGTGCCGGCGCTGGCGTCGCGCTGCACCACATCGTAGCGTATCCTATACCCGGCAGCGGCCGGAACGACGCATGGTCCTACCAGCCGGGGTGTCTTCCCGGGGGAGAAGTCGTAGCGCATGTGGCCCTTTCAATGGTTTCTGTTCGTGCACGTCACCACCGGAGCAATCGGGTTGGTGCTGTTCTGGATTCCTGTGGTTGGCAAAAAGGGGGGGCGGAACCATACGCGTTTCGGGTCGGTGTACGCGTCGCTCATGCTGGTGACGGCCTCCATGGCCATCGGCATGGCGACGAACACGATCCTGGCCCCGGTGGCCACGCATCCGCATCTCACCGATTGGCCGCCAACCCGGGTGCAGGGGATTTTCGGGTGGATGATGCTCTACCTGGCCATCCTCACCATCAGCCTGGTGTGGCACGGCTTGGTGACGGTGCGTAACAAGAAGCAGCATCTCGAGAATCGCCGGTGGCCCAACGTGGGGCTCAACCTGCTGGTGATCGCGGTCGCCTTGCTCTGTGCCTATCGCGGCTGGCTCATCAATGAGATTCTCATGATGGGAATTTCGGTGGTCGGGGTCGCGTCAGGGCTCACCAATCTGTGGTTCATCTACACGCCCACCCCATCGCGCATGGCCTACCAGCTGGAGCATGTGAAGGCGATCGTGGGGTCGGGGATTTCCGTCTACACCGCCTTTATGGCGTTCGGATTTGTTCGGCTCAGGCCGGACCATGCGCTGAACCCCAAGATGTGGGCAATCCCTTTAGTGGTCGGACTGGCCATCATCATCTACCAGCAAATGCGCATTCGTCTCACGCAGCGTCGACCGGCGCGGGTGTCCACACAGGGTGTCTGACGCCATCGCCTCTCCCTTATACCGACCGCCGGCGCCGGTGCCGCGTGCACCGGTCGCCTCGCTGTTGCGGCTCCTCTGGCGCCGCCAGAAGGATCTGCTGAGTCTCCTCCCCGATCTCGCGTATCGCGAGATGGTCACGCCACTCGGCTCGTCGCGCCGCGGCATCATGCTGGTGAACGACCCCGCGTGGGTGAACACCATTCTCACCGACCACGATCTCTTTCCGAAGAACGATCTGTTCGTGGAAGCGCTTGAGGATCTGGTGGGGAACTCGATGTTCGTCACCAGCGGCGATACGTGGCGGCGACAGCGTAAGATGGTGGACCCCGCCTTCTCACACATGCGCATCAATCGCGCGTTCGACTTCATGGCCGCTGCGGTACATGACTTCGAAGCCCGGTTGCGGGCACTGTCCGATAGCGGTGAGAGCTTCTCCCTCGATGCGGCCATGAGTCATCTCACGGCCGACGTGATTACGCGGACCATCTTTTCTGTGCCGCTGGCGGGTGAGACCTCGCAGCAGGTGTTCGAAGATTTCATGCGCTTCGAGCGGCAGGTGGGCAGTATCGACATCAAGCGCCTGTTGATTGACAAGCCATGGTCGCCCACCACACAGCCACAGGCGGTGCGGGAGGCGTGTGCACGGATTCGCATGCACCTTGGGACGATGCTCGATACCCGCATGGCCACGCCGGGGCTGGATGACATCGCCGGGGCCGTGCTCGACGCGCGTGATACCGATACGGGACTCCCCTTCACGCGCGAGGAGCTGATCGATCAGCTCGGGGTGTTTTTTCTCGCGGGCCACGAGACAACGGCCAGCTCGCTGACGTGGGCGTTTTTCATTCTCTCGATGCGCCCCGAGGTGGTGGCACGGATGCGCGCGGAGGTTGATCGGGTGGTTGGCGAGGGCCCGGTGCTGCTGGAGCACACCAAGCGCATGCCGTACGTACGCAACTTCTTTCGCGAAGTGATGCGGCTGTATCCGCCAATCACGTTCCTGCCGAGGGTGGCCGCGCGGGATACCAACATCGCGGGGCGCCGCGTGAAACGCGGGACGATGCTGATGATTGCCCCGTGGAGCATGCATCGACATGAGAAGCTGTGGGTCAATCCCGACCGGTTCGATCCTGACCGATTCCTCCCGGAGCGCGAGGGTGAGATGACGCCGGGCGCCTATATCCCCTTTGGGGCCGGCCCACGTATTTGCGTTGGGGCCGCGTTCGCCACCATTGAGACCGCGCTCATTCTCGCCAGCCTCGTCCGTCGCTTTGACTTTACCACGCTCGACGCGGAGCGTGTGCAGCCCTTTGCGCGGCTGACTACGAGGCCGGCCGTGGAAATCATGATGCGGGTGCGTATAGAACTGCCAACCGCTTAGGACGCAGGACGGAGATGGAAAGGGAGGAGGAGGCAGCAACCGCTCGCGCGGTACACCTGCTTCCTCCTCCCTATTTTTCTCCGTCCTGCTTCCTAAGCGGTTGGCAGTTTGCCCCCCTACTTCGCTACCGCCACCAACTCCGCCTGATGCTGGATCACATTGTCCACCAGCCCGTATACCTTGGCGTCTTCGGCGCTCATGAAACGGTCGCGGTCGGTATCCCGCTCTACCTGTTCCACCGGGCGGCCGGAGTGCTTGGCCATCAATTCGTTCATCTTCGAGCGCAGGTACAGAATTTCGCGGGCCTGAATCTCGATGTCGGACGCGGAGCCGCCACCGCCGTTTTGCGACGGCTGGTGGATCATGATGCGTGAATGCGGCAGCGCGCTCCGATGACCGGCGGCGCCGGCGCAGAGCAGGAAGGCACCCATGCTGGCGGCCATGCCCATGCACGTGGTGTGCACAGGAGCCTTGATGAACTGCATGGTGTCGTACATGGCCAGCCCCGCCGACACGCTGCCGCCCGGCGAGTTGATGTACAGATGGATCGGCTTCTCGGGATTGTCCGCTTCGAGGAACAGCAGCTGCGCGATGATGATGTTCGCGACGTCGTCGTTAATCGGCGACCCCAGGAACACGATGCGGTCCATCAGCAAGCGTGAGAAGATGTCATACGTGCGCTCGCCACGGCTGGAGCGCTCGATGATATACGGCATGTAGATCGAGGCCATACTACAACTCTCCGGAAACGGGATTCTTTTCAAGCAACCAACCGAAGACGCGGTCTTCGGTGAGTTCACGCTCGATCTCCTGCAAACGACCAGCCTTCTGCAGCTGTGCGTACACCTGACCGGGGTCCACGTTGCGCGCTTGGGCAAGCGTTTCGATGCGCGCATCGACATCGGACGCGCTCGCCGTGAGGGTCTCACGTTCGGCGATGGTGTCGATGATCAGATCGCGACGCACCTGGCGCTCGGCCATGGGCATAAACTCGTCGGCGAAGCGCTGTTTCTCGCGCTCAGGAACGCCGTACATCTTCATGTAGCCATCCACCAGCTGCAGCACCCACGCCTTGGGCACATCAAACGGGTTGGCCTCCACGATGCGGTCAATGAGTTGCCCGCGGACGTCGGCATCCGCTTCGCGCTTGGCATGTTCGCTCATGTCTGCGCGCACGGCATCCCGGAGGATTTGCACCGTGTCAAAGTCGCCCACTTCGCGCGCGAAGGCATCGTCGAGTGCGGGCATGGCTTTGCGCTTCACATCGGTGAGCGCCACCCGCACCAGCTTGGTGGCGCCGCGCTGTGACTCGTCGGGGAAATCGTCCGGCCAACGGACCTGCCGCTCGGTGGTGCCACCGGGCGCGGTTTCCATGATGAGTTCTTCAATGCCGGCAATGGCCTGACCGCCGCCAAGCACCAGCCGGTATTCCTTCCCGTCGGGGAGCGATCCGTCCGCATCGGCGGTGGAGAGGAGGACCGTGACCATGTCCCCCGGTGCCGGTTTGTCGTCAATCGGCGCCCAATCGGCTTTCTGGTCGCGGATCTTTTCGATCTGCTCTTCAATCAGCTCATCGGTCACCACCGCGTCGCGGCGTGTGACGGAGAAGCCGCTGAGGATGCTGAGCTCCGGTTCGGGCCGCACTTCACAGTGCAGCTCAAACTCCAGCGGCTGTCCCGGCTCAGCTTTGAGGTCATGGACATGCGGCTGAGCGGCCAGCTTAAGCCCCTCGCGCTCGACGGCCTCGCGGAAGGCCTCGTTCATGGCGAGCTCAATCGCTTCCTGGCGGACCTCTGCCGCGTAGCGCTTGCGCACCATGGCGGCGGGGGCCTTGCCGGGGCGGAAGCCGGGGATGCGGGCCTGCGTCGCGTACTTACGCGCCGCCTGATTTTCGAAGGACGCGACGGTGTCAGCCGGCACCGAGATTTGCATCCGGCGCGAGACGCCCGCGCTCTCGGTCGGGGTAATGGTGATGGTCATACGGCGGAATCTAAGTGAGGCAGGGAGTCGGGGTGAACTACGAAAACAGGGCTGCCGCCGGAAAGATGCCGGACGGCCGCCCTGCGATCGCGGGAGCCCGCCCGCCGCGCCATGGCGGCTGGCGGGATGACGTTAGCGGACGGAAAGCTCGGGCGCAGGCGACGAGGCGCGAGCGGGCGCGCCACCGATGAGTTCGGCGACGATCTTCCCGCTGGAGATGACCCCGGGCAGTCCCGCCCCCGGGTGGGTGCCCGCACCGCAAAAGTAGAGGTTGGGAATATCCTGACTCACATTGTGCGGCCGCATGTAGGCCGACTGTGTGAGGACCGGCTCGGGGCCGAAGGCGCTCCCCAGATAGCTGTTGAGGGTATTCTCGAAATACCGGGGGTCGATACGGCGCTCGGTGACGATGTGCTTGGAGAGCTCCGGCATGTAGCGCTCTTCGAGGTAGCCCATGATCCGGTCGCGATAGCGGTCGCCCACGGCCGCCCAATCCACATCGCCGCCGAGGTGCGGAACCGGCGACAGCACATACCAGCAATCGTGCCCCGGCGGCGCCAGGGAGGGATCGGTGGCGGTGGGGCGGTGCAGGTACAGCGAGAAGTCATCCGCGAGGATCTTCCGCTCGAAAATGTCCTCAAGCAACGCCTTGTAGCGCGGCCCCATGATGATCTCATGGTGCGCAATGTCTTCGTACTGGCGGTCTGTGCCGAAATAGATCACGAACAGCGACATGGAGAAGCGCATGCGCTCGACCTTGGCATTACTCATGGACGGCCGGACTTGCTTGGGCAGTAAGGTCCGGTACGCCTGCGCCACGTCGCCGTTACAGACCACGGCATCCGCTTTCACGGTTTCTCCGTCCACGAGCGCCACGCCGGTGGCCCGGCGGCGGGTCGGGTCTACGAGAATCTCCCGCACCTCACTCTCAAAGCGAATGGTGCCGCCCAGGTCCTCGAACGCCTGCACCAAGGCGCGAACGAGCGCCCCCGTTCCCCCCATGGCGAAGAGCACGCCCCACTGCTGCTCGAGCTTGTGAATGAGAGCGTACATCGACGAGGTCTTGTACGGATTCCCGCCAACCAGCAGCGGGTGAAACGAAAAGACCTGACGCAACCGCTCATCCTTGAGGTACTTGTCGGCGAGCGCCGCAACCGACACGTCCGACCGGGTGCGAATGAGGTCGGGGAGCATCTTCAGCATGGAGCCCGCCGTGAGGAACGGCTTGTCGATGAGGGGCATGCCGACGTTGAAGATTTCCCAGGCCTTATCGCGGAATTTCATGTAGCCGGCGACGTCGTCAGGATTGAACTCCCCGACTTGGCGCACGATAGCGTCGCGATCGCCGTTGTAATGGAATACCGAGCCGTCTTCGAACCGGATGTTATAAAACGGATCGAGCAGCACGAGCTTGATGTACTCCTCGGTGCTCTTCCCCGTGAGCGCGAAGAGTTCGTCGATGAGCCA
>CANHTA010000163.1 GCA_947463135.1 Gemmatimonadota bacterium
GGCGAGGAACCGACGGGAGCCATCAATGCGATCCTGACTCGCCCAGCGGCTGCTGGTATCGGGATCTTGTTGGAGCGGATCGGACGGTGCTGGCGCACCGGCGGCAGGGCCGGCGCTGGCCGGCGCATCGGGGCGGGGCGCGCCGGCCGGCGGGGCTGGCGGCGCAATGGCGCCGCGCACGCGGAAGCCACGAGAATCCACCGGAAGCACGGGCCACCCGGTGACACCGGGAAAGTTGAAGCTCGGGAGATTGGGGAACGTGAAGCGCGAATCCCCAACCGGCACGCCGAAGTAACAGGCCACGCCAATGGGGACGCGCATGCGGTTTTCCAGATAGGGGAACAGCTTGCGCAACCACGGGCCACAGGCAAACACATACGCGTCGCCGCGGACGGTGGACCCATCTTCGAGGATCACGCCGTCCATGGTGCCATTAATGGTAGGACCGGGACGGACGCGACTGATGACCAGTTGGACCCCCATTTTTTGACCGACCGCGGCCACGGCCTGCGTGGCTGCGCGGCAGCGCACCACGCCGGCATCGGGTTCGGTAATCGCGATGGTGATGTCGTCGGCCTTGATGACGGGGTAGCGTTTGCGCACCTCGTCCCCGTTGAGGACTTCATGGGGGACGTTATTGGCCTTCCACAAGTCGATCGTTCGGGTAATGAACGGCTCGGCGGTGGCGCGCATGATCACGTCGCCCGTTTGATGGAAATACGAGGTACGGAAGACCGGCGCCCATTCCTTTTCGAAGAGACGCCACCGTTCGATGGCGGCGCGGGCCCACGGCGTCCAAAGTTCGCCGGTGGCGCGGTCGCCATAGGACGACCGAATGCCGCGGGTCTCATCACCGCTGGTGGAGCGCGAGTTCCCGGGGCCGTAGGCATCAATCAACGTGACGCGCGCGCCACGTTCCCGAAGATGATAGGCGGTCCAGCCGCCCCAGGCGCCCGCGCCGATCACCACGACATGGCCCACGCCACCGTCCTTGGCGCGGCCACGCTCAATGCCGCGCACCGGCGCGGCCGACGCGAACGCACCGGCCGAAGCGCATCCGGTGGTGAGGAGGGCGCCGGCTCCGACACCGGCGATTTTGAGAAAGTCGCGTCGGGGCAGCGTCACGGCGTCGGACGACGGGGGGACCAGCGCGTCGGGGGCAGGCGGGTGAATCGACATGGGGCGAAGATGGTGCGCGGTCCCCGTTGGCGCAATCGGCGGTCTCCCCCCCAGCATGCCTTGCCAGCGCGCTGTCCACAGGTCAGGTTGTGGCACTATGAACACCCGTCATTATCTCCCCAGCGCATTCCTCGCCACGGTGATCGCCGCCAGCGTGTTTGGCGGTTCGCGCATGTCGGCGCAGCGTCCGCTCTCCGCGCGGTCCGCGGCCACGACTCTGCGCCCCTCGGGGCGGTTGGTGGTCGATACGGCCAAGCTGTATACCGAAGCGCAGGCCACCGATGGCGCCACGGTGTGGACCAATACCTGTGCCGGTTGCCACGAGGCCAAGGACGTCACGAGTGCCGACTTCCGGACGAAGTGGGTGGGGCGGTCGTTGTTTGCGCTGTATGAGCAGATCCGGACCACGATGCCCGACGATGCCCCCGGTACGCTCACGGCGGAGCAGTATCTCCACTCGGTGGCGTACATTCTCAAGCTGAACGGCCTCCCGGCTGGTGAGACCAAACTGGTGGCCGATTCGGCAAGTTTGTCGGCGCTCACGTTCGCGTTACCGGCCCCGCCAGCGACACCCTGAGCGTCGGACGCGGGTCGCCCCCACGGGCGCACGGATTGGCCGTTTTTGGGCAAGAGCGGCAAGCGCTCGTCCCACTCGGGTGATGTCTGACATTGACAGGCACGGTGCCACACCGTAGCCTGTGCCTTCCGGTTTTTCCGGTCCCTCCCGATTCCGTGTGGTCGGGGACAAGGCGTTGACGTACCGTTGGCGTTGTGACGAATCGCTGTCTGAAGCTGTTGTTGGGCTGTGTTGTTGTTGCAGCCCGGTTCGACCCTGGTTTCCCCTGCTGTTTTCCCGCCGCGTGCCACGCACGCAATCCGGGTGGATGCGCGAGTTCTCGCTGCGTCGCCCGATCCCCTCGCGCCAATCAGGTGTTTCGGCACCTGTGCAACACAGTGGCATCGCTCTCTGCGTCGTGGGCCATCCGGCACCCGACAGGCAGAGCGAGATGGCCATATTCGGCCACAACGGTGTGGCCGTTGAGTGATCCAGCTCTCTGAGGGAGTCACGAGATGCGATTGTTCGGACCCGTCGCGACTGATCGCGTCGAGCAGCCCAGCTGCTCGACGCCTCCGTCCATCTATCGCCGCCCACTGGCCGCTGCGTGCGCCCGTCTGGCCCTGGTTGCCGGGCTGATTGGCGTTTCCTTGACCGCAGCACCGCGTGCTCACGCACAGGGTGCCGGCGGGACCATCTCTGGTCGCGTCACCGACGCAGCCACGGGCAATCCAGTGTCGCAGGTGCGTGTGCTGGTTGCCGGCACGCAAAACGGTACGCTCACGGCCGAGAACGGCCGCTACACGTTGCGGGTCACCACCACGGGGGCGATCACCCTGGATGTGAATCGTATCGGCTACGAGGCGAAGAAGGTCACGGTGAATGTGGCCGGGGCGACGCCGGTGGTGGCGGACATTCAAATCACGCAGGCAGCGTTCTCCTTGTCGGCCGTGGTCACGACGGTCACCGGTCAGCAGCGCAAGGTCGAACTGGCAAACTCCACCACGCAGATTGCGGTGGCCGATAAGATTGCCGAGTTGCCGGTGGCGAACATGGGTAACCTGCTCTCTGGCCGCGCGGCCGGTGTGCAGGTCGTGTCGGCTGGTGCGACCGGTGCCGGCTCGCGTATCCGTATCCGCGGGCAGTCCTCGCTGTCGCTGAGCAACGACCCCGTGGTGATCATCGACGGCGTGCGTATGACCGCGACGTCGGGCAGCTCCGCCATCGGTGTTGGTGGCTCGGCGCCGTCGCGTCTCGACGACCTCAATCCCGAGGAAATCGAAAACATTGAAGTGATCAAGGGCCCGTCCGCCGCCACGCTGTACGGCACGGAAGCGGCCAACGGCGTGATCAACATCACGACCAAGCGTGGTAAGGCGGGCAAGACGCGCTGGAACGTGTACACGGAAAACGGGGCCATCACGAACCCGAACACCTTTCCGGATATGTACTACGGTTGGGGCACCGCGCTCACCGGCGCCAATGCTGGCAACCGGGTGCAGTGCTTCGCCACGGCGATTGCGACGGGTGCCTGCCGCGCGGACAGCCTGCGGGTGGGCAATGCCTTCGGTATCGACAGCCTGACTCCGATTGACCGCGGATCGCGCAGTCAGTACGGCATGCAGGTGTCGGGCGGTACCGATCGCGTGCAGTACTTTGTGGCCGGCGAAACCGAAGTGGAAACGGGCATCTACAAGATGCCTGACATCGAAATTGCGCGCCTCAAGACTGAGCGTGGCGTGAGCAGCCTCCCCTCCTCGCAGATCCGTCCGAATGCGCTGGATCGCAACAGCTTGCGCGCCAACCTCACGGCGCAGATCAGCGAGAAGGCCACGTTGCAGGTGTCCTCGGGCTTCATTAACAGCCGGCAGCGGTTGCCGCAGAACGAAGACAACGGCAACGGTTTGATGGTGGGTATGCTCGGTGGAAACTGGCGTCAGGATCTGGTGGACAGCCGCGGGGTGAAGCTGCTGGGCTACCGGGCGTTCCCGATGGGCGACATTATGTCCACCACCACCACGCAGGATCTCAACCGCTTCATCAACAGCGCGCAGGCACGCTACGAGCCGTATAACTGGCTCTCGGCCCGTGCCACGATCGGCATGGACTTCGCGTCGCGTCTGGATCGTGGTGTCCAGCTGTTTGAGCAGGGCGTGCTGGGCGTGAATCGCGTGGGCAACATCAGCGATCAGCGCTCGGAAATCAATCAACAGACGGTGGATCTCGGCGCCACGGCCACGAAGCAGCCCTTCTCATGGCTTGGCTCGAAGACGTCGGTGGGCATGCAGTACATCCGCAACTACTTCTCGCAGACGGGTGGTACGGGTAACTCGCTGCCGCCGGGCGCCACCACGATCACCGCCGCTGCCGTGCGCAACGCTGCGGCCGGCACCGAAGAGAAGCGGACGCTCGGGTACTATGTCGAGCAGCTCTTCACCGTAAACGAGAAGCTCTTCCTCACCGCCGGTCTTCGCCGCGACGCCGCCAGCGCGTTCGGTAAGGACTTCCGCGCTGTGAACTACCCGAAGGTGGGTGCGTCGTGGCTCGTGTCGGAAGAAGGCTTCTTCCCGCAGACGGACGCCATCAGCTCGCTCCGGTTCCGCGCCACGTACGGCGCGTCGGGGCAGATCCCCGGCGCCACTGATGCCCTGCGCTTCCTCTCGCCGTTCGGCACGACGATCTCCGGCACCGCCGACCAGCCCGGTGTGTCCATCGGCTCCCTCGGCAACGCTGTGCTCAAGCCGGAATACTCGGCCGAGCTTGAAGGCGGCTTCGACCTGAACATGTTCAATGGTCGCAGCAACTTCGAAGTCACGTACTACAACAAGAACACCACCGACGCGCTCATCGAGCGTCGCATCGCGCCCTCGATCGCCGGCGTGACGTCGCGCTTCGAGAACATCGGCAACGTGCGGAATTCGGGGCTCGAGCTCGTGTACAACCAGAAGGTTCTCGACCGGAAGGCGATCGCCCTCGACTTCGTGCTCACCGGCTCGACGAACAAGAACGAATTGGTGACGTTGGGTGAAGGCGTGTCGCCGATCCCGTCTGGCAACCGTAACACGCAGCTCAACTCGCCGGGCTTCCCGCTGTACGGACTCTGGGGCCGTCCCTATACGTACAACGATGCCAACAACGACGGCCTCCTCGTGGCCAGCGAAATGACCTACGGTGCCAACCAGTTCATCGGCGCCACGTATCCGACGCGCGAATTGGCGTTCTCGCCCACCATCGAGCTGCTCAATCGCAAGCTGCGTATCAGCGGCCAGCTGGACTCGAAGTGGGGCATGAAGAAGCTGAACAACACCAAGCGCCACCAGTGTCAGGCCGGCCAGTCCTGCCAGGGGCTCTACAACGGCGCGCCGCTCGAAGAGCAGGCCAAGGCCGTGGCCGCTGCGTCCTCGATCTTCACCGGCTTCTACGAAGACGGCTCGTTCACCCGCTTCCGCGAACTCGCGGTGTCCTACACGATGCCGACGAAGTGGGCCAACGCGGTGCGCGCGGAACGGTGGAATGTGGTGCTCACCGGCCGCAACCTGGGCGTGTGGACGCCGTTTACGGGTGTTGACCCGGAGACGACGGTTGGTAACTCCGACACGCGTGGTAACGAAGAGTTCTTCTCGACGCCGCCGATGCGTTACATCACGCTCCGCATGAACTTCAACTTCTGATCAGGCGATCACACCGATGCCATTTCTTTCCGTGTCTCGCCGCGTGATCCGACCGGCGAGTGCCATTCTGCTCGCCTGCGGTGTTGCCGCCGGCTGCAGTAGCAGCACGCTCGAAATCACTGACCCGGACGTGCTGAACGTCAGTGATTATCAAACCGTGGCTGGAGCAACACCGCTTCGTCTCGGGGCGCTTCAGGACTTCCAGAACGTTTTTTCTGGCAACCTGAGCATTGAGAACGTCGTGATCGTCACCGGCAACATTTCGGACGAGATCTACTCTACCGATACCTTTGACGACCGTCTGTTCCCCAACCAGCGCGCTATGGTGGAGAACTTGCCCGCCATGGACGGTTTCTACCGCAACTTGCATCGTGCCCGTGAAGGGGCGACGCAGGCGATTTTGGTGCTCCAGAAGTTTGCGCCAACGCCGGTGCAAAACATCGGAGAGCTGTACGCCCTCCGTGGATATACTGAAACGTTCTTCGCCGAGACGTATTGCTCGGGCGTCCCGTTCTCGGGGCAGAAGGATGGCGTGACGTACTTCGGCGATCCGCTCACCACGGCGCAGATCTATTCGCGTGCGTTGGCGTCGTTCGATTCGGCGCTGGCATCTGCGGGAACGAGCACGACCGTTCAGAATCTGGCGCGCATCGGTCGTGGTCGCGTGCTCCTGAATCAGGGGCAGTTCGCCCAGGCCGCGACGGCCGTGTCTGGCGTACCGACGTCGTATAAGTACCTCACGGCCCACTCCACCTCGAGCGGACGTCAGGAGAACGGCGTGTGGAACGCGCTGTCCATTGCCAACTCGCGCTATGCGATTGTGAACCGCGAAGGTGGGAACGGCATTGACTGGCTGCGCACGCCGGCTGATCCACGTATCCCATGGACGCCGTCCACGCGCGTAGGCTTTAACGGCACGAGCACCAACCTGCCCACGCAGGGCAAGTATGCGCGTACCGGATCTGCGGCCGTGGCTGAAGGGGTGGAAGCCCGCCTGATCGAGCTTGAGGCGCAGTTGCGCGCCGATACACAGGAAGCTCGTGATGCCGTGTTCGCCGGATTGAACAGCTTGCGTTCTACGGGCATCACGCCGGCCATGGCGCCGTTGCCCGGCTCGGCGCCCACGACGCAGGCAGCCGCGGTGTCGCTGCTCTTCGAAGAGCGCGCCATCTGGTTGTACCTCACCGGCCATCGCTTGGGTGACTTGCGTCGACTGATTCGTCAGTACGGACGTACCGCCAATGCGGTGTTCCCCACGGGCAACCTGCCGTCGCCGTTGGCGGGAACGTACGGAAACGACGTGAACGCGCCGGTCCCGTTCGACGAGCGCAACAACCCGAAGTTCAAGGGCTGCCTCGACCGTAACCCGTAAGCCTCGGGTAGGTGGAAGCAGAAAGGGCCGCCGGTGCATGTGCACCGGCGGCCCTTTTGTTGCTCTGACGGTCAGCCGCGAGAACTACCGACCGGCCACGCCGCGTCCGATCTCCACGGCCTTGAACCCCGGCTCGCCCC
>CANHTA010000164.1 GCA_947463135.1 Gemmatimonadota bacterium
ATCGGACGCTACGTGCGGAACCTGCTCTGCCAGTTCGTGCAGCAGCGCCCTGACCTGGTGTTCACCATGTATGTGGCACACCGTGACGACGCGGCCGCGGTATCGGCGCTGTTAGGCAGCTGGCATGAGGCGCTCGCGACGCGCACCACGGTGGCGCCGATTGAGCAACTGGCGGAGACCAGTGCCGATGTGGTGTGGTATCCGTGGAATCTCATCACCACCGCGGCGCGCCGGCCGATGGTGGTGAGCACGCTCGATCTGGCGCCGATGCTGCAGCTGGATAACCAGTGGTGGCGCGTGCTTAAGCGTCTCAAGTACCGGCGCCGCTATCAGCGCACCGCGGCGATGGCCACGGCCATGCTCACCATCTCGGAGTTCAGCAAGCGCGAGATCGTAGAGCGGTTACAGGTTGATCCATCGCGCATCACGGTGACGCTGTTGGCCGCCGACGACCTGCCGTTGGAGGAGGCGCACGAGGCGCTCCCGGTGCCGGCCGGGGCGATGGATGCCCCGTTTTTTCTCACGGTGGGCGGTCAGGAGGGGCGCAAAAATCTGCGCACCTTGTACGAGGCCATGGCACTCCTGCAGCAGCAGGGGATGACGATCCCGTTGCTCCAGTGCGGTCCGGGCATGTCACCGCAAACGCGGGAGGTGTATGGTGCGGCCCCATGGCTCACGCATGTAGGCTACGTCACCGACGGGCAGCTGGTGGCGCTCTACCGGCGCGCGTCGGCCCTCGTGTTTCCGTCACGCTACGAGGGATTTGGGTTGCCGGTCCTCGAAGCCATGCGCGCGGGCGGCGCGGTGATCTGCGCCGACGCCAGTTCCCTGCCGGAGGTAGCCGGCGAGGCGGCGCTGTGCTTTCCCTGGCACGATGCGAAGGCGTTAGCCGCGCAGATGACGCGCGTGCTGCATGAGCCGGGGCTGCGTGAGACGCTCATCGTGCGCGGAAGCACGCAGGCCGCGCGTTTCTCGTGGGCCGACACCGCCGCGCAGACGCTCGCCTGCCTTGAGCGCGCCGCCACGCACGGGGGTTAGCGTCGGGCTTCGCGTTGCGATTCGCGTTGCGGGTCGCGTCGCTGACAGCGCGGGCAGTAGAAGCTGCTGCGTCCCGCTTGCGGCAGGCGTTTGAGCGTGGCCCCGCAGCGACGGCACGGCTCACCCTCACGGCCATACACCCGCCAGCGCTCCTGCTCGGGAGCCGCATCGGCGGCGGCATCGTGACCGGGATCGGTGCCCGCATCGTTGCCCGTATCCCGCCCGTAGTAGCGTTCCGCCGGCGCCGTTTCGAGCACGAGACGCACCGCATCCCGCAACCGCGCCACCCGCGCACGGGACAAACGGTTGGTGGCCGCCGCCGGATGAATGCGGGCCTCCCAGAGCGCTTCGGACGCATAAATGTTGCCCACCCCTGCCACCAGCTTCTGGTCGAGTAACGCGGGCTTAATGGGCCCGCGCCGCCGCGCGAGCGCCTCGCACAGCCCATCCACGGTGAAGGCGTCGGTGAGCGGCTCAGGACCGAGATCGGGGAGTGCAAAGGCGCCCGGCGCATGGAACCGCACCACGCAGAAGGCGCGACTGTCCACCAGAGACACCCGGACGCCATCCGTGGTTTCCAAGCGCACCCGCTCGTGACGCGGGGGCGGGTCACCCACCCGGGTAAACACCCAATCGCCGGTCATCCGGAAGTGCACCTCCAGCAGTGCCCCCCCGCTGAGGGCGATGAGCTGAATTTTGGCTCGCCGCTCAACGCGCTCAATGGTGCACCCGGTGGCCGCCCGCTGATCGGCCGGGGGCAAATGGGCCTGTTGGGCCGGATGGAATGGTTCGAGGCTGGCGATGACACGGCCCGCCACGGCATCCCGTAGCCGCGTGACAGCGAATTCAACTTCCGGCAACTCGGGCATGCGGCGCGTGGGGAGACAGGGTGTCGCGGTCGGCGGCACTGTCGCCGCACCATCACAACTGTAATGCCCAAGCGCACTTGGATGTTCGTGGATCACAAACATGTTGTGGAAAACCCCTTGCACTTTTTCGCCGTGCACCTACTTTATCCACATTCCATCCACATCGACGGGCCCGATTATCTATTCTCCGCGATCGCTCAAATACGAGTACGAGCTGTACGTCGAACGCGAAATCGAGGACTACAAGGACTCGGTGTCGCGTGGTGCGGTGCTCAAGATCGGCGATGAGGCCGTTGAACTGCTGCGGAAGCAGGATCAGATCGCGCTGACCGAGCTGGTGGTGTGGCAAGAGGTCGACCGGATCATCGCGAAGCGGCTGCGGCTGCCCACGTATGCCACCTGGAAGCGGCGGCGGCTCAAAATCCTGGCGCAGTATCAGACGCCCGAGCACTGGGGCATCGATCCGAACGCTATGTTGGTGCGGGCGTTGGCCGATTCCAGCGATCGCCACGTGCTGGTGGCCGGGGCCGAGCGAGAGGGGCCGGCGCTGTATCTCGCGGCGAGGGGCTGTGCCGTAACGGCGGTGGAGCCGGCCGAAGACGCGGTGGAGCGCGTTGTCAGGGCGGCCGAGGCTGCGGGGCTCACGGAGCGTGTCCGGAGCTACTGTGCCGATCTGGGCGGCTGGGCACCCGATGTCGAACTCCATGCGGTGGTCTGTTCACCCACGGCGTTTGCCGGTCTCACCAGCCAGGATCGGGCACGCGTCATCGAAGTGCTGCAAAGCGCCACCGCCGACGGAGGCGTGCATTTGGTGGAAACCATCGCCGCCGGCACCGAAAGCCTGCACGACGGCTTCCCCTTGGAGGAACTGCGTACGCGCTACCGCGGGTGGACGATTTCCGTCGAGAAAACGGTGGGGCTGCGCGAGACCTTCATGGCGCGCAAGGAGTACGCGGTCGCGTAGCAGGTGGTCACGCCTGTGTCATTTACGCACAGGCGCGCGCAAAAGAGTCGTGTCAGAGAGACACCGCCGACGGCACCTTCGTCGGCGTTTGTGTTGTAAGCCGTTCAAAAACAACAGGTTGCCAATCCACCACACGCTGGCACTCTGCATGCACTTCCGTAGGGCGTGCGATTGTCCGTTGGGGGCGATTGCGATGTATTCACACGAAGGGTGGAGGATCGCCCGCCATGCGCCTGAAACAGTCCCGAATCGTTCTCCCGCCAGCTGAGCCCATGGGCATTGTCATCGCCAACGGCGGGCTTAGCGATCAGCCGTCCCGATTTGCCGCTTTCGTGTGGGGCCCGGTGCCCGACGATGAGCTGGTCGTGCCCACGCGGACGCAGGCACTCGCGACGGCCTGCTAAGATGGTCCTGAGCACGTGAAAGGCGCCGGCAGACATGCCGGCGCCTTCGCGTTTCTACACCTGCAATGGTACGAACGCGTGATTACGCGGCGTCCGGCGCCGGAGCGACAACCTTCTTGGCGCGCTTGGTGGCCTTGCGGGCCACCTTCTTCGCGGCCTTCTTGGCGCCCTTCTTAGCAGCCTTCTTCGCACCCTTCTTTACCGCCTTCTTGGCAACCTTACGGGTGGCCTTCTTCGCCACCTTACGGGTCGCCTTCTTGGCCGCCTTCTTCACGGTCTTCTTCACGGCCTTCTTCGCGCCCTTCTTCGCGACCTTACGGGTCGCCTTCTTCGCGACCTTACGGCCACCCTTCTTCGCCGCCTTCTTGGCAGCCTTCTTGGCAGGAGCCATTTCGAAAATCCTCTCGAGGAGGTTTTGATCGCACTCCCTTTCCCCCGGTGGAAAGGTGAGCTCACACAAGGCGCGGCGCATGCACCGCGGTCTTATGCGCTACACGGTCTCCAGCGGAGTCGTGCAGGTGAATGTCCGCGTTCACGATGAACGGGACCAAAGGGGAACAGCCGCGTCGCCGGAACAGCCGCGGCACGTCGTTGAGCAGCGCTCACCTGGGCGGCACTCGCCACAACGCCGCGCGCCGTAGCCGTGCAGGTCGTCGCTCCGCGCACCGGCGCGAGCAGCGACGACAAAATGGTGGCCGGAACCGGGAAGCGGTTCGCCACGCCAGCGGGGATCACCGTAGTGATCGGGGAGGTACTGAGGAACTCGTGCCGGTGTATGGCCACGCGTTGCCGATGAGGATTACACGCTCTGTTGCCGTGTTGCAGAAACCACGGAGACCCGGATGTGGACAGAACGTGCAAGTCGTTGAATTCACGCGAATATACGTGTGCATAATTCAAGTGCGCAATAGCGCGTATAAAGAACGCGCGCGATTAGTGGATGAGACGTCGGCGGAATACGGCAGCGTTCGCCCTTCCACGCGCTTTGCACGCATGCGACTTTTCCCCTTCCAATCGCACGATGATCTTGCCGGCTGCGCGTGGCCGTCGCCGCGTCCGCCGGTTTTCCGAGGAGTGACATGAAAGCGCTGGTGAAGCAAACGGCCGAGCGTGGGCTCACGCTGACCGAAGTGCCCGAACCCACCATTCGGGACGACGAGGTCCTGATCCGGGTGCGCAGCGCTGGTGTCTGCGGCACGGACGTGCACATCTACGAGTGGGATGCCTGGGCATCCGGTCGCTGCAAGCCACCGTTTATCTGCGGCCATGAATTCGCCGGCGACGTGGTCGCCGTCGGCAGCTTCGTCGAGAGCGTCAAGGTTGGGGACCGCGTCACCGCCGAGGGGCACATCGTCGACGAGCGCTCGCTCTTCAGCCGCACCGGCAATGCGCACGCCGACCCGTCCACCAAAATCATTGGCGTCGACCGCGACGGCTGTTTCGCCGAGTACATCGCCATGCCCGCCACCAATGTCTGGCACCTCGACGACTCGATCAGCTACGACATCGGCGGCATTCACGACCCGATGGGGAACGCCTTCCACACCACGCTTACCGCCAACATCCCCGGCGCCGTGGTGCTCATCACCGGCTGCGGGCCCATCGGGGCCTTCGCCGTTGGCATTGCCAAGGCCGCCGGTGCCGCGCGCATTATTGCCACCGACGTCAACCCCAAGCGGCTCGAACTCGCCCGCACCATGGGCGCGCACGACGCCGTGCATCCCGATGACGCCAAGGCCGCCGTCATGAAAGCCTCCGACGGCAACGGCGCCGATGTCGTCCTCGAAATGTCGGGCGTTCCCTCCGCCGTGCATCAGGCGTTCGCGCTCTGCCGCCCTGCCGGACGCGTCAACATGCTCGGCATTCCGTCCCGGTCCATCGACGTCGACTTCGCCACCGAGATCATCTTCAAGGGACTCACCATCTACGGCGTGGTGGGTCGTCGCATGTATGACACGTGGCACCAGATGTCGCGCTTTGTCGCCTCCGGCAACTTCGATCCAACGCCGGTGATCACGCATCGCCTGCCACTGGAGGCGGTCGATGACGCGATGCAGCTCATCAAGTCAGGCGACGCCGGCAAGATCATCTTCCAGCTGTAAACCGGGGTTCTCCATGTCTCTCGCAACGGAACTACAGGCCGAGCTCGACGCCCTCAAGGCCGCCGGCACCTACAAGCGGCTCAATTATCTCGAGTCACCGCAAGGCGCACGCGTCCGGATGGAAGGACGCGGCGAGGTGATTGTGCTGTCGTCCAACAACTACCTTGGCCTCGCCAACGAGCCCGCGGTGGTGCAGGCCGGCATCCATGCGCTCGAGCACTACGGCGCCGGTACCGCCTCCGTACGCTTTATCTGCGGCACCTTCACCCTGCATCGCGACCTCGAGACGGCGCTCGCGCGCTTCGTCGGCACCGAGGCGTCGCTCTCCTTCGTCTCGGCCTGGAACGCCAACGAGGCGCTCACACCGACCATCGCCCGTGAAGGCGACTTCGTGGTCTCCGACGCGCTCAACCATGCGTCCATCATCGACTCGGTGCGCCTGGCCAAGTCCATCACGAAGTGCACAACCGCCGTGTACAAGCACAGCGACATGGACGACCTGCGCGACAAGCTGCGCGGCGCCAAGGACGCCAAGCGGAAGATCATCTGGACCGATGGCGTCTTCTCCATGGAAGGCTCCATCGCCAAGCTCCCCGACATTTTGCAAATCGCGCGCGAGCACGACGCCATCGTGGTCATGGACGACTCACACGCCACCGGCGTGCTGGGCAAGACGGGACGCGGCACCGCCGAGCATTTCGGCGTGATGGGTGAGGTGGACATCATCACCTCCACCCTCGGCAAGGCGCTGGGTGGCGCCGCCGGCGGCTTCATCGCCGGACCGGCCGCCCTCTGCGACATGATGACGCAGCGCTCGCGTCCGCAATTGTTCTCCAACGCCCTGCCGCCCACCGTCACCGCCAGCTCGCTGGCCGCGGTGGAGTTCATCGAAGCACATCCCGAACGCGTGACGCGGCTACACGAGAACACGGCGTACTTCCGGGCCGCCATTCAGGAGGCGGGCTTTCATCCGCTGCCCGGCGAAACGCCGATCGTGCCGATTATCGTGGGCGAGACGGCGCTGGCGATCAAAGTGAGTGAGCTGCTGCTGGATCGCGGCGTGTTCGTCACCGGCTTCGGATTTCCGGTGGTGCCCAAGGGGGAGGCGCGGGTGCGCTGTCAGGTCAGCGCCGCGCACAGCCGCGACGACCTCGACGCCGTGATCGCGGCGTTCAAAGAGGTGGGGGCCCTGGTGGGATTGGTGTAAACGGCTGGTGGGTGGTGCAAACAAAACAGGGGGGAGGGAGTCGGGGATCATCCCGTGCTCCCTCCCCCCTGTTTCACCAGCGATACCCGTTACCGCGTTTTAGCGCCCTTCTTCGCGGGGGCCTTTGCCGCCGCCTTCTTCGCCGCCGGAGCCGGTGCCTTGGCCGCCGGCTTTGCGGCCGTCGCAGGGGCCTTCACGGCCTTTGGTGCCGCTTTGGGAGCAGCCTTGGCCGGGGTCTTGGCGGGTGCCTTGGCGGGTGCCTTGGCCGGGGTCTTC